>DYWZ01000037.1 GCA_020742395.1 Enterococcus columbae
TTTAGAGAATTGAAGCAAAATAAAAAAGCCACCGACTCTACAACTGCCGATGACTCTGGTCGTGTCTATTGCTGATAATTACTTATCGAGCAAATTATTTAGTTCATGAAGAACTAAATGAAGCTCATGCAACAGAACACAAATTAGGAATATGGATACTGTATTCATGACTTGCCTCCTTTCCACCACTAGGGAAAATTGAGCATGGTTAGTCATGCAATTTCTATTTTATCATGTTCGTGCTATAATAATTTTAGGAATATGGATGCTTACATGACTTTAGTCATGCAAAGCGTGGGCGGTCTTTATGACCGCTTTTTTATTTATAATATATACAAAGAGGAGAATCCCGTTCTTATGGGATTCTCCTCTTTGCTTTTCTAAAACTTAACATATGAATACAAAAAGTGATTATAGTTGGATTGTCGGAAAAATAGAACTTTAGAAAAATTTTATAGAATGGACGGTCACATAAGACCGTCTTTTTTGTTTGAAAATCATTATTCAAAGCTAATTTCTGACTTAATGCTATAATTATCTATGTAAAGATTTTTTTATTTTTATTTTTTTATTTAATCGACACAGTTGTCGACAGTTTTACTTATTTGAGGCTCACGGTTGAGCGTCGCAAGATTGTAACCGATGATGTATCTGACGGAACTAGCTAGGTTATGATTGAATTGTTTAACAGAAAAGCTCCGGTGCGTTAGTAGCCTAATCCTGCTAACTGGGTTAAATTCCAAGCATGTGTTTGCGATTAGGGCATTTAATTTTTTGAGTATTATTAAGGTCGCACTTTTTTATTTTTTAAGCGCGGCTTTTTTGTTCTCAAAAGTTAGTTCAAAAATAGCTTCCATTGAAGAATTTTTGAATTAAAAGGAGTGGCCAAAAATGTAAAGTTGGTCCAAATATTGTTTATTAATAGAAAGGAAAAAGGTAGTAAAAATGTTGGTATTAATTAGAGGAAGACCATTGTTTTAAAGGTGAGTTTATTAATTGAAAAGGTTGTAGAAATGTCATGTAGGAAACTTGCTCCTGGATGGCATTTTTGTTTAGAAAGAGCAACGCAGTTTGAAAGCGTGACTTGCTAATTTTTCGTAAAGAAAAATTAGCTTGGAACAGATTTCAAACTTGCTGTTGCGTGTGTTGTGCAAGATAGGTTGGGGTGAAAAAAGCGGCTGTCTCTTTTTAGCGTAGCTTTGTTTTTGGCTTTGAAATTTTTGATAAAAAATTTCATTGCTAAAAAACATTGCGGAGCAGAAAGAGACAGTCGCAGGCGCTGATATCAGCGCTCGCTTCAATCGACTATCACTGCTAAACCTACTTTTAATAGTAGGCTTAGATGCATTATTTTCGAAAAAAGTCCCACTTTGGCAGGCAAGTAGAAAGTAATGTTGCTTAGAACGAGCCGCGTGTCGATGGCAAGACATAAAATTGCTGATTTGGAATTGAAAAATTCCTGCTTGGCTCGGCGTTTTAACTTTTTAAATATGGAGGGTAAAAATGCCTAAAAATTTACGGCACATTTTTAGATCAGAATTGATCAAACAAAGAAAAAATGGCATCAAAACTTCTCGCCAACAAATAAAGAAAGCACACAACGGCAAGATAGCTGATTACCGTCATATTTTTTCAGATAACTCCTATAAAAAACATTGGGCTAGAGCTCAAAAATTTGCGGATTTTTGTCGGGAAAATAATATTAAAAAAATGGAAGACATCACGCCTAACTTTGCTCAAAAATATCTATTGTATGAACGTGATCAACACGTGAATGGCTATCAAGGATATTCTGCTTCAACTATCGGATCAGATGCTTTAATGATCAATCACATAATGATTGGCTCTGGCCATTGGAAAACAAACCAAAAATTGCAAAAAAGCAAGCTGCCTGGCATGCCAAAAAGATCAACTTTATTGGCAAAACAAAGACAAAAATCGATGAACAGCAGAGAATGGATTAATACTCATCCTCATACTTACGCCCAATATAAAAATCAAATTGATACTATTCGTGCTTTTGGTTTAAGGCGGCGAGAATTAACTGGTGGTACTTCGCAAAATGGCAGAGATGGTTTAGGTGATCGATCACTTTATCAAACTAAAGATGGTAGATTATTTGCAATTGTACAGGGCAAAGGTGGCAAGATTCGTTGGACTGAATGTCGACAAGATTTGCAAAAAGAAATGAAACAAATTTATCATGGAAAAATTCGACCTATTTCTGAAAGACCGAAATCTAAAGCAGAATTTCGTCATAATTTAAAAAACAATCAACCTTTTTATCGTTCATTTGATCATAATGTTCCCACTCATATTCATCGAGCTAATTACGCTCAACATATGATCAAGCAGCTTAATCAACATCAATTTAGCGGTACCAAACAGAAAACAATTTATTATCGTAATGGCATAAAAGCTAATGGTAAAACTAGGTACTCTAAAGGAGTTAAAACCATTAATCTACATCAAAATTATCGAATCGGTACTTATCAAGCACAGTATGGCGCATACTATCAATTGTCCAAATATATGGGTCATAATCGATTAGACGTCTTACAAAGTTACTTAGGAGAAGGAAGATAAATAGCAGGATTAGATACATTCTAAAATCTCAGTAAAGAGCATAAGGAAATCTGCTATCATGCACAAAGTTTTATGCATGATAGCTTGGTAGTACCAAGCGATTCCTCAATTTAGTAGATGCTATCATCACAAGAAATTTCCTCCATATTTATGGAGTTTATCAATCACTGGTGTAACAGTATTCCTCCACCTTTATGGAGGAAATTAAGAAGCGAAAAATTGGCATAAAAAAGGAGTGAACACTTCATTGTTCACTCCTTTTTTATGTTTATTGATCGTCGTTATTGTAGAAATCAAAGTTCTGTTCAGAACCATCATCTGGATTATCAGCAGCAACACTTAACTGATCAGAATTATCAATCAACGAATTTACTGAAGTTAGTTGATCATCAGATTGACTTTCAATAGAAGTATTTGAATGTACTTTTGATTCACTATTTTGACCAATTAAATCAGAAATTTTTTCTGGTAATTGATCAATCTTAGCATCAATTTGACTCAACAATTCAGCAAGTTTGTCTTGTTGATTAAGTTGTTGACGCAAGGTTTGTACTTCCCTTTCCAATGAAGCAATTACTTGCTTATCTGATTGCTTCTTAGCCTTTTCTAACTTAAAGCGATCAACTACAGCTAATTTAGTAGTTTTTGAAAATTCTTTATCTGAAGCTGAAAATCCTAACTTCTTAAGTTGAGTTTCAACGTCCTTTAAAGTAAGTGTCTTGTCTTTTGTTGCTTTAACAGCAGCCTCAAAGATTTCATATTTCGAGAAATTGCTCATTTAGAACACCTTCCATTTTCTATCTAATTTAGAAAGCTTTTGCTTCCACAATTAAGCATAGAATAAGGCGATCGATTACGGGGTAATTTCATTATTTTGCATAAAATGCTAAATTATTTTCTCTTTATAAATTTCTTTTGACGTATCACTCGTCGTATTTACTTGATTTTTTATTTTCGTTTGAAAAGACGGTTAAACCAACTATTACTTGATTTTTTAACATTCTCGTTTGATTGATTATTGACTTCTTCAACTGAACTCGGCTCTTCATTATCGCTGTCAACACTGGAATTACTACTTTCTAGCAACTTCTGCGCCACATTATGCGAATCGTTAGCTAACTTACTAATGATTGCACTTTGACTTGTCCAGTTAGCAATTTGTTGATCCTTTTCTTTTATTTGCTGGTCTTGCTTTTCAATTCTGGCAATTAATCGCTTGTTTTCTTCAGTTAGTTGCCTTACTTGTTCTTGCAACAACTCCGTAGTAGCCGGGATCTCTGAAACCTTATTACGTGGGGATTTATGGGCTTTTAAGTATTGTTCAACGTATGTTGCGTTGAAATACTTAGCCTTGCCTTTGGTGTGGTCAGGGCTAACATGCCTATCTGATAACCACCTACTTACAGAAGCTTTGCTAACCCCTGCTATATCAGCGATCTGAGTTACTGTATAAGTTTTATTTTTATTAATTTTCATGTTAACTTGCCTCTTGTTAGCCTAACTTAAAAGCTTACATATATATTCTAGTATAATTTGCTACCAAAAGTGCTACCGAAAAGGTAGCACCTATAAATCCTTGGTATAATAGGCTTTTTAAGCCTTTTCTAGTTTAACTGCTACCGATTGCTACCAATTATTTTAAAAATGGTAGCACCTATAAATCCTTGATATAACAGTTTTTTAAGCTTTAGTGCTACTATGCTACCGTTTTTTTTGAAATATAAAAATAATAAAATAAATAAAAATAGACCAATAATCATACACATATATATATATGTGTGGCTGTGTGAACTAAAAAAAAACGGTAGCATCGTAGCAGCCCTATAAACGTTGATATATTAATAAAAATTAACAAAAAAGTGCTACCGAAAATGGTAGCACTTTTGGTAGCACCACTAAAAAAACCCCTTTCGGGGCACTTTTAGTAATCTAATTTTTTTAGACCAATTTCTGAATCAATATCATTTTCCACATTACCGGATAAAAGCATTATGTTCATCCAAACTTTGGTATTTATTCCCCCAATTCTTCTAACTGCTTGATGATAGCCTAATTTTTTCATCTTCTTATTAAATTTTCGATCAGTCATGCCTTTTACTTTTAAATTGTGTTTATCTGCCCATTCTACAAAGTTATCATAGAGTTCTTTCTTACCCACAATCCAACCATGATCGCCCACGTATTCAGGGTCAGCTTCACATCTTGAAGCTATGAATCTAGCTACAGGGTCACTATCAAGCTGGAATTGTTTCCAATTCTCCTCAATGGCTTCGGATTTTGGAAGTACGTCTTGTTGAGATTTTCCAGTGTCTCTACCTAACTTAACTATTGAGAATGCATCAATACACTGTTTAGCAAATGCGCCACGCTCTTTAGTAATTGCAAGCATCCCATATTTCTTCTCGAAGTTAGGAATTTTATGCCACTTAAAAATATAAATTCTACGCTTTTCGGCATATCCTAGATTCTGGATTTCTGGCATGTCATTAGTTGCAAATACCATTGTGGCGTAGTTAGCAAAACGTAAATTTCCCTTGTTCTTAACCTCAGCATCGAAGGGGTTACCACCCGTTAATTGCTTAGCAGTACCCATCATTGATGAATCAATGTACGATGCATTCAAATCATCATAAGTGTTAAGTTCTTTGTGGTATAGTTCCGCAAGTGCGAAGTTAGTTCCTGTCTTAACGATTTGATCGAATGATAGATGAGAGTTAGTCCTAGAACCTATTAGCTTAGAACCCCAATAGTCTAAGAATTCTGACTTACCATCTCCACCTTCACCAGTTAAGAAGATCATGAATTGAAGTGGCTTGTACGAACGGTAGAAGCTTGCACCAATGAATATTTTCATCAGTTCTAATTGCTTCTCATCACCGCCCAAACTCTCCAATAACCATTGATTCGTACATTCCGCATCACCATCTTCAAGGTCATAATCTCGCTTATACGTGAAATAGCGTTCAGGTGAATGTTCTACATTCTGATTGGTCATAATATCATAATCATAATAATCAAATGGAACGTAATTCAGGTTCATGTTTAATGGATCGTCCTGATCGAATGTATCTTCATATTTTCGCCTATCCATTAAGGCTGAAACAAGATTAGCAGTATCGTTAACCACTTTACTACTCAGTAGATCATAGGAGTGTTGATGATCGTCATCATAGAAGTAACTAGCAACAATATTACGCATACCAGCAACATCAATCGGTTCCCAATAGTCACCGTTGTATAAATACATTGTTGATTTTCCGCTTTGATCAACGGCAGAAAACATATAATTTTCGTCTAAAATAGTCTGTGCCAAAAGATTTGGTTTAGCACGCCACCCTTTTGTATTTCCGTTTTGATCAATAATAGGTTCTGCCCAACTAGGGCGAGCTTTGAATTTCTGCTTGTCCTTTGCGTTTTCCGATGAGCTTTTAACAAGGTGTAATGAATTTTCTTCTTCTGTCTTTTTCGGCATAATAAAAAACCTCTCAAACTTACAGTTCGCTGCAAACTTAGGAGGTAATCATAACTCTTAATATTTATACGATGTATTTTTACTCATGAATTGAAAAAATGCATGTTTTTGTTTATAATTAATTAAGAAATTGAGATTATTTCGGCTAAGTTCGCGTATCAGGGTCCAATCTGTTAACGAACTTTTTATTTACGCTATTAATTGTAGCATATCATTAATTGATATGCTTTTTTATTTGGGAATTAGGTAAGCGTATTTGGAATTAAAAGGTGGTGTAAACTTATGGGAAGTTTGGTTAGAGCTGGACTTAAGTTTGTTGGAAAATCAGCAGTAGGCGGCGCAGCTGCCTGGGGCTTACATAAGCTAACTCATTGGGATTTCTAATAAAAAATAGTAATGTTAGTGTTTTTTGCATTTTAGCAAAATACGATTCAACTAAAATAAAATTTTAGAAAAGAAACATACTAACCTAGTGTTGGATCATGAATCGACGGATTCACGATCTGGTACTTTTTATTTTGTCTAAAATAGAAAGTGAAGATAAAGCAAATCAAGTCTTCAGCTTTTTAGACACTTGATGTCGTAAAAGAAACGGACTGCTTTACCACCTATTCTTAAGTCTCTTCGAAGTCTGTGGGC
>DYWZ01000038.1 GCA_020742395.1 Enterococcus columbae
TCATCTATCACTTGTCTGCGATATTTAGTTACTAAAATAAGATGGTAATAAAGAAGGAAGACTGAATGGTTATTTGTATCTAATTCCATTTTATATCACTCATTTCTAATATAGACTGATTATAACATAGAACGAAATAAAAAGACCATGTAATTTCGAGTTACCAACAGTAACCCTCATACTGGATGGTATTCATCACCCATCTATAGAGGATGGGCGACTTCTGCCTGAATTACGTTAAAAATTATTATTCCGTAAAAAAGGACTCGATAGTTTCTATCGAGTCCTTAGTTGGAAGGTTTAGCTGAGATTATTACTTGGATGCAAAGTATCTAGTATTTTTACAAAATCGTTGTTTCATTTACAAACTCTACACTAAAATCATTATATAGTACTTAGTTTTTGGTTAATGAGTTGTTGCATGTACCTTTCACACAGCTTACTTTGCATTCAATTTTTAGGTGAATCTTGTAGATTTAACAATTTTTGTTTCAGATATTGCTATCTTACATTGCTATCTTTTTTCTTGAAACATCATGATTAGACTTATTACATATCTTATCTTTGCTTGTTTGTCTACCAACAGTAGTAAACTATGGGTGTTTTTTAACTATTTATTTTTCTTTCTCAGCTTTCTCTCCTTCCTTACAAGCTAATTATAGCATTTTTAGAAAGCGTTTTCAATAGTTAAGCAACCTTTTTTTTAATTTTTTTTATAAAATTTTAGCTTATCCATTCGCAAATAGATAAGCTAAAACATTAATCAATTTCATTTATATAAAACAGCCTATTTAACAGTTGCTTTTAAACGTTCCACATCACGTGCAATCATTAGTTCTTCGTCCGTTGGAATTACTAACACTTTTACTTTTGATTCTGGAGTAGAAATAACTAATTCTTCGCCACGTTTTTTATTTTGTTCAGGATCAATTTCGCAACCAAACCAAGTCATACCTTTAATAATCTCACTACGGACATGAGCATCATTTTCACCGATACCAGCTGTAAAGATGATTGCATCAACACCATTCATTACTGCAACATAGCTGGCAATATATTTACGAATACGATCAGTAAAGACATCATAAGTTAAATGTACACGATCATTACCTAAATTCGCTTCGATGTCACGCATATCACTAGAAATACCACTTAAACCAAGTAACCCTGATTTTTTGTTTAAGATATTTAACATTTCGTTGATATCGATATCTAATTTTCCCATTAGATAAGGTAATACCGCTGGATCAATATCTCCAGAACGTGTACCCATCGTTACCCCGGCTAATGGTGTAAATCCCATAGAAGTATCTACTGAACGTCCCCCATCAACAGCTGTAATTGAAGCACCGTTACCTAAATGGCAAGTAATTAATTTTAATTCTTCAATTGGTTTACCTAAGACTTCAGCTGCACGATACGCTACGTAGCGATGGCTAGTACCATGCGCACCATACTTACGAACTTTATATTTGTCATAATATTCCATTGGTAGGCTATAAAGATAGGCCTGCTCTGGCATATTTGCATGGAAAGCTGTATCAAAAACTGCTACATTGATAACACCTGGCAATAATTTTCTAAAAGCACGAATCCCCATAACGTGTGCAGGATTGTGTAATGGAGCGAACGCTGCACATTCTTCGATTTTTTCTACGACTTCATCATCAATAATAACCGATTCACTGTAATATTCTCCACCATGCACAATTCGATGTCCAACACCAGTAATTTCATCGTAGCTTTGTAAAATTCCTAATTCAATTAATTGATCCATTAACATTTGAACAGCAATTTCATGATTTTCGATATCTTGAATCACTTCAAATTTTTGATCATCACCATATTTAATTGTGAAAATAGAATCAGTCAAGCCAATTCTTTCGACAATCCCTTTAGCAATAACTGTCTCTTCTGGCATTTGATATAATTGCCATTTCAAACTTGAACTACCTGCATTAATTGAAATTGTTTTTGACATAACATTCGCTCCTTTTAACATCATCAGATTTAACTGAATTCAAAAATTAAGCTAAATATTGTTGTTGCCATTCAGCAAATTCCTTAAAGAATTCAGCAATTTTTTGTGGATTTTTTAAAGTTTGTAAACGAGCTAGCAAAACTTGACTCGCCTGTTTAGCATTTCCTCCTCTTTTTTGCAAAAGAAGAATACTCTTTCTAGAATGTTCGTTTCTGAATAACTCATCGGGTAGTTGAACAATTCCTTGCAAATAGACTTCTTGTTGTAACCACTCTTTAAGATATTCATTTTGTTCACTCTGCAATAAATTACTTGGTACTAAAAAGATACCAAAATCGCCCTCATGAACGTATTTCATTGCCTGTTCCATCAGTAAGTGATGAGCGTAAGTATGCTCATTTGGTGCATAGACTTTAAACTGTTTGGCTTTATCATCAATTGGATAATACCCTATTGGCAAATCACCGATTGCTACATTAGCCGGTTCAATTAATAAATCTTGTAAACCATCTTGATGGAATAAAGACATTTCAGTATGAATCCACTGATTATTCGCTGCTGCAACAGCTAATAATGTTTCATCATTGTCTACACCAATCCCTCTAACAGCATATTTTGCCAATGATAAATTGGTTAAGACAGTTTCTAATAAATTTCCCATTCCTACAGTTAAATCAAGTATCGTTAATTCTTTATTTTTGTCAGGATATAACTGTTCGATTAAATAAACAAATAAAAAACCAATACCATCTGGCGTTAATTGATGGTTTGCTTGTAAAGGTTCAGTTTGTGTCCCTTTTAACAGTAGTAACTGAGATAATTTACGTTTATCTTCTGGTTCTATTGCTACTTGACTTAACTTAGCATAAATTGGGGTTAGTTTTTCTACGGTTTCTGCATCTGGTGTTTGATCAATGACGCGAATTTGATATTGATCATTAATATTTTCAATATGCTCAATATACGCATCTATAAACGAACAAGCCAGTGCCTGTTGTAATAATTGAATCGCTTCTAAATGTAAGTAAAAAGTTTCTTCGATTTTTTCTGGTAACATCTTTCTTCTCCTTGAATACTCCAATAACTAAACGTCAATTGAAAGCTTGATTACTTAGTTACTTTCATCATATCAGAAAAGGTAGTAAATTGTCACAACATGCACAGCAAAAACCATAAAACTTGTCAAAAATGAACCAAATTAATAATTAGACATTTCATAGAAAAACGGATACATCTAAAAAAATCAAAGACTAAACTTTTAAGTATCTATCCCGTTTATCTATGCAATCCCACTGTCCAGACGGTTATACTATCAATAATAGTAATAAAGCTAAAAATAAATTATAACAACTTAACTGTCTGTTTTATTTTAGCTGATTTTATTGTTTTTTTCAATCGCTTTCTTTTATAACATTTGTTGAAATAAAATGTGAAAACATTGAAAAAACAATAAAAAAGTTTGGAAATGGCTGTTTCATTTCCAAACTACACATCTTTATAAACTGTATTATTTTTTTGTACTAAATATTATTCTTTGTCAAGCTTTATTTCTCAATATTTTCTTCACTATTTGTGGATGATTGTTGTTGATATTGATTTAAATCAATCGTTTCTTCTATTTTCATTGGTTGTTCCTTTAAATAAACTGTCAGTTTTAATTGCTGATGACTTATTTCATACCTTAATAGTGCCAATTGTCAAAAATTAGGCCTTGTTGTTCATACAAAAACGCTACTTTTTGCACAGTTTTGCTAACTACTTACACCAAATTTTTTAAGTTTATCAGTAACATAATTAGTAAACTTCTTATACTTTCATATAAGCGCAGACTATTTCTTATCCTGTTAACACTAAACAGGCGAGACTGCTTCCACTACCCATCGCTTGTAGTGTACTTCCTAATGGAATAGTCGTTGAACGTTCCTATTGCTAGGCTTCGCTGCTGATTATCCATTTGCTTTAATCGCTTTACCTTAGGCTTTAACCATAGTAAATCTTTCTATTTTTTTCTGCTTATCGCCACATTCACGCTTGGGTTTTATTTATCCCTACGTTGTAGTATAGAAAGCTTTAGGACTTTCCAGCAATTCAATCTCTATTGAAACCTGCTAATCTCTCAGCAGGCAGACTACAATCTATAATCTATTTTACCAGTATTCATCTGCACACTGCCAGTTTCTGGATAGTGCTCTTTTCTGATTAAGTAATCTGCTAAGAAAAGTTGCATCATCATCTGACGTTCATAATAATGTTTAAAATCACTTTGTTCAGTTTGTACACGCTGATAAGCTAAATGTAAACCCAACATTCCCAAACTAAAAATAAACATCAACGCCATAGCGATAAATAATACATTAGCTTTTTTGATCATAGAGTAAAAGATAGGCATTTTTTACCTCCCCACTGTAAAAGGTAACGGTCATTTTTAATTTGCCAAAACCTTCTTTTTTAAATTGAACCGATCGAACATTGGTCATTATAGGTTCGTTCCCCCCATTTTTATCAAAATATAAATGTGTCCCCGATAGTCCTCTTTTTAACGTTATGTACCAAATACCATCAATTTCTGGATGAAGTGGATTAAAGTCAACTCCCCTGGGATAAACATTCATACAATAATAGTTTTTAAGTCGATGTTCAATTTGCGCAAGTGCTAAATGCCATTCTTGTTCACTTTTAAACTCAAAACTATTTTGTAAACGTTGTTGATAACCAATTAATTGATTCGCACTTAACAAAAATAAACTAATTACAAACAAAGATAAAAGCATTTCTAATAAAGTAAAGCCTTTTTTAAACTTAATTTTGAGTAAAATAAATAGCTTTTTCTTTTGTCTGATCATTGTATACCAATCCCTTTAATTTTGCCCCATCATATTGCCATTTACCTATTGCATTATCTGGTTGAGATAATATCAAACCTGAAGAAGTAGTAGTTGTGTTTTGATTTGCTGAAGTATAGACAGATAACCAAAATGCTTCATACGCAACACGAGTAGCTTGGACTTGCTTTTGAACTTCATGGACACGCTCAATATAAAAGAGCATATTGCGACTAATCACCAATAAACTAGTCGTTACAATGAAAAATGCTAACATCACTTCAAGTAGCATAAAAGCTTTACTCAATTCTTTTTTCATAACGTCCACTTCCTAAAAATAGCTGATAAATGATTCGGCGATTCGCTAATTTATCATAAAAAACAAATGACGAAATCGGTCCATAAGTACCGGTATAATGATGAAAAGTAATAGATTCGCTGTCACTAATTTTCAATGTCTTAGGTGGATATAAAACTTCTTCAGGTTGACCATCATAGGGAAAGTCAATTGATACAAAATATTGTTTTGCTCTAATATATGTGGCATTTTCCCCAATAATAGCTCGCTCATGAATATACGCCAAATTATTCTCGAAGGTTTGCAAAAAAACTTGTTGTTCTACACGATTTTTTAATCCGACAAAACCATAAATACTACATAAACTAATCATACTAACTACAAATAAAACACAAAGCATTTCTATAAGAGTAAATGCTGAAAACATCAACTTTTTTTCATGGTATCTCTCTTTAACATTTTTAATCATTTCCTGAACCTGGTGCATCGGGATCGGAATCATTTTGATGTTTTATGTAAATATCATATCTACGTTCTCCAACAATTGATTTAAGCTCGCTTTCAGAAGGCTCTTTTCCATGTTCAGCTTTATACACTTCTTTTTCTTGTTTAACAACTTCGACAACTGAATAATTAGAGCGCTTTTGTGCTACTTCACCTTTCTTTATTAAGTTAGGTACGAATAATAATAATAAAGCACTAATAATAAACAAGACGATAACCATCTCAATTAAGGTAAAAGCTGACCGAATTGATGTATTCTTAGATAATGTTTTGATTTTGAATACCAAATTAACCATTCCTCTCTACACTTATATATAAACGTCCATTTGTTGATAAACCGGTAATAAAACCATTAAATAAATCGCCAAAACCAATAAAGCAACTATTACAAAAATCAACGGTTGAATAAATTGCATCCATGTTTGCAATTTTTGCTGTAAACGATCAAGTAGTAATTGCCCGTAAATACTTAATTCTTTCCCTAGCTTACCTGTAATTTCACCTTGAAATAAAATAACGCTAAATTCAGGTGTAAAAAAGGGATAGATAGTCAAGCATTCTTTTAAAGTCCAACCTTTAGCTAAATGTTTTTCAATATCTTTAGCTAAACCGTACATAAACGAAGTATCTTCTAAATTTTGCATACACTGAATAATTTGTTTTAATTCCAAACCTTGTTGCAACAAAAGCCCCCACTCTGTTGCAAAAAAACTTGTGTAATATAGCCGAACAAATTCGCCAATAACAGGAATTAAAACAGATATCTGCATTTTCACTAACTGATCTTTACGTTTCCATGTATTTTTATAGCTTAGATAGGCTAGGATGATTAAACCTACACTTCCTCCTACAATATAAGGCATAAAATAAAATAAGCGTATGGTCCATTGCTTTTTATTTATCAACCCACTTTGAATAAACTGTGGTAATAAAATAAATCGCATCAACAGTAGCATCAAAAAAAGAAACAACACTAACATCAAAGGATAAATTAATATTTGTTGTAATTGTTTCTGACGATTACGTTGCTGCTGTAATTGCTGCAAGATAGCATTTAAAGTAATTAAAAGATTACCATGAACTTGGGCAAGTTGAATTTGCGCAATGATTTGTGCTGAAAAATTGAGCTTTTTAAATAAATTATCTATTGAAAAACCTTGTAAAAATAATTGATTGATTTGTTCTAGTTGTAATTTGGTAAATTGCTTACTTTGAATCATCAAACGCAAACTTTCTTGCATTGAAAAACCATTACTCAAAAATAAGACTAACTGTCGGATAAATTGTAATTGAAAACGCTGCTTGTTGTAATTCAAAATACTACGATTACTGATACTTAGTCTTTTTAGATTCATTGGCTTGGTGACTTTGAAATTCTTGATATTGTCGATAACTTTCTTGCCAAGAAAGATAGATTGCTGGTTCTTGAAAAAACTCATAGCCAAACAACACTTCCGTTTCTCCTTTATAATTTTCTAACATTCGTTGATAAATCACTCCCATCAAGCAATTGGTTAATTCACTGTCACTGCCAATTAAATCTAACATCCTCGCTTTAGTTTCACGTACCCCTTTTGCGTGAACTGTCGCAAAGACTTTATGCCCAGTCAAAGCTGCACGAATAGCTGCTTTTGCAGTTAGTTCATCGCGAATTTCACCAATAATTAAAATATCTGGCCGATGTCGTAAAGATAATTTAATTAGCTGTTCATAGGATTGTTGAATTTTTTCATTAGTTTGAAGCTGCAAAAAACTGGGTTCTTCAATTTCTACCGGATCTTCAATCGTAATGACTTGTCCATGACTAAGTTTTGCTAAATGATACATCAAGGTTGTTTTACCCGAACCAGTCGGCCCACTAAATAGATACAAGCCACGCTCATTGGTTCGTTTTAAAATCAATTCATACTGAGCAGAATCAAAATAACGTAAATGCAAAGTTTGAAATGAATGTAAAAAACGAACTACCAAACTTTCATTACCATGATAATCACCAACAGTTGATAAACGTAAACGCTGCTGATTATCAACTAAATCATAACTAATTGCTCCTAACTGTGGACGACGATGTTCCCCTACATCCATCTCTCCTAAATACTTAAAACGAGTAATTAGTTGTTTGGCTTCGTCAATATCTATTTCTTTAAATGTAGAAATAGTTTGATTTTTTCTAAACTCAATCACTCCTTTATTCGCTCTTTGATACAAATACATATCTTGCATCTGCTCTTTGACACCAAACTGGATTAATTCATCAGAAAAATCCTCGATTAACATCAAACTCACCTCTTTTCTTTCTCCATAACATATATACGAAAAAAATGACTATCTTGTTTTGTATCCAAAAAAAATCTAAAAAAAACTATTGTAACTTCTTACTTTAAAGCTACAATAGTCGTTATTTTCGTAATTAATTATTTATTCAATTGTTGAAATTCCAATAATAATTGTTCGAAAGTATGATCTAAATATTCAGCATGATTTATACGATCGTAACGTAAAATAGGTGTCACTTCTAAATCGAGCAAACTTTCCGCAACAGGCTGTTGATCTTTTATCACAATAATCATTCGTGGATGATAATTTTTCTCCCCACAAGGTCCTAGAACTGATTTACTCAATTCAAACTCGGTATCAGATAGTTGTTGCAGTCGGTAAATTGTTCCTTGAACAGTTTGTGTTTGATTTTTCCAGGTAGCTAACACCTCTTGCCATAGCGCTTTCATTTAATCACTTTCCTTTTTTATCTTTTCCTTTATTATATCGCAGATCTTACTTAAAATACCATTGCAATCTAATTAAAATGCGCTACACTAAAAACAATCTACTCAAAAAAGGAGATGACAAAGGTAAAATGATTATTGATTTTCAAAATGTTAACTTTATTCGACAAGAACAAAAATTATTATCTCAGATTACTTGGCAAGTAAACAAGAGGGAACATTGGGGAATTTTAGGGTTAAATGGAGCTGGCAAATCACTATTACTACAATTAATTACCGGCAATCTTTGGCCAACCAATGGACCGTTAACGGTTTTAGACCAAAAATTCGGACAAACTTCTATCCCTGAATTAAGTAAACGAATTGGTTAGATAAATAGCACTTTACCTATGCGAGTACCTCAACAAGAAGTTGCCGAAAGAATTGTCTTATCAGGAAAATTTGCCAGTTTTGGTATCTATCAAAAGTTCCAAGATGAAGACTTAGAACAAGCCAAAGCATTATTACATCAACTGCGTCTTTCACAGGTAATTGGTAAATCTTTTGCCATTTTATCACAAGGGCAAAAACAATTGGTCTTAATCACACGAGTACTAATGGCAAATCCTGAATTACTTATTTTAGATGAACCTTGTAATGGATTAGATTTATTTGCCAAAGAATCGTTCCTACAACAAATGAATCATTTATTATTAGCTAAAAATGGACCAACATTATTATATGTCACACATCATACTGAAGAACTACCACAAGCATTGAATCATTTATTAATGTTAAAAGAAGGGCAAATTTTTGCCACCGGAAAAACTAAAGAACTATTAACTAATGAAAAGTTACAAGCCTTTTATGGTAAAGAAATTCAACTACATACCTTTGCTAATCAGCGAATTGCTGTGTTGCCTAAATAAATAAAAAATAATCCCAAAAAATCCTATACTGATAAGATTTTGCTGGGATTATTTTATCCACAAATTTGATAAAGTACCTAGCCAATATACTTTAAGCATCCTTTGAACATCGACAAGTAGAGTTACATGGCTCCACTCCTAAACTGATTTTGAGCGCATGATCGACTAAGGACATGGTGGTCGAATCCAAAGAACAAATTTTTTCTTTTAGGCGACTTTTATCGATTGTTCGGATTTGCTCAGCTAAAACAACGGAATCTTTGTCCAGAGCTGTTGAATCAGATGGAATTTCAACATGGGTTGGTAATTTACATTTAGTCATTTTGGCAGTAATTGCGGCAACGATGACTGTAGGACTATGATAATTTCCCAAATCATTTTGAATAATAACAACTGGACGTACACCGCCTTGCTCAGAACCAATAACTGGTGATAAATCCGCAAAAAATATGTCTCCTCTTTTAATCATTTACTTCTTCCTTTTAACTTTCTTCCACATAAACACGTGGAACACGCGTTGAAATTAAACAGGCAAGTTCATAATGAATGGTATCCACATAATCTGCTAAATCTTGCATGCTAATTTCCTTTTCTTTACTTTTTCCAATAATTACTACTTCTGTTCCAAGTGGAAAACTTTTCGGCAAACGAATCATTAATTGATCCATACAAATTCTACCGACAATTTCGCATTCATAACCATCAACTAATAATGAAAAACCTTGAAATTTACGGATAAACCCATCAGCATAGCCAATTGGTACAGTACCAATCCATTCCGCCTGTGTTGTTTCATAGGTTTTACCGTAACCTATTTTTTCACCTTTTTCAACCAATTTTACTTGTGTTAAAGCAGAAACTAAACGTAAAGCAGGTTTTAATGGTACTGGTAAAGCTAAAGTAGTTCCAGAAGGATTTAATCCATACATGGAAATACCCATCCGAATCACATTCCCGATAGGTTTTTGCCATAATAAAGTCGCACTGTTACTTACATGGACATATTTAGGCTGTCTTGGTAATTGTGCTAAGACCGTTTCAAAACGCGAAAATTGTTGTTGCCAATAAGCTTTACCTTGTTCATCGGCAGTGGCAAAATGCGTAAAAATGCCGACCCATTCCATATTTTCCGCTTGATCCATCCATTGAATCGCTGTTTGAATCTCGTTTGCCTGTCTAAAGCCAATTCGCCCCATACCACTATCAAAGGCTAAATGTAATTGGAGTACTTGATTTTTGGCAAAAGTTAACAACTTAGCTTGTTGAATTAACTCATGCAAATACTCTAAACTAGTAATTGGTAAACCTAGCTGATATTTACTTGCCCATATCAATCCATTCAAATCAATTGGACCTAAAATGAAAATCGGTTCTTGAAAGCCTGCTTCTCTTAATTCGATCCCTTCATCTAGCGTGGCAACACAAAATCCCGTTGCCCCAGCTTGTTGGGCTGCATTCGCTACTGCTAGTACCCCGTGACCATAGCCATTCGCCTTCACGACAGCAAAAATCGTTTGATCTTTAGCTAGATATTGTTGTTGGGTGCGAATATTCTCCTTGATTGCAGCTAAATCTACAATAACTCGTGTTGGTCGATAATAAGATACGACCATCCGAACCCCTTCTTTCTAAATTTCTAATATAATTTGTGCAAAAGCAGTTTGATCAGTGTGGGTAATACTAACAAACACATTGCCGTCTTTAAAAGGTGACTGAGTGATAATCGGTGCACCTTTTTCATTATTAAGAATTTCAATTTCTTGAAAAGTAACTGCACCAATCCCCGTACCATAAGCTTTGGTAAAAGCCTCTTTACAAGCAAAACGCCCTCCTAAAAATTCAACTTGCCGATGCTTGGATAGTTGGTTAAAAACTGTAAGTTCATTTGGCGTTAATACTCGTTGGACAAATTTTGGTTTTTCATCAATGATTTTTTTGATTCGCGATAATTCTACCGCATCAATGCCTATACC
>DYWZ01000039.1 GCA_020742395.1 Enterococcus columbae
TGCGATACCATCTATCAACTTTATACTCATCCGCAAAGTACGCTAGCACATAATCAATTTCAATTAGATTTACCAAAAATGCAAAAAGCAAACTATCTATTACAGAATTTTGCTGTATTTATTGATAAAAATGAATTTACACACCCTTACCAAACAGCCCTTGCGATGATTCAACGATTTAAAGCTGAATTAGCTAAAAACAGACATGCAATCCAACAAGTAACTTGTTATGATGACATATTATCTAATCAGCAAACCAATAAAATAAGTGCTCTACTGACATTAGAAGGTGGAGAAATCATCGAAGGTAATTTGGGATATTTAGAGCATTTATATACACTCGGTGCACGTATGATGACTTTAACTTGGAATTACCCTAATTCAATTGGTTTTCCAAATAGTATTTATTGGCAGGCAAATACTCAGCAATTATGTTTGGATCAAGAAGGCTTAACCAATTTTGGCATTGAAGTAGTAGAAAAGATGAATCAATTAAAGATGATTATTGATGTGTCCCATGGATCAGATCAATTAGTCTTAGACGTCTTAAAACATAGTCACCAACCAATTGTAGCTAGTCATTCCAATGCACGTGGATTATGCAAGCATCCACGCAACCTATCAGATGATTTATTACGACAAATCGCTAATCATCAGGGATTAGTTGGCATTAATTTTTATGAATATTTTTTAAAAGATCCTGCTTCAAATCAACATTTAACAGATGCTGTTATTGATCATATCAAATATATCACAAATTTAATTGGAACTGACCATCTTGCATTTGGTTCAGATTTTGACGGTATAAGCGTCCATCCAGATTTACCTAATGCAGAAATTTTTCCTATTTTTATTCAAAAATTACAAAAAGCTGGTTTTTCAAGTTCAGAAATTGAAAAAATTTTTTATCGCAATGTCTTACAATTTTACAAAGAAAATTTATAAAAAAAGGAGTAGCTTTTGACTACTCCTTTAAAATTCATTATTTAACATATTCGTTGATTAATTCAACAACTTCTTCCATTGTATCGCAATCATTCAACGCACGATCAGCTAATTCTTTCATCTTAGTTGAATCTAAGCGTTTCATTAAACTACGAGTTTTAAGTACAGAAGTCGCACTCATAGAGAACTCATCTAAGCCCATACCTACAAGTAATGGCACAGCAGTTTGATCGCCAGCCATTTCTCCACACATACCAGCCCATTTACCTTCAGCGTGTGCTGCATCAATTACGTTCTTAATCAAACGTAAGATTGATGGATTATATGGTTGGTATAAGTAAGAAACTTTTTCACTCATACGATCGGCAGCCATTGTATATTGAATTAAGTCATTTGTACCAATACTGAAGAAGTCAACTTCTTTAGCAAATTTATCTGCTAAAACAGCAGCAGCAGGAATTTCAATCATAATACCCACTTGGATACTATCTGAAACAGCTACACCTTCAGCAACTAATTTTGCTTTTTCTTCTTCAAACATTTGTTTAGCAGCTCTAAACTCTTTTAAGGTTGCAACCATCGGGAACATCACGCGAAGTGTACCATAAGCCGAAGCTCTAAGTAACGCACGCAATTGTGTTCTAAACATTGCATCACCTAATTCAGAAAGACTGATACGCAATGCACGGTAACCTAAGAAAGGATTCATTTCATGTGGTAAATCAAGATATGGTAACTCTTTATCTCCACCGATATCCATAGTACGAACAACCACTGGTTTACCTTCCATACCTTCTAATACTGCTTTATAAGCTTGGAATTGATCTTCTTCAGATGGGAAATCTGGAGAATCCATGTATAAGAATTCTGTACGATATAAACCAACAGCTTCTGCACCATTAGCATGAACACCTTTTAGGTCTTTTGGTGTACCAATATTAGCAGCTAATTCAAAATGTTTACCATCAGCAGTAACAGTTTGTGCATATTTTAATTTTTCCCATTCAGCTTTTTGTGCAGCATAAGCTTCACCAGCTTTAATGAATTCAGCTTGTTGTTCAGCTGTTGGATTAACAATTGCTTCACCTGTTAATCCATTCACTGCTAATAAATCACCAGCTTGTACTTTTGAAGTAATAGATTCAGTACCAACAACTGCTGGAATTTCTAATGAACGTGCCATAATAGCTGAATGTGATGTACGTCCACCAATATTTGTGATAAATGCTTTTACATATTTACGATCTAATTGAGCAGTATCACTTGGAGTCAAGTCGTGTGCAACAACGATTACTTCTTCATTAATCATGGCAGGACTTGGTAAAACAACATTAAGTAAATGTGCTAAAACACGTTTTGTCACGTCACGAATATCTGCGGCACGTTCTTGCATATAAGCATTACCTTCCATGCCTTCAAATAAAGTAATAAACATATCAGTTACTTCTTTCAAAGCAGCTTCCGCATTAACTTTATTTGTTTTGATTGATTCTTTAATTTGACCAATCATTTCTGGATCAGATAAAACCATCAAGTGAGCATCAAATACCAATGCTTCTTTTTCTCCAAGTGTGCTAGCAGCTTTGTCACGAATTTGTTGTAATTCAGCCTTTGATTGCGCTAAGGCATCGTCCAAGCGAGCAAATTCTGCATCAACATCTTCAATTGTCACTTTAGTAAATGACAAATCAGGCTCAACCAATAAATAAGCTTTAGCTACGGCTACACCATCACTTGCGGCAATTCCTTTTAGCATTTCAACCATTAGTTAGACAAACCTTCTTTAACCATTGTTTCAGTAATAGCTGCGATTGCATCTTTTTCGTCAGCACCTTCAGCTGAAATAGTTACGTCAGCACCTTGACCAACACCTAAAGACATAACGCCCATGATTGATTTAAGGTTTACAGATTTACCTTTGTATTCTAAGTTGATATCTGAAGCAAATTTGCTTGCAGTTTGTACTAATAAAGTTGCAGGACGTGCGTGAATTCCTGTTTCAGCAATTACGTTAAATGATTTTTTTTCCATATGAATCGTTCTCCTTTGTAAAGAAAATATTTTTGTTAGGGTTTTCTTTCAATGAATAGGACTAGTTCAGTCGTTTAATACACCCTTTCAATTGATAAGATTACCATTTTTTTCATTTTAAGACAACCATTTTCAAGCAATTTATTTAGAATGTTAAATGATATTTTATTTTAGGACTTCAATCGATAGGTGATTTGCCCGTTAAGACTTGCTTCTCCTACTATATCATTTCGATTTGGCAAAACTATCCAAGCCTCACGAAAGCTGAAAAATTCATCTTGTTGTACCTCAATTTCTTCAATTGTTCCATCTTGCAACTGTTGAAGTAAATTTGTAAATCCTTCTTTAGTTTTCATGAAAATTTCCATCTCCTATTTTCATAAAATGTTATTATATATAGTTCAAGTATAGCATACTTCTTTTTAAAATAATGTAGTTTTTTAACGATTCAAGATTAATCGCTCCGCTCAATTATATAGAAAATTTCTAAATCAATAGCTAAGCGACTTTCTTGCGTAAATCAAAAAAAATAGTATAATAAACTTATAGGTCAATTTTGGTCAAACTATTCTTTAAAGGTTAGTTTGACTTAAATAAAATTGGAGTTTTATAAGATTCTCAAAAAATCTTAAATAACTTACTGCAAGGAAGATGTCTATGAATTGTCAAAACTGCGGAAAAAATGAAGCAACCATTCATCTATATGCTAGTTTGAATGGTCAAAAACGTCAATTTGATCTTTGCCAAAGTTGTTATCAGAAAATTAAAGCAGCTCAAAATGGTTTCAATCAAAATATATATCAAGACCCTTTTGGATTTAGTAATTTTGATGATATCATTCGTCAATTTTCTCGACAAATGCAAGAAGGTCCAAAAGAGCAAACTCCACCTACTCAAAATGGTTTTTATGGTGGAAATCGTCCACCACAAGCCAATCAACGTGGTGGTTTACTTGAACAATTTGGTATCAATATTACCCAACAGGCACGTGAAGGCAAAATTGATCCAGTTGTTGGACGTGACCAAGAAATTCAACGCGTCATTGAAATCTTAAATCGCCGCAACAAAAACAATCCGGTTTTAATTGGTGAACCAGGTGTTGGTAAAACAGCAGTCGTTGAAGGGCTTGCTCTTAAAATTGTCGCTGAAGAAGTGCCACAAAAGTTGCAAGGGAAAGAAGTCATTCGCTTAGATGTTGCTTCATTAGTTCAAGGAACTGGTGTACGTGGCCAATTTGAAGAAAGAATGACTCAGTTGATTAATGAGGTTAGTCAAGCAAAAGATACCATCCTATTTATTGATGAAGTCCATGAAATCGTTGGAGCAGGTTCTGCCGGTGAGGGAAATCTTGATGCAGGTAATATTTTAAAACCTGCACTTGCTCGTGGAGAATTACAAATGATTGGTGCTACTACTTTAAATGAGTACCGTATTATTGAAAAAGATCCTGCATTGGAAAGAAGAATGCAACCTGTTCAAGTAAATGAACCTAGCGTTGAAGAAACGATTACTATTTTAAAAGGTATTCAAAAACGCTACGAAGACTATCACCATGTTCTTTATACTGATAAAGCGATTGAGCAAGCAGCAATTCTTTCTAATCGCTACATTCAAGATCGCTTCTTGCCGGATAAAGCCATTGACTTACTTGATGAAGCTGGTTCTAAAAAGAATTTAACCATTCCTTATGTCGATCCAAAAAGCATCGAGAAAAAATTAGCTTACGCACAACAACAAAAGCAGGAAGCCTCTCAAGAAGAAGATTTTGAAAAGGCAGCATATTATCGTGATCAAATTACTAAATTAGAAAAATTGATGAAAAATCAAGTAGATGACGAACAAGCACCTACCATCACTGAAAAAGATATGGAAATCATTGTTGAAGAAAAAACGGGTATCCCTGTCGGTGAATTAAAAGAAAAAGAACAAACACAACTTAGAAATCTAGCTGATGATCTTAACCAACACGTCATTGGTCAACCTGAAGCAATTGAAAAAGTGTCCAAAGCTATTCGGCGAAATCGAATTGGTTTAGGTAAAGAAAATCGACCAATCGGCTCTTTCCTATTTGTTGGACCAACTGGTGTCGGTAAAACCGAATTAGCTAAACAACTTGCGCTAGAACTATTTGGTTCTAAAGATGCCATGATTCGCTTTGATATGTCTGAATACATGGAAAAACATAGTGTAGCTAAATTGATCGGTTCACCCCCAGGTTATGTCGGTTATGAAGAAGCTGGCCAATTAACTGAAAAAGTTCGCCGTAATCCATATAGCCTCATCTTATTGGATGAAGTAGAAAAAGCTCATCCAGATGTTTTACATATGTTTTTACAAATTTTAGATGACGGTCGCTTAACTGATGCTAAAGGTCGCACAGTCAGCTTTAAAGATACCATTATTATCATGACAAGTAATGCGGGAGCTGGAAAAATTGAAGCTAATGTTGGTTTTGGTGCTGCAAGAGAAGGTCGAACACGCTCTATCTTAGGACAATTAAACCAATTCTTTACTCCAGAATTTTTGAATCGTTTTGATGGAATAATCGAATTTAAAGAGCTTTCTCGTGAAAACTTACTACTTATCTTAGATTTGATGTTAACTGAGGTAAATACCCAACTATCTCGTCAGCAAATCCATGTAGAAGTAAGCCCACAAGCTAAAGAAAAATTAGTTGAACTCGGCTATAATCCTGCCATGGGAGCTCGGCCATTACGCCGTACCATTCAAGATCAAATTGAAGACAAGGTAGCTGAATACTATCTTGATCATCCAAAAGTTAAGCAATTAATTGCTCAATTAAATGAAAATGATGAAATTATCATCACACAACAAGAAAGTGAATCCAATCAACCTGTAGATTCTGAGGAAATCACTGAAGAATAATAGTAAAAAGTCCAAATATTAGTTATCTAATTTTTGGACTTTTTTTATTTAAAACATATGTTACAAACAAAAAAACATATACAAATCGCACTCTTTATCCAACTAAATAATCCGATAAAACATTAAAAATTTAATCCTTTAGCTATTTTATAAAAACTTTTATAATCTATAAAATAATTAATAGTTTTAGTTTTATTTTATAAGAAAATACATTATAATATAGATAGGGAAAAGAATTCGAGGTGAGGACAATGAAATTAGTCAATGTAACAAATAGCCATTCTCGTCTGGTATTAAGTCAATTAGAAAGTACCGATGCTGAATTGGTCAAGGTATATACCGCTGGTGATACATTAGTCATTTATACTTTAGCACCAAATCATGTAGAAATTTTATTGTACAACGAAAAACGCACAATTAGAAACAGTGAAGTAAAAGAAATCTTAGCGCATTTTCTAGAAAAACTGCCAAATGATGTATATAATGAAGATCAAATTCAAACGTTAGACTCTGAAGGATTGATTGAAATCTCAATTCCAAAAAAAGCAAGTTAAAATATAAAAATCTCGGATAAGTATAACTACTTATCCGAGATTTTTTTTACATTAAACTCTTTAACTCAACATCTGGGTACTTATCTGCAAACCAACGCATTGCAAATTCATTTTCAAATAAAAATAAAGGTTGATCAAAACGGTCTTTGGCCAAAATATTACGACTGGAACTCATTTTTTCATCTAAGTCCTCTGGGTTAATCCAACGAGCAATTTTATTACCCATCGGCGTCATAACTACTTCAGCATTATATTCATTTTTCATTCGATATTGGAATACTTCAAATTGTAATTGACCCACCGCGCCAATAATGTACTCATCAGTTAGATAAGTTTTATAAAGCTGAATAGCCCCTTCTTGAACCAATTGATAAATTCCTTTATGGAAGGATTTTTGTTTCATCACATTTTTAGCCGTTACGCGCATAAAGATTTCCGGCGTAAATGATGGTAGTTCTTCAAATTGCACTTTTAATTTTCCTTCTGTTAAGGTATCACCAATCTGATAGTTTCCAGTATCATATACACCAATAATATCTCCGGCTACCGCTTCTTCAATATTTTCACGAGTATCGGCCATAAACTGCGTTACATTACTTAGCTTCATCTTTTTACCTGTACGTTGCAAAGTAACATCCATCCCTCTTTCAAAAGTTCCAGAACAGATGCGGACAAAAGCGATACGATCACGATGAGCCGGATTCATGTTCGCTTGAATTTTAAAGACAAAGCCTGAAAATTCTTCAGTTAACGGATCTAACAGTTCACCTTCTACTGTTTTATGTGCATGAGGAGCCGGCGCAAACTGTAAGAAGGTTTCTAAGAAGGTTTGTACACCAAAATTAGTTAAGGCAGAACCGAAGAAAACGGGCGTCTGATCTCCACGAGCAATTTTTTCTTCATCAAAGGCATCACCAGCTTCTTTTAACAATTCCACTTCTTCTAAGACTTGTTGATAAAGGCTATTTTGCGTTAATGGATGACTAGAGGCAATTTCCCCATTTTCATCTAATGGTACAAAACGCTCATTATCATAACTTTCAGGACGATATAATTCTACGCGATGATTAAAGCGATCATATAGACCTTCTAAACCTTTTCCCATACCGATTGGCCAATTCATCGGATAAGATTCAATATTCAGTAATTCTTCTAACTCTTCTAATAAATCTAAAGGTTCACGTCCATCACGGTCTAATTTATTAATAAAAGTAAAAATTGGAATACCACGTTTTTTTACAACCTGGAATAATTTTTTCGTTTGGGCCTCAATCCCTTTCGCGCTATCGATAACCATCACTGCACTATCCACAGCCATTAAAGTACGATAAGTATCTTCAGAAAAATCCTCGTGTCCTGGAGTATCTAAAATATTCACACGTTTGTCATTATAATCAAATTGCATCACCGAACTAGTAACAGAAATCCCACGTTGTTTTTCAATTTCCATCCAGTCAGATTTTGCAAAATTTCCGGTTTTCTTTCCTTTAACTGTTCCAGCTTGTCGAATTGCTCCACCAAAAAGCAATAGCTGCTCTGTAATTGTGGTTTTTCCGGCATCCGGGTGAGAAATAATCGCAAATGTTCGACGACTATTCATTTGTTCTTTTTGTTTTGGATTATGCATTCCGCCTATTCTTCCCTTTCCTTAATATTCATACCAAAATAGTATAGCATACATTGCTTAAACTTGGCTATCGATTGACAAAAAGAAGTTGTAACTAAGTGAGCTACAACTTCCTTAAATAACTATTTATCTTCTAGGTTCATCCTCTTCAAATTCTTTACGAAATAATCGACGTTCCTCATCTGGTTCTACTTCTTTATTTTCATTAAAAATCGCACGCAGCTTCACTAAACGTGTTCCTTCCATCTCTTCAGCGACTAAGGTCAATTGATCAATTTCAAATGACATTTTAACCCCTTGATCTGGAATCGTCCCTAAGGCTGTAATCAAATAACCCGCCATCGTATCTACATCTGACATATGTAAATCTGTTTGGAATACATCATTGAAGTCTTCAATTAACATGCGACCATAAACAATATATTCATTTTCATTTACTTTTTCATATAAAGTTTCGATTTCATCAGATTCATCGTCAATCTCACCGACAATTTCTTCTAATAAATCTTCTAAGGTAACTAAACCAACCACGCCACCGTATTCATCTAATAAAATGGACATTTGATTTTGTGTTTTTTTCAACTCATATAATAAATCATCGATAAAAATCGTTTCTGGTACAAATAATGGTTCCTGCAAAATATTGCGTAAGTTTAGCTTTTCAAAACCAACTTTATAGGCTCCTTTTAATAAATTCTTGGTATGTAAAATTCCAATAATTTTATCTTTGTCATCTTCATATACAGGAATACGTGAATAATTTTCAGATAAGATTTCAGTAATAATCTCATCCATTGGTCGATTTACATCTACCATAAAGGCATCCGTTCTCGGCACCATCACTTCACGCGCTACTTTAGTATCTAAAGAAAACACTCCTTGAACCATTTCTAATTCGTCGTGTTCTAAAACACCTTCGTTTTCTAACATATAACGCATCTCATCACGGGTCATTTTATTATCTTCATCATCAAATTCCATTGGAGTTAGTTTAGCTAACAATGAAGTAGACGCTGATAACAACCAAACGAAAGGCTTGGCAACAAAACCTAAAATCCGAATAATACCAGAAGTAAAATTGGCCACTTCTTCAGATTTATTCATCGCAATTCGTTTTGGATATAACTCACCAAACACAATAGAAACATAGGTCAATATACCTAAAACAATGATGTTAGCAATACTTTTAGCTGTAGCTCCTCCACCAAAGACTGGTGCTAAGCGAGTAGATAAAGTATCCGCTAAAGACGCCCCTGATAAAATATTTACCAAGGTAATTCCGACTTGAATGGTTGATAAGAAATTGGTCGGATTTTCAATAATTTTTAATAGTTTTTCTGCTTTAACGTTCCCGTCATCTGCTTTTTGTTCTAAACGGTTGCGATTGACCGATACGACTGCAATTTCTGAAGCAGCTAAAAAAGCATTGATTAAAGTTAAAACAATTAATAATAAAATTTGCGCAATAAGCGACTGACTCTCGGGGTCAGCATTCATAGTTGCATTCTCTCCTTATTCATAAATCTTATTTTATATAGAAAAAAGCGTGGACAAATCCACGCTAAAATCGTAACACAAAACAAAAAAGTTTGCAATCTGTAACTACTATAATTTAACCCGTAGTTTTTTTATGCTTCTTTAATCATTCGATAGATAAAGGCAATGACTGTTTTAGCAATTGCATATAATGGTACCCCAAGGAAAATACCCAATAAGCCCGCTAAATTACCTGCTACCAGTAAAATAAAGATAATCGTCAATGGATGAATGGATAGTGATTTACCGATAACATTTGGATAAATGATATTTGAGTCAATCTGTTGAACAACCAATACCACACCGCAGCAAATCAAGCTTTGAATAGGATTGGTAAAAATCGTTACAAAAATAGCAGGCATTAAGCCTAAATATGGACCTAAATAAGGAACCAAATTTGTTAGTCCAGCAATAACCCCTAGTAAAAAGGCATAATCTATCCCAAATAATAAATAGCCTAAAAAAGTAAAGGTCCCAACGAACAAACATTCAATCATCTGTCCACTAATATAACTAGCCAATGTGCGATTCATTTCTTTACACAAGTTAGCTACCTGATCTTTACGTTTTTCAGGAACAAATTTTAAAATTCCCGGCAAAACCTTAGGACCATCTTTCATCATATAAAATAAAATAAACGGAACCGTGATGATTAATACAATTGCTGAGGTCAGCGTTGAAAAGACTGAGCCTAGACTATTGGCTAAACCACTCATGAATTTTTGAATAATTGTACCATAGGATAAATCCCATTTAGCCAGCTCTTGATTAATATCAAAATGTTTAAATGTTGGTGATTTGGCCAATTCGCGAATCGCATTTTCAATTTGCTGAATCAAATCAGGAATACTAGCTGCCAATTGACTAATCTGTTTAATTAAATTAGGTAAGACCGTCATAAAGACTAAGGCGATAATCGCAATCAATAATAAAAAGACAATAATGACTGCAAAAATTCTTTTCAGATGGAATTTTTTCGTCAATAGTTCGATTAACGGATTTAACATATAATATAAAAAACCAGAAATTAAAATAGGTGCAAAAAGCGTCGAGAAAAAGGTCCCTATCGGATGAAATAAAAAACTAACCTTAGTTAAGACAAAAGCTAAGGTTGCTAGGACTAATAGCTCGACTGACCAAAATAATAGCTTAGATTGACGAATTTTTTCAAACATTTTACTCCTCCAAAAATCTTTCTTGACCATATTATAACCTATTTTCAATAACTTTCCCAATTATATGTGAATAAAAAAGAGCAGATAATTATCCACTCTTTTTTACATCATTTCTGCGACAATTGCTTGTAGCGATTATACCAAATATCAACGTAACCATCTGAGAAAGGACCTTTACTATTATTAATCCAGTCAACCAAGATCTTAACATTTTCCTTTAAGATGAAATCCACATCTTGCGGATAATGCATTATTTTACTATGCAATTCATACTCATCCACATCTAATAGACGTTTTTCTCCATCAGGAAAAACTTTAATGTCTAAATCATAATCGATGTACTTTAAAGCTTCTTCATCCAATAAAAATGGTGAAGCCAAATTACAATAATACGACACTCCCTTTTCTCTAATCATCGCTATTATATTGAACCAGTATTTTTTGTGAAAATATACAATTGCTGGCTCGCGGGTTACCCAGCGTCTACCATCTGATTCTGTTACTAGTGTATGATCATTTACGCCAATCATTGAATATTCACTGGTCTTTAAGACCATTGTATCACGCCACGTACGATGCAATTTGCCGTCATGTTTGTAGCTTTGAATGCTAACAAACTCTCCTTCTTTCGGAATTCGCATCTTAACCCTTCCCTCAGCAGCTTTTTTGTGCATTTGTTCGGGTGCTATACACCTACGTCAAGAACTATTATAACAATAAACTGTGATAAACGCTAGAAATCTTTATTAAAGTTTGTCATTTTTCTTTAATTGTTCAAACCATTTATGTTGAATTTTAGGAATTGGTAGTCGATTTAAGTCATTTTGTGTATAGAGATATTGATTTTGAGTAATCGTCTCTTCCACCATCCGACCATAAAATAATAAAGTATGCCATTTTAAATGGGTAAATATATGTTTTACTTCACCAAGTGAGCGTTTTTGCCAAATAATTTGTCTTGTTAATGATAATTCATTTTCTAGATATTCATTATATAGCTGCGTTAACCGTTGACTTAATTCACTAAATTGTGTTAATAGATAAACCGCTGCCTCTTCAGCTACCTTATCTTCAGCAAATAAAGTTAACTGTTGATTAACTTGATCGTTTGGATAAACATTTAGCTGTTGATATAAAGTCTCACTGACTTCAATTAATGGAAAATGAAGCATATCAGCTAACAATCGTTCATCATCGCGTTTTTCAAAGACAAATGCCCCTTGGTTATTTTGAATCGCTAGGGCAATAAAATATTTATGCTTTGCTTTCATTTTTTTAGATTTCACTGGAAAAGCTAACTGTTGATTAGTCTGTTTAGCTAAACAGAAATCAGCTAATGGACAACGATGGCACTGAGTTTGCGTAGGTAGACAAATACTTGAACCTAAATCCATAAAAGCTTGATTAAACTCACCTGGATAATTAGTATCAATAATTTTACGGACTGCTTGATCAAACACTTTACGACTACTTGCCTTAGCAATATCGTCTTCAATTAAAAATAAACGACTAACTACTCGCATAACATTGCCATCAATAGCTGGTTCAGCCAAGCCAAAAGCAATACTACTGATTGCCCCTGCAGTATATGGACCGATGCCTTTTAACTTAGCAATATCTTTAGGATTGTCCGGAAACTTTCCATTAAAATCTTGCATAATTTGTTGAGCAGCAATCTTTAAATTTCTAGCTCTAGAATAATAACCTAGGCCTTCCCAGGTTTTTAGCAATAAATCATCATCAGCATTCGCTAGATCAGCAATTGTTGGAAATCTTTGCATAAACCGTTCAAAATAGCCAATAACTGTATCTACTCTTGTTTGTTGTAACATGATTTCTGAAATCCAAATACGATATGGATTACGATCGATCCGCCAAGGAAGTAGCCGATGATTTTGGCTATACCAATCAATAAATTTAGATTGTAGTTGTTTGACTTGTGAGAAATTGAGTTTCTCCCAATTATTCATAGTCATCTATTCCCACCTGTTCAAGATATTGTTGAATCAAATCAAGTTGATACCCTTTTTGATAAAGTTTTTGTTTTAACTTTTGCTGATATTCATAAGCATTTTTAGCCTTAATACGTCGTTTAAATTTATCAGCTTCTTTAACTAAGCGTTCAAATTCCTCTTCTTCATCAAATGTTGGAGCAAGTTCTTGCATCGCCGTTTCAATCAAGCCATAGCTAAAGCCTTTTTGAACAAACGCTAATTTTATTTTTTGCAACTGTTGATAATGACTTTTTTGACTGGAGCGTTGTAACATTTTACTCATCGATTTTTTTAAGATTGTTAACTGTATTTCTGGCGTATAATCTAGCAATACTTGTTGAATAATTGAATCACTTACGCCTTTTGTGCTTAATTTTTGGCGAATAACCATTGGACCTTTATCGCTTAATCTTAAAGAAGTTCGCAAATAGCTTTTGGCATACGCCAAATCATCTAAAAGCTGTTGAGCTTTTAAATATTGACAAATTCTTGTAATATCTGCATGACTAATTTCTTTTTTTAATAAATAATCAATAATTTCTTTTTCAGTGCGTAATTGATAACTCAAATAATTTAAAGCTTGTTGCAAACCATAATCATACATCGAAGCTTGTTTAATCTGCTCAATTTCTTCAGTTGTCAATTTCTTACCTTTTAACAAGCGAAATTTAACCAAAACATCTTCTGATACTTGTAATTGTTGTTGATTATCTAAATCTAGCTGGTAAAGACCTGACTTTAATTGCTTAATTTTTTCAATTTGCACCACGATCACTACCTTTCCTTTATTTCCTAACCTATTCATTTTAACATAGCAAAGCTAAAATTGCAGAACATTTGTTCCATTTTTGGTTAAAAGTAACTACAATACTTGTGCATTAAAAGAAATTTGGCAAAACAGAAGAGAATATGCTAGTATAAAGCGAATGTAGTTAACGGAGGGAAAAAATGGTTTTATTACAACCAAAACAAAAAATACAATTAACGATCAAAAAATTAGGGATTAACGGTGAAGGGATTGGCTATTATCGTAAATTAATTGTTTTCGTACCAAACGCTTTACCCGATGAAGAAGTTATTGTAGAAATCACACGAGCAACGCCAAAATATGCTGAAGGCAAATTACGCAAAATCCTCAAAAAAAGTCTTGATCGCATCAGTCCTGCTTGTAAATTCTACGATCAATGCGGAGGTTGTCAATTACAACATTTAAACTACTCAGCCCAGTTAGATTTTAAACGTGATTTGTTAAATCAAGCCTTAAATAAATTTAAACCCCAAGGCTATCAAAACTATGAGTTAAGGCCAACAATTGGTATGGATAATCCATGGTACTATCGTAATAAAGCACAATTTCAATTACGTTTCAATCAAAAAAACAAACGGATTGAAGCTGGTCTTTATCGAGAAAATTCACACCAATTAGTGGCTATTGATGACTGTCTAGTTCAAGAAAAAACTACACAAAAAGTTTTAAACACGATCACTCGCTTGCTTAATCGTTATCAAATTCCGATTTACGACGAAAGAAAGAAAACCGGCTTACTAAAAACCTTAATGGTGCGTATCGGCGTAAAAACAGGGCAAGTTCAAGTCGTGTTTATTGCCGTAAAAGATAAGATTCCCCAATTAGCAAATCTTTTACGGTTAATTAAAGAACAATTACCTGAAGTGGTTTCAATTATGTTAAATTTACAACCTAAAAAAACTTCAATAGTTATGGGGGATGAAACAAAAGTATTATGGGGAAAAGAAACCATTGATGAGCAAATTAATGAAGTAAGTTTTCATCTATCGGCTAGAGCCTTTTTCCAATTAAATCCCAAACAAACGGAAGTCCTTTATCAACAAGCTATTCATGCATTGGATTTATCTGGCACTGAAAAAGTTGTTGACGCTTATTGTGGCGTTGGCACAATCGGTTTATCACTAGCCAAGTATGCTAAAGAAGTGCGTGGCATGGATATTATCCCAAGTGCAATTGAAGATGCTAAAGAAAATGCTAAAAAGCTCGGCTTAACAAATACTCATTATGAAGTAGGTACTGCTGAAAAACTTTTACCTAAATGGTTGAAAGAAGGCTTTCAACCCGATGCCATCGTGGTAGATCCTCCACGAACTGGCTTAGATCAAAAACTTTTAAAAGCTCTTTTACAGCATCCAGTAAAGACTTTAGTTTATGTTTCATGTAACGTTTCTACTTTAGCTCAAAATCTAGTTGAGTTAAGTCAAATATATCAAGTAGACTATTTACAAAGTGTAGATATGTTCCCACATACCGCTCGTTGTGAAGTCGTATGTAAATTGACTTTAAAACAAAAATGAATCATTGAAAAAGCGACAAAATCTTTTTAAAAATTTTGTCGCTTTCCTTTTTTGGCTTATTCAAATTTTAGACTTTTAAATTATTACTAAAACTACAACATATCAAACAATGATAATTGATTTTCATCTGGTAGTCCATCTAATACCCCATTTTCACTCATGTATTCGATTAAGGTTTTAGATACTTTTCCTCTAGTAGCTAAATCTTCTTTAGATAAAAACTTACCTTCTTCACGAGCAGCCACAATCTGTTTGGCTACGTTCAAGCCCAAACTTGGAACTGCTCTAAATGGTGCAATTAATTTATTGCCTTCAATTATAAAATTCACCGCATCGGATTTATATAAATCAATCATCCCGAACTCAAATCCACGTTCTAGCATTTCATTGGCTAATTCCAAGACAGTTAATAAGTTTTTCTCTTTAGCAGTTGCTTCCAAACCTTTATTATTGATTTCTTCCATACGAGCCTTCACCGCAGCCTTCCCACGAGTCATCGCAATCAAATCAAAATCATCTGCACGAACTGAAAAATACGCACAGTAATATAAAATTGGAAAATATACTTTAAAATATGCTACCCGTAATGCCATCAAAACATAGGCTGCCGCATGGGCTTTAGGGAACATATACTTAATTTTTAGACATGATTCGATATACCATTCTGGCACATTTTGCTTACGCATTTCTTCTTGCCAATCATCAGGAATCCCTTTCCCTTTACGTACACTTTCCATAATTTTAAAGGCAAGCCCATTATCTAGACCAGCGTGCATTAGATAAACCATGATATCATCACGACATCCAATTACTTCTGCTAAAGTAGCCTTTCCTTGACTAATTAATTCTTCCGCATTGCCTAACCATACATCGGTACCATGGGATAGACCAGAAATTTGTAATAATTCGGCAAAGGTTGAAGGATGCGTTTGTTCTAACATCCCACGTACAAAACGCGTACCAAATTCCGGGATACCTAAAGTACCCGTCTTAGAACCAATTTGTTCTTCTGTTACCCCTAACACACTAGTTCCTTGGAAAATCTCCATTACTTTAGGATCATCTGTTGGGATAGTTTTTGGTTCAATTCCTGATAAATCTTGTAACATCCGAATAACAGTTGGATCATCGTGACCAAGGATATCTAGTTTTAAAATATTATCGTGAATGGAATGGAAGTCAAAGTGAGTAGTACGCCATTCAGCATTTATATCATCCGCTGGATATTGGATTGGCGTAAAATCATAGACATCCATGTAATCAGGAATAACAATAATCCCGCCCGGGTGCTGACCAGTTGTCCGTTTTACTCCAGTTGCTCCTTTGGCTAAGCGATCAACTTCAGCCGAACGATAATTCAAATCATTATCCCGTTCATAGCCTTTAACAAAGCCATAAGCTGTTTTATCAGCAACCGTACCAATTGTTCCCGCACGATAAACATAATCTTCACCAAACAAGACCTTCGTATAATTGTGCGCTTGTGGCTGATATTCACCAGAAAAGTTTAAATCGATATCGGGGACTTTATCCCCATGGAAACCTAAGAATGTTTCAAACGGAATATCATGTCCATCTTTTTTCAGGCGTGTCCCACACTCTGGACAAGCTTTTTCCGGCATATCAAAGCCTGAGCCATACGAACCATCATCATAAAATTCCGAGTACTGACAATCAGGACAATAATAATGTGGAGCAAGTGGATTTACCTCAGTAATTCCGGTCATTGTAGCAACGAAGCTAGAACCAACCGACCCCCTAGAACCAACCAGATAACCATCTTCATTACTTTTATGCACAAGTTTTTGTGAAATTAAATAAATAACCGAAAATCCATTTCCGATAATTGAATTCAATTCTTTTTCTAAACGTTTTTCAACAATTTCCGGTAATGGATCACCATATAATTCCTTAGCTCGTTTATAACTTAAGTCAGTAATTTCTTGCTCTGACCCTGGAATTTTAGGGGTATATAATTCATCCTTAACCGGAATGACCACTTCACACAAATCATTTATTTTATGCGTATTTTCAACAACGATTTCATAAGCTTTTTGTTCACCTAAAAATTGGAATTCTGTCAGCATTTCGTCCGTTGTTCTAAAATGGACTTCAGGTAAGCTGTGTCGATTCAAAGGATTTCCTGGTCCCATCGAATTAATTAAAATTTTGCGATAAATCGCATCTTCTTTATTTAAGTAATGTACATTTCCTGTTGCCACAACTGGTATATTTAATTCTTCGCCAATTTTTACTAAATTAGCGATAATTTCTTCTAAATCTTGTTCATTTTTAATTAATTCCTGCTCAATTAAAGGAGCGTAGACAGGTTTTGGCATCACTTCAATATAATCATAAAAACGGGCAAGTTCTTTGGCTGCTTCATAGCCTTTTTGCATCATTGCCACAAAGACTTCACCCTTATCACAACCAGTACCAAGCAATAACCCATCTTTTAGCTTCATTAATTCTGTACGTGGTATTCTAGGAACTTTATCATGGAAATATTTGACATTTGATAATGAAATGAGTTTAAATAGATTTTTTAAGCCCGCTTGTGTACGCACTAAAATCGTAGCATGAAATGGGCGAGCTAATTTATATGCATTTTCGCCACCTACATGTCGATTTAAATCCTGATGGAAAAACATATCATGCTTTTCCATCGCTTCTTTAATGAAAATCCAAGCTAAATGCGCGGTTGCTTCAGAGTCAAAGATCGCCCGGTGATGCTGCTCTAAGGCCACATTGAATTTCTTAGTTAAAACACCTAAACCAAACCGTTTAAACTCTGGATATAAAAAGCGCGCTAATTCCAAAGTATCGATAACAGGATTGGTCGCTATCGGCATGCCTTTTTTCTGATAGCTTGTATTTAAAAAGCCGATATCAAATGAGGCGTTGTGCGCAACTAAAATAGCATCACCAGTAAATTCTTTAAACATTGCTAAGACTTCAGCTTCAGATTTTGACCCTTGTACCATATCATCAGTAATACCGGTCAATTCAATCGTTGTATTTGAAAGTGGATGACCTGGATCGATAAATTCATCAAAGGTATCGATAATATTCCCTTTGTGCATCTTAACTGCTGCTAGTTCGATAATTGTGTCATAGACAGCTGAAAGTCCAGTAGTTTCAACGTCAAAAACAACGTAGGTCGCATCATCTAAAGCAACCGGCTGTGGATTATAGGCTACTTCTACTCCATCATCAACAATATTTGCTTCCACTCCATAAATAATCTTTACCCCAGCTTTTTTACCTGCTTGATGTGCTTCGGGAAAGGCTTGTGCGCCGCCATGATCGGTAATCGCAATCGCTGGGTGTCCCCATTTACCTGCTTGCGCGACCAAATCAGTAATCGAATTGGTGGCATCCATCGTAGACATATTAGAATGCAAGTGTAGCTCGATTCTCTTTTCATCTTCTTTAGCATAGTCTTTACGTGTTTCATGACTGACTTCCATAATATCTTGGGCTTGAATCGTTAGTTCATGCGAGAAGTTATCTTCTTTGACACTTCCTCTTACTCGTACCCACATCCCTTTTTTCAAAGCATTGAACATTTCTACATCTTTATCATTATTTGAAAATCGTTTTACAATAAATGATGAAGTATAGTCGGTAATTTTAATTTGAAGTAAAGAGCGTTTCGAACGTAATTCACGAATTTCAAGATCAAAAATATAGCCTTCAAATACTTTGCGATTTTCTTCTTCAATCACTTCGATCATCGGTGTAATTTCTTCGTTAGCCGAAATTTCTCTACCTAATAAAACGGGTCCACTAATAACTGGTTGATCAGTAGCTTTTTCTTGCTTGCGTTTTTCAGAATTCACTATTGCTTGAGCTGCTTGTTCAACTAATAATGCAGTTTGTGCCTCTTGATGTTCAGCAAAAGCTTGTTGCTCCAAACTAGCTAATTCTTGATCTAATTGCAGATGAATTCTTAAATTTGGAAAACCAAATTGGCGATAATTTTGAGTAATTAATGGTAAATATTGTTGCTCAATTAAAGGCATAATTGATTCATTACTTACCGATAAATAAATTTTATCTGCCTGAATAAAGGGTTTTTGCCCTTTTAAAGCTTGTTTAATCACTGGAGTTATACAATTAGCATTTTGCAAGGCAGTAAACCAATAATCCTGTAATAAAGATTCATCAAAGGTATTTTGACTAGCTTCAATTCTTACATCAATCTCAGCAATCGTTTGAAAAGCCATCGTTAAGTGATTAACGAAATCATGGTACAAAGCATAAGGCATAATTTCAGGAAACTGAAAATCAAAGGCCCAACATCTTTGTTTTTTATGTACTGTTACTCGCCTGATTTGACCAGCTTGAATAATAGGATGTTGCTGCCATTTATCTGGCAACTGAATTTGTTCTATTAATATTGCAAATTTTTCTTTTTCTTGAGACAAAAAGAAAACCTCCTGACTAAATGCTCACTGTTTTCTATTATACCAAATTTTTAAATACAAAGCATAAACGATTGACTATAAACAAAATAAAAAAGACAAGCTGTGACTTCATAAACAAGCCACAGCTTCACTACATTACATTTCGCCAAGCAATATGGCTAAAGTGGATAATAAATCATCTTTACGTACTTCTACTTGAACATTTTGATTCGTTAAAAATAATTCAACGACTCCTTCAACTGCCTTCTTGCCAACAATAATTCGAATTGGACAACCAATTAAATCAGCTTCAGCAAATTTTACACCTACTCGTTCAGCTCGTTGATCAATTAAAATATCATATTGTTTAGGTTGTAAAATTTGATAAATTTCATTAACTAATTTTTCCTGATGGAAATCTTCACTTTGTAATTGCAAAATGTGCACATCATAAGGAGCAATGTCAGCTGGCCAAATAAACTTATTTTCCTGTCGACATTGATGCGCAATTAAAGCGAAAACTTCTGATAAATTCATCGCATAATGACCAAGATAAACTGGAATTTGTTCATTCACATCATTAGTGACCTTTGAGAGCAATTCACTAGTTGCCAAAAGCTGATAGGTTTCAATTTGAGCCAAACGATTGCCCATTAAGCCGACCAATTCGCCTTGATTTTCCGGAGCTGCATCGCCAATTTGCACCAAATGTAAATCAGCATATTCGCTAACCGCTAAATCAGTGGGTAGATTAATTGGATAAAAAGCCTCTGGTAGTATAGGAATTAAATCCAAATAATAGTTAGCAAATTGCTGCGTTTTTACATCAGCTATCACGCGAAGCTTCCCTAATAATGCTGATAAATCGGCTACGTTGCCAATGATTTCATGTGCTTCTTCTATGGAAAGATCACGCATTTCATCCGTCTGAAAATAATGCTTCATTTTTGAAATACTTAGCTGGTCTTCAGCTAGATAAAACACCATAACCAGTTCATCATTTGCTTGATAAAAGCGATAGGCTAAAGCTGGCACTTGTCGCTTTTGAAGTTCATCCGCCTGTTTAGCCGAAACCGTGGCTAAAGGTAAAAAAACTTCATGTGTTTTATGTATTTGTAGATAGCTCTTAGCCATCGATCTCAAGGCTGCGTAATCACCTTGGTTAGCAATAACTAACGCTTCTTTCCCTAAATGGGTTTCACCAATAAACACCCTTGACTTGCGACAAGCCAAGCTAGCCTCATCAACTACACTACGATACTTTAATTGACAGCTTTGTAGAAAAGTTGAAAAAACCGCTAGCAAACGTTGATACATCTCATCTAAGCCAGCCTCATCAACATGCATGAAATAACCATCCACAAACAGCGCATGACTTTCATGAAGTAACGTCTTGGCTTGCTTTTCTTCGCTGACTTTGACCGTTTGAATTTGAAAAAAAGTCAAAGGTAATTGCCGATAGGATTGAATTTCTCTACTCAAAAACTGGATAACCGACAAATCAGTTAACGTTAAATCGGTAATTAATTGACGATGATGATCTGTTAAGGAATAAGCACTAGCTTTAACTAGCTCATTAGTCACCGAAAAACGCAATTCATTGGCGTCAATTTTTTGTAATTCCTTCCTAAGCATCGTTTCTAATTTTTGTAAAATCCGATTCGCTAAGGGCAAATAAGCATACTCACCATTAGCCATTGGTCGAAGGTAGCCGCCTTTAATGAGTAAATCTGCTAAGCTCGTGCTGTTTACCTCTTCAGCTGACTTTTGCGTAGGAATAAACAATTTCATCTGTTGCATACATTAACTCCATTCATAATCAATCCATCCCAACCAATTTATCTAAAAAACATGCGCTGAATATCGTTCCACGTAACTAAAACAAACAAGATTAAAATTAAACCTACGCCAATCATTGTAATCAAGCCTTCATGCTCTGGTTTCATCGGTTTGCCACGCAAAAGCTCAACAATGTTTAACACTAATTTTCCCCCATCCAAAGCAGGAATAGGTAATAAATTAAAAATCCCAATATTGATTGAAATCAATGCCATGAAATAAAGAATCGTTTTTAATCCTTGACTAGCCACAATTGAAGACTGTTGATAAATAGCTACCGGACCACCTAACTTATCGATATCCGGATGAATTATCATCGAACCCAGGGCTTTAAAAATCTGCGTAGCCATATCCACTGATAATTGAAAGGCTCCAGTGATGGCCACCCCAATGCCTGATTTTTGTGCCATATTTACCCCAATTTGGCCAACTTTTTGCGTACCGCTATCTACCACATCTGGTGTTAAAGTGGTTTGATATTTTTTCCCTTTACGCTCATAGGTAACTGCTAATTTTTCTTTTGGATGAGCCTGGATAACACTTACTAAATCATTCCAATCATCTACCTTTTTGCCATCAAGTGATAAAATACGGTCACCTTGCTTTAAACCAGCCGCTTGAGCTGGACTATCCGGTAAAATACTGCCTAATTTACTAGTCGAAGGATCGCCTACTCCCCCCTGTAAAACAATCAAAACCGCACATAAAATAAAAGTCAAAATAAAATTATTCATGGGACCAGCGAAATTCGTCAGCATACGACGACTCAATTTAGCTGATTGAAATTGTACATCTCTAGGCGCAATTCGAATCTTCGTCCCATCGCTTTCAATCAAGGTCGCATCATGATCAACTGAATAAGTGACCATGTTTTGATCATCACCATTAACATAACCACTAACAGTCAAAGCATCAACCAAATCACTTTGCGCCACCTCAAATGGGATTGCATTGGTTAGCTGAAGTTTTTGACTCGTATTAATCGTCTGAACAACCTCATGCTCATCTAATACCAATGAAACAAACATTCCCGGTTGTAAATCCTCGCCCTCATCGGCACCAGCCATCCGCACATAGCCACCTAAAGGCAACATCCGAATGGTATAGGCAACACCATCCTTTCCTTGCCATTGTAATAGCTTTGGCCCCATTCCAATTGAAAATTCACGAACCAAAATCCCTGACTTTCTAGCAAAATAAAAGTGTCCAAATTCATGAACAATAACTATTACTGAAAAAATAATGATAAAAACTAAAATTGTTTTCATAAACTCTCCTTGATAACTAAAATATTACACATGCCCTAATTTTATCACAACTCATAATTATGACAACTTTTCTGTTAGTTTGTAACAATAATTTAATCGAAAATTGGTGATTTTTACTTTAGCTTTATCTTCTTTCATTTTTCTTTTAAAAATAATCCGTGCGCACCAATAAGATAAACAGAAAAGTTGCTCCATTATTAAAAAAATTGAAAGCGAACTTTTTTCATACAGCGCGTATCCCTCAATTCTTCTCGTAGCTTAGCGAATGCTTGAACACTCCTTTAATCTAAAAAAACGTGGTGAAAAATCACCACGCTCATTTTTTTAAATTAGTCCTAACAAATGCATGATTGGAAAAACAAATAGCATACTGTCAAAACGATATAAAATCCCACCATGTCCTGGCAGTAATTTGCCTGAATCCTTTACACCAAAGTAGCGTTTAATAGCTGATTCAACCAAATCACCAAATTGACCAACGATAGATAGCACAATCGTCATACAAGCAACCACGAATAAAGAATGATTAAAATAAGTTTGCGCATTAAAAATCAGCAAGTAAATAACGGCAACAACTACAGCTGATAAAATTCCACCTAGCGCACCTTCAACTGTCTTATTAGGTGAGATTTCTGGCCATAATTTATTTTTTCCATATTTACGACCAATCATATAGGCACCAATATCCGTTGCCCATACAATAAAAAAGGCAAACATCAAAACAATTAAACCATCATTATCCATACGAGCTGAGACAAAATTACCAAAGCCTACCCCAACATATAGACTAGCTAATATCGGAAAACCGGCTTCATCGATGGTATACATATTTTTAGAAACTACAAATAATCCTAAAATAAGCATAACCACTAGGTAAAAAAGCATCCACTTATCGGTATTAATTGGTAAAAAGCTAAACCACGGATTACGTGGTAAAACTAAAATCACCGCACCTAATGCTGATAAAATTCCTTCAAAACTAATTAACTTCAAGCCTTTCATCCTAAAAAGCTCATAAACTCCAATCACTGCCAAAATCGCTGCGGCTAGCTGTAAAGTAATCCCACCGACATAAATAATCGGAATAAAAACAGCCAAGGCAACTACGGCGGTAATGACACGTTTTTGCATTATTTTTTTTCCTCCTTTTGATTCAAGCCACCGAAGCGTCGATCACGTTGCTGATAGCTTGCAAAAGCCAGCTCTAAATCCGCTTCATTAAAATCAGGCCAAAATTTGGGTGTGAAATATAATTCACTATAAGCAATTTGCCATAGTAAAAAATTACTAATTCGTTCTTCGCCACTTGTTCGAATCATTAATTCAGGGTCACGATAATCTTCTGGTAAAAAGCTTGTCATCAAATGATCAGATACCAGTTGTTCATCAATTTGACTAGCCGATAATAACCCTGCCTCTTGTTTTTCACAAATCTTTTGAATTGCAGTTAATAGCTCAGCTCGTGAACCATAATTAATCGCAAAGTTTAAAATCATTCCTGTACAATGCTTAGTCTGTTCCATCGCTCTTTTAACCGCATCATAAGTATGACTAGGTAAATCTTCTAAATAACCTATTGCATGAACTTTTACATTTGCTGCAATCAAATCAGGAACAAAATTTTCAAAAAAATCAACAGGTAGCTGCATCAGATAGTTAACTTCATCATTTGGGCGTTTCCAATTTTCTGTTGAAAAAGCATATAAGGTCAATACTTTGACTCCTAAATTGGAAGCATGTTTGGTAATTTTTTTTACATTATCCATTCCGGCTTTATGGCCAGCAACCCGTGGTAAGCGCCGATTTTGCGCCCAACGACCGTTTCCATCCATAATCACTGCTACATGCTTAGGAACCCCAAGCTGAGGATTAAAAGTAACAGTAGCGTCTACTTGCGCTGATTTTTTCTTTTCAGGAAAAAAACGAAACACCTAGTTCGCCTCCTATCAAAATTCAATCTTATCTTCCCTATTATACCATAGTATGAAAAAAATCATATGAAATTTTCTAAAAGCTTCTGTATCCCTTTTCGATAAAAAAGCGTTCACTTCAACCTAAATTCCAAGGCAAAGTGAACGCTAAATATTTATTTTAGATAAATGGTCGACCTACTCCTAAAACATAAGGATGTTGTCCATCAACAATCGAGGAAATCATCACACGATTTGGCCAGGATTCAATCACTTGATTATTTCCTAGATAAATCGCCACATGAATGACTGTTCCACGACCATCATGATAGAAAATCAAATCTCCACGTTGTCTAGCACCATAAGGAACTTTCATCAATTGTGGGGAAGCCCACATATTTCTTGATTCATACTCATAACCTGGTAAGGCATGACGAATCGGATTAATTGGCGACATATCTAAACCAGCAGCATACAAGGCTTGCATCACTAATCCACTACAGTCCAATCCTAAACCTGGCGCACCAGATGCCCCAATAACATATGGATTACCTAAATAATCATAGGCACGGCTAATCATCGCTTCAATATGATCGCTGCGACTACTTTGACGATTGACTCTAAGTGGACTTACATAAGCGCCTAAATGATACCAATCATACTCAGACAAGCCCATTGCTTTCCAAGTACGTAAATCAACCACACCATTAACTGGTAGCCCGCTTCTAGCTTGGAATTGACGAACAGCAAATTGGGTCCGTGGTCCATAATGCGCACCGCCCATACCAATATAACTACCCGCTCCTAAGCGTTGAATTACCTTAGCTACTTTTAAGCCTTCATAGCCATAGGATAAATTATAGCCAGAATCACCAATATTGATTTCATCCTTGATTTGATAATATGGCGCAGGATTTTGGTATCTACGTGGATTCACTTTAATATTGGTTGTAGTATGAGCAATTAGTTGATTACTACCATTTGAGTAATCGACATAAACATGAACATGATACAACCCACTTTCATAATAATGATTTTTGGTATTCACATTTAATACATAATTATGATTTTGTTTGGTAGTATTATACCATTTCAAATCATCTTGTCCATTATGGTTAGTCCAAACAGCCATTCTCACACCTTTAACTGCCCCATTTGCTAAAAAATTATTTAAAGTTGCTGTAAAAGTCCCAGCATTAGGATCTTGATTTGAAAATGTAATGAAATTAGCTTTAATATCAGTAATATTAAACTGCGTTTGTCCTAAAATCTGTAGCTGATTATTTCTTCTCGAATAGGCATGTGCATCATAGGTACCTAATTCCATATGATTACCTAAAGGAACGACTTTTTGCCAAGAAGAACGACCTATTTTATTGGCAGCGTACCACTGAATATCATTTTGACCATCCTTTTCCCCCCAAGTTGGCAGAAGCACTTCTCCACCTTCAGACCAATGTTTTAACTTCAAAGTAACTGTTTCTTTATCTGGATTCACAGTAGCTAAAAGCTGTGGGTCAGCCTTAGATTCAGTTACATTCAGGGTAGTATGTCCAACAATTTGGAAAATTCCTCGTTCGTCACTAGCATACGCATGCACAAAATATTTACCAATACTGTCCTTATGATTAGCTGTATCTACTTGATAGGTATATTGATTTCCATTTAATTTGGCATCATACCACTTAAGATCGTCTTGACCTGATGCTTCACTCCAAACCGCAAATTTCAAACCAGTTAAAGTAGCTGGACTTTGGGGTGCTGATAACTGGATATCAAAAGTTTGATTATTATCATCTTGGGCTGTGATGACTGGACTTGCCTCAGCAATCGATTGAATGTTAAAAGTTGTCATACCGACAAATTTTGGTTTTCCACCTTTGAAATCATACACATGAACTTGATAGCTTCCACTTTCTCGATGATTATTAGTATTTACGGTGAATTGCCAATTATTGCCTTGTTGTGTCGGACTATACCATTGAATATCATTTTGCCCATTTGCTTCACCCCAGACCGCAAATTTCAAATCTGGTTTAACCACTCGATAATTCTGTAATTGAATCTGTGTCGTTTTTTGCGTATTATCAGCAGTTGCGGATAACTTAAAAGCTTTATCGGCAGTCACTTCTTGATTTTTTACACCGATAAATTCTAATTTATCTATAATATTTTTTACATAAACATGCGAAATATACTGTCCTAACTCAAAATTATGTCTTGACGATGCAATAATCGCATACCAATCATTCCCTTCTTGTTGAGCCTTATACCAAACAAGATCATCTTGACCATTTTTTTTCGTCCATGTTGGAAAATAAACTTCTTTTATTAAATTTTGATTTTTATTGGGCGTAAATACTATTTTATAACTTCCTTGAAGATTATCAATGTCAACTATTTGAAGATTCCCTGTTATTTGTAAATCTGCATCAAAAGTTGTCGAACCTACAAATTTTGGCTGAGCATATTTAAAATCATAAATATGAACTTGATATTTTCCACTTTCATTATGAGATAAAATATCAGTATTCACTTGCCAAGAATTAGAATTTTTTTGAGGATTTAACCACTGAATATCGTTTTGACCATCTTTTTCTCCCCAAACAGCAAATTTTAAATTAGGATTTACTGTTCGATAATTTCTCAAATCAATTATTGCGCGTTTTTGATTGTCATCAACTTGACTACTAATTGATACTTCTTGATTTGCCTTTACATTTTGAGATAACTGATTTATATAGATAAATTTTCCAGACAAATCCTGAACATATATATGCGAAATATACTCTCCAACTTCATAATTGTGATCTAAAGATTGAATGGCCAACTTCCATTTATTTCCATCTTTTACAGCTTTATGCCATATAATATCATCTTGGCCATTATGAATTGTCCAAGTTGGAAAGTATACATTGGCAATCAAATTAGCATTTTTACTTGGAATAAAATTTATTTCATAACTTCCATCAATATCATTTATATTATTTACTTGAACTTGTCCATCCACCTGTAAATCAACATTTAGTTCAGTTGCACCAACAAACATAGGTTTCCCAGTTTGAAAATCATAGACATGAACATTATATCTACCACTCTCATGGTGACTGACAATTTCGGTATTTAATTGTGCATTTTCCCCATTTGATGAAACTGAATACCAGTTGATATCATTTTGTCCACCTTCGTCACCCCAAACAGCTACTTTCAACATTTTTGACGAATGGATAATATTTACTAATAAATTACCATCGTGATAAGTGGCATTCACTCTTTCGTCAGCATAAACTTTCCCATTACACCCAATAAAATATACTGCCAAAAAAAACATGAAAACAACCATCATTCTTGCTTTTTTCATTTTTATCACCTCAATTTATTTTATTATCTAACAACCACAGCCATTTTTCGCGCTTCATATATGCTTGCAAATTTACTTGCAGACATCCAATACTGACCATCAATTGGATCTGTGACAAAAACTGTCCCATTATGCTTATTAAATCCTGAAAGAGTTACTGCATGATTATTATTTGGTACTCGACCAAATTGCCAAATTCCCCAAGCAAGTGGTGTCATGTGTACTGTCACATAAGTAACGACTGGATTTCCTTGCCAAATCTGATCTAATAATTGACTAGTTGAGCTGCCAGATATATTGCTAACATTACCATACCGTTGTCCCCATCTGGTTAATGCTTGATCAAAAATTGCGGTAAATTGCCAATTATTAGCAATAAATGGACTACCAACAAACCCGGTATAAGGTGTACCATCTGTTGAATGCGGAATTTCATTTAAAAAGCTTCGTGGGTTATATTGTTTAGCATAGCCTTTTGCTTGTAATGCTTGTAATAAAGCCACCCCTTCACAACCAACTGGTGCCCCCCAAGCATTTTGATTATAATAAGGTACCGAAAGCACACGTTGTTGATAATCACCCGATAAATTTACATCTCCGACAATAGTACCTACTTCCTTGTTTGAATAATTAGTTAAATACGCATGGACATGGTAGGTACCTGTTTCATAATTATGGTTTCCTACATTAAATGTCACTTCAAAAGTATTTTCATTAATTTTCTTAGCTTCATACCATTTGATATCACTTTGATTATCTCTGTGCCATATTGGTACTCTCACATTCTTTATTCCCTGATAGCTTTCCAAATTTAATAATACTGTAAAACTTCCATTAACCTGATTTACACTATTAATTGAGCCAGATATTTTATCTTGATATTGGTTAAATTGAACGTCTTGTAAAGCAACTGCTTTTGATTCATGTAATAGATTATAGGCATAAACATGAACATGATATAAACCACGATGATATTGATGATTTGCAATATTCATCTCTACTTGGTAACTACCGTCACTCTGTAATTGGGCTTGATACCATTTGATATCACTCTGATTGGCTGTTGACCATATTGGAACATATACCCTATCGATTCCTTTTTCAGAAAAGGCGTTTACTTTTACCGTCATTGTTCCCTTTCTATCATTATATTGTACAACATTAGCAGATAGCTTATCTGGAAAAGGGGTAAAAGTTACGTCATCTAAAACGATAGCCTTCGCTTGATTCAAACCATTATACTCATAGACGTGAATATGGTATGGGTCCCGATGATACTTATGATTTTTTATATTGATATGTGCTAAATAACTACCGTCATTTTGCAACTGAGCTAAATACCATTTGATATCATCTTGATTTTTTGTTGTCCAAACTGGCACATATACTTGTCTAACACCATAAAGAGATTTTGCATGCACTCTTACATCAAAAGTTCCAGAATCATTATTAAAATTAAACACTTCAGCAGTTAAATCATCCGGAAAGTTTTTAAATTCAAAATCGGGTAGTGTGTTAAATATCGGAGATTTTAAATTATCTAAATATCCATAGATATGAATATGGTATGGTCCCAAATGATATTTATGATTTGAAATGCTCATTTCTACTTGATAACTACCATCTGTCTGACGTACTCCCTCATACCATTTGATATCGCTTTGATTTACTCTAGACCAAATGGGTACATATATTTTATTAATTTTTCTATCAGAAATTACATCTACTCGTATTTTTAATTTTCCATTTTGATTATCTTGATTTATTATTTTTGCACTAATTTCATCTTTAATTGGAGTAAAAGTAATATCATTTAATGCCATTGCTTTAAAGTTATTTATTCCATTGTAAGCATATACATGCATATGATAACTTCCTCTATTAAAAGCATGATTTCCAATTTTCATATGCACCAAATAGCTGCCATCTGATTGACGTTCTCCCTCATACCATTTGATATCACTTTGATCATTTTTACTCCAAACAGGAACATATACCTTATTTATGCCATAAATTGATTTTGCATGAACTCTAATGTCAATCGAACCCATTTTATTATTATAGTTTTCTGTTATTGCAGTAAGTTCATCGGCATATTCATTGAATAACAAATTGTTGCCAACAACAAACACAGGTTCATTATTATTTTGTAAATAAACGTATGTATGAATTTTATATAAGCCTCTATGATAATGATGATTACTAATATTTATTTTAGCCAGATAACTACCATCATCTTGCTTTTCAGCCTGATACCACTTAATATCACTCTGATTTTCAGCACACCAAACTGGTACATATATTTTTTGAATTTTTTGAGTTGTTTGTACATCTAACCTTACTTCAGCCTCACCTTTTTCCTCCTTGACATTTTGAATATTAATGCTCACAATCGGAGAATCTTTTTTTAATTCCACATCATTTAAAGCAATCGCACTCAATTCATTATTTTTCTTATATTCATATACATGTATATGATAAATACCTTCATGAAATTTATGTCGCCAATGCTCAACTTCAACTTGATAATGTCCAGCTGAAATTTTTTTGGCAGGATACCAATATATATCATCTTGACTATTATCATGCCAAATAGGTACAAGTACTTTGCTAACGTTATCAGATACAGGTGTAAATATATCTACTGTCAAATTTGTATGCTGTTCATTTTGAACTATTTTCGCGTTTAACGTAGAAAACTTATTTACAGTAGTTTGTGATTCGGCGTTAATTATTTTCAAAAAAGAACAAAGTGATAGTATAGAAAAAATAAACAACACCCATTTTTTAAAGCGTTTTCTACCCATTATAAAATTCCCCTTTATAAACCTTTTCATTTAATACCACCTATTATTATACCAAATTAATCAAAGTTTTGCTCATTATTTTTAATGTCAAAGCTATATTCAAATTTGTAAAGACAACAATTATTTATTATTCCATTCATGATCATCTTGCTCTTTAATAATATATATTGGACGTTTTTTTGTCTCTAAAAAAATACGACTGATATATTTTCCTAATATTCCTAAACACAACAGCTGAATACCACCAATAAACAAAATAATACATACAAGAGATGGCCAGCCACTCGTAGGGTCTTTAAAAATTAAAGTTTTTAACACTATAAAAATCATCGCAATAATAGAAGCAAAGCAAGAAAAAGCCCCTATAAACGAAGCAATATTTAATGGTGTTTCTGAAAAATTGATAATTCCCTCAATCGAATATTTAAATAGTCCCCAGAAGGACCATGATGTTTTTCCTGCTATTCGTTCCTTATTTTCATACGTTAAATATTTAGTATTATAACCAACCCACGCAAAAATTCCTTTTGAAAATCGATTATATTCAGATAATTCTAAAATAGAATTAACCATTGGTCTGGTCATCAATCTAAAATCTCTGGCGCCATCTACCATCTCCACTTCACCAATTTTATTAATTAGCTGATAAAATTTTTTTGCAAACCAACTCCGAACAATTGATTCACCTTGGCGACTAATTCTTCTAGCACCTACACAATCAAAATCATCAGAATGTATAATTCTCAACATTTCAATTAACAATTCTGGTGGATCTTGCAAATCAGCATCCATTACAGTCACATAATCACCAGTTGCTCTTTTTAATCCGGCATAAATTGCAGCTTCTTTGCCAAAATTTCTGGAAAAAGATAGATAATGAACATTTTTTTCTATATTTGCTAAATTTTTTATTTTTTTTAATGTATTATCAGTCGAACCATCATTTACAAAAATATATTCAAAGTAATATTTGCCTAACTGGTTATGAATTTTTTCTGTTTCCCGATAGAACAATTCAACCGTTTCTTCTTCATTATAACAAGGAATAATAATAGATAAAATTTGCATAATTGTTTCCTTTCAATACCAAATAATTTGATTTTCTGCATTAGGATTTAAATCTGTCAATACGAAAATACGAATACAGGAATTGGTGACAATTCCCATATTCGTAAAATACTCAATCTATGCAAACGAAAAAAATTATACCTCTAATAATTCTTTTTCTTTGTCACTAGCAATTTTATCTAGTTCTTTGATGTTACGATCTGTTAAATATTGAATTTCTTTTTCAGCAGAACGCAAATCGTCTTCGGTAATTTCGCTATTCTTTTGTTGTTTTTTATATTCATCGATTGCATCACGACGAATATTACGTACAACAACCTTGGCTTGTTCAGCTTCTTTTTTCACTTCTTTAGCTAATTCTTTACGGCGTTCTTCCGTTAATTGAGGAATCACCAAACGAATCACATTGCCATCACTAGTTGGTGTAATGCCTAAATCTGAAGCTAAAATTGCTTTTTCAACTTCTTGAACCATTGATTTATCAAATGGTGTAACCATCAAAACGCGCGCTTCTGGAATTGAAATTGAAGCCATTTGATTTAATGGTGTAGGCACACCATAATAAGTCACGCTCACACGATCAAGTAGTGAAGCATTCGCGCGCCCTGCACGAATTTGTCCTAATGAACGTTGTAAGCTTTCTTGTGCTTTATGCATTTTGTCCTTTGCTTCGTTAAAAATTAAGTCAGCCATGTTATTTCCCCCTTACAGTGGTTCCGATATTTTCTCCTAGAATTGCACGACGAATATTTCCTGGCTCATTTAAATTAAAGACAACTAATGGAATATCATTATCCATACTTAATGAACTTGCAGTTGAGTCCATGACTTGTAGGCCTTTGGCAATGACTTCTAAGTGTGTTAATTCATCAAATTTTACTGCATTTTGATCTTTCTTAGGATCTGCAGAGTACACACCATCTACATTGTTTTTAGCCATTAAGATAACATCTGCATTAATTTCAGCAGCACGCAACGCAGCGGTTGTATCTGTTGAAAAGTAAGGATTACCTGTTCCACCAGCAAAAATCACGATTCTTCTCTTTTCTAAATGTCGTTCCGCACGACGACGAATATATGGTTCAGCGATTTGACGCATTTCAATCGAAGTCTGTACGCGTGTTGGTACGCCTTCATTTTCTAATGTGTCCTGTAAAGCCAAAGCATTCATAACAGTTGCCAACATTCCCATATAATCAGCTTGCGCGCGTTCCATCCCCATTTGAGCGCCGATTTGACCACGCCAAATATTGCCACCACCGACAACAATTGCCATTTCAACACCTAAATCATAAACCTCTTTAATTTCCTTGACAATTTCTTTTATTGTAGGTGGATTGATGCCAAAGCCAGTTTCCCCAGCCAAAGCCTCGCCACTTAGTTTTAATATGACTCGTTGATATTTTGGTTCAACCATAACAAATCCTCCGTGAATTCTTTCCAGTTTTATTTTATCATATTTTTACATGAATACCAATTTTGTTTCTTGAAAAAGCACAAAATAAATCATTTTTATTTTAGATAGAAAATTATTGATTGCTTTCTAAAAAAATCAGTGACTTAATTTTCTTGTTTGATAACATTTTTGAAAATTCCTAAAAAAAAGGAGCGCATTTTCATGCGTTCCTATTTATTTTCAAGTGCTTATTTTTTCACTTGGCTCATAACTTCTTCTACAAAGTTATCAACACGTTTTTCGATACCTTCACCAACTTCAAAACGAGTGAATGAAGCAACTGTTGCACCTTTAGATTCAACAAATTTACCAACAGTCATGTCAGGATCTTTAACGAATGGTTGGTCAACTAAAGCAATTTCAGCTTTAAATTTCTTCAAGCGACCTTCAACCATTTTTTCAACGATATTTGCAGGTTTGCCTTCGTTTAATGCTTGCTCAGTAAGAATTGTTTTTTCATGTTCTAATTCTTCTTGAGGAATTTGGCTTTCGTTTACATAACGAGGGTTGATCGCTGCAACGTGCATAGCAACGTCACGAGCTACAGATTCATCAGTTGTACCTTCTAAAACAGTTAATACAGCGATACGTCCACCCATGTGTAGGTAGCCACCAAATGCATCGTTGTCACCTTTTTCAACAACATGGAAACGACGGAAGCTGATTTTTTCTCCAATAACTTGAGTTGCTTCGATTAAAGTTTCTGCTAAAGTACCTTTTGAAGCTTGTAATTGTAATGCAGCATCCATATCAGCTGGACGGTGTTCTGCAACTAATTCAGCGATTTCTTTTACAAGGTTTTGGAACATTTCGTTTTTAGAAACGAAGTCTGTTTCAGAGTTTACTTCAACGATTGCTGCAACGTTACCTTTTACTGCAACTGAAGCTAAACCTTCTGCAGCGATACGGTCATTTTTCTTAGCAGCTTTAGCCATACCTTTTTCACGTAATAAATCAATTGCACGATCCATGTCGCCTTCTGTTTCTACTAAAGCTTTTTTAGCGTCCATCATACCTACGCCTGTTTTGTCGCGTAATTCTTTAACTAATTTAGCTGTAACTTCTGCCATTTTGAGAATTGCCTCCTATAATTTTGTTTAATTTTCAAAAAAGAGCCGCTTCAAAAGGAGAGTGAGGCTTCTCACCTAGCCTTTTAAAACAGCTCCATTTACATTCTTTTTTAAAAGATTTAATTATTCAGCTGATGCGTTATCGCCTTCAACCACTTCAACGATTTCTTCGATTGAAGTAGCAGCTTCTTCAGTTGTTTCAAATAAAACTTCTTCAGCAACTTGGTCTTCACCTTGGTTACCTTCGATGAAAGCATCTGCCATTTTAGCTGTGATTAATTTAACGGCGCGAATTGCATCGTCGTTTGATGGAATCACTACATCGATTTCATCTGGATCACAGTTAGTATCCACCATCGCTACGATTGGGATATTTAATTTACGAGCTTCTTGAACTGCAATGCGTTCTTTACGAGGGTCAACAATGTACATTACATCTGGAATTCTTGGCATTTCAGCAATACCGCCTAAGAATTTTTCTAAACGTTCGCGTTCTTTGTTAAGACCAGCAACTTCTTTCTTAGGTAATACTTCAAAAGTACCATTTTCTTCCATTTCGTTGATTGCTTTTAAGCGAGAGATACGTTTTTGGATTGTTTCCCAGTTAGTTAACGTACCACCTAACCAACGATGGTTTACATAGTATTGACCAGCGCGGATAGCTTCATCTTTGATAGCATCTTGTGCTTGTTTTTTAGTACCTACAAATAAAGCGATACCGCCATCTTCAGCGATTTCTTTCATGTATTCGTAAGCTGCATCTACTAACTTAACTGTTTTTTGTAAGTCGATGATGTAGATACCATTTCTTTCTGTGAAGATATATTTCTTCATTTTTGGGTTCCAGCGACGTGTTTGGTGACCAAAGTGTACGCCGGCTTCTAGCAATTGTTTCATTGAGATAACTGCCATGTTAAAATTCCTCCAATTTGGTTTTTAGTTTTCCTCTTCTCATCTTTAACCTTGCTGGCAAACTATTGCTAGCACCTACCAACAATCCAATAAGAATGTATGTTAAGTGTGAATGCCACACCTTTTACAGTATACACTAAGATTTTGATAGAATCAATTATTTTTTTGAAAAACTATATATTCTAATATTATCCTTATCAGGACCATATATAAGAGTAAATCTATCAGAAATTAAAGTTAAATCATTATCACTCATAATATAATCAATTCCTAAATCGTCCAAGTCTTTCACATTCATTTTTATTAGAATATTGTCAGGAGTAATCAGCTCAAATTGAGTTTTGTCATCGGAAACAATTTCAACATTCCTATGGTGATATCGATTATATATTTTTTCATCATCTTTTTGATTTTCAGAAATTTTATCCAGCTCTCTTATATCCGGATAAAAACGTACATTGCTAAATGTATTTGCTCCGGAAGCAGTTAAAATACCATATCCAAAAGGAGTATCACTAATCCACCTAGATTTTTCATTATGTTTATTAATATTTTTTATTGTATTTACAATTTTTAAATTATCAATTTGTCCTGTACCAAATACAATTGGATTAACAGTAATTCCTGAAAGAAATACTATACACAAAATCATAACTAAAGCAATCTTTTCCTTATACATTATCATAAATACAAATACTGCTAAAGCAACTAAAATCAATATAGATACTATTTTTCCAAAATACGTTATATATCCAGAAGCGATAATTAAACATCCCCAATAAAATGTAACAAAAAGTATTATAATACATTTTTTTATCCATGGAATCTCTTTTATTAATTCTATATTATTTAGTAACATAATAGTTAGTAACATTGAAACAAAATGGATAATCGTAAACAACCGATTATCTGTAGTAAAATTCAATAGGAGTATCTTTGAGACAATATCTGGGACACCCACAATCAAATAAGTCATCATAAATATTAAGAACAAATAAAATACAAACATTAACTTATCGATTTTATCATATACTTTTTTACTCCAAAGAATTATTGGTATAAACGGCATTAAATGATAAAAAGCGGCTGATTCACAATTATTTGATATAACTGTAATATCTTTAAATGGTAATAATATATTTGATATTGGATCGGCTAAATCAATTAAATTGAAAGTACCACCATTATAATTTCTTGCTCCAGGATAAATTGTACCTAGTAAAAGTTTGATGGCATCAGATGAAATTATATAAAAATGAATACAAACTAATACGATAACAAGTATTGAAGTTAAAATATACATATAATCAATCAGTTTTAATTTTGGTTTTTCAATTAAAAAAATACCAATTAACCAAAATAAAATCAAATACGCAAGCGGAACTTGAAAAGCAGGATATATTACCAATATAAATCCTATACTACATATTGTTAACCCTATTGTTATAAACAATTTTTTTAATATACTATGTTGCTCAACAAAAAAATGGTACAACAATGTCATAATAGCTAAGCTGAAAAATATCAAATCACCTAGATGCTGCATAAACCACCACTGTACACCAGGCGAATACGTAATTAATAAAGCTCCTATTAACGAATATAGTTTATTCTTTTTTAGAATTATCATACAAAATTCGAAACTTACTAAGAAAAGCAAAACAAGTTTAGATATCCAATAAAAAGAATATGCTCTATCTTTTTTTAAAAACAAAAATCCCCAATTAAAAGGCTTACCCAAGATTGTTATATCCTTAACAGGTGCATTATACATAATAATAGAATTTTCATTTAATTTGTCATTATCTACTTTTAGTTCATCTTCATATTGAGAAAAATAATATGGTGTCTGAACTAGCCATTCATCACTTCTAATAGCTCTTGGAACTCCTATACTTGTTGTTTCTTTTGATGATTCAGTATATACCGTATTAAAAATACCAATAGAACTCATATTGATATTTAAAAATACACCAATAAATAATATAAAAAAACCTATATAGTACCTAAATTTATATACCACAGAATCCCTCCTATTTTTCATCAGCTAGTCGAATCCCAAAATGTCCTCCAACTCTTGAAAGATTTGGATTATAGTAAGGATCATTTTCGATGTATTTACTCCAACGCGCTTCCATAAACTGTGTTTCCTCATCGAAACGTTTCTTCTTTTCAGGTGTATTTTCATAGCCTCTAGTTTGTGATTCATAGTGATATAATTCTACTCCATGCAACCAGACATTATCGTGACCAGCTGTGTATTCACGCAGACACAAATCAACGTCATTAAAGGCAACAGTTAATTCTTCTTCAAAACCACCTAGAGTTTCAAAGTCAGCTTTTCTAATCATACAGCAAGCTGCCGTTACCGCTAAGTAATTGACATTAATTTCCAATTTACCAAAATAACCAAAATCACCTTTTGGATAAGTATGGTGACAGTGCCCGGCTGCTCCACCAAGACCGACTATCACGCCAGCATGCTGAATGGTTTGGTTTGGATAGTATAATTTTGCCCCTACTACCCCAATTCGCTCAAATTGCGCAAAGGAAACCATTTTGGTAATCCAGCCTTCTGTAATAACCTCAGTATCATTATTCAAGAATAAAAGATACTTTCCTTTAGCTTTTTGGGCGGCTAAATTATTGATTCGTGAATAGTTAAAAGGAATATCAATGACTTCGACTACAAAACGTTCACCAAGTTGTTCCTTGAATTTTTGATAAAGCTTCGGCATGCGTTCATCTGTACTACCGTTATCAGCGACGATAATTTCATAATTACTATAAGTTGTTTTAGCAACAATCGAATTTAGACAACGTAACATATCATCATAGCCATCACGAGTTGGAATAATGATACTCACCAAGTCTTCGCTCAATACCTCATATTCCACATCATAAAGGCCGTTACCTGCTGCATGATGTGCTGTACCTTTTATATTGCGACGAATTAAAGCATCTTGTACTGCTTTTAAGCCAGCTTCAAATGCATAACCTTTAGTGGATTGATCCGCAGCAGTTGAAGTTGGTAAAATCCGCCAGTAATAGAGAATCTTAGGAATATGATGAATTCTTTTAGCCGTTGTTTTTTCTGTAAAGCGTAAAACCAAGTCATAGTCCTGCGAGCCTTCAAAGCCAGCTCGAAAACCGCCAATTTCATTCATAATAGAACGACGATAAACACCCAAGTGAGAGATATAGTTAGTTCCTAATAATAAGTCATAAGACCAATCAGGTTTAAACGCAGGATCAAAACGATTCCCCTGCATATCAATTTTATCTTCGTCACTATAAATCAAGTCTAATTCGGGATTTTCATTTAGTGCCTTAACAACTTCATAAAAAGCAATGGGTGCTAATTCATCATCATTATCTAGTAAAGCCACAAATTCACCCGTGGCAATTTCTAAAGCTGAATTAGTAGCTTTAGAAATATGACCATTTTCTTTACGGAACACTACTTTAATGCGTTCATCGCTTTGTGCATATTTTTCTAAAATTGGGCGCACATTTGGATCAGTTGAACAATCATCAGCCATGCACAATTCCCAGTTTGGATAAAACTGATTTTGAACAGAAGCGATACATTTTTCTAACCAAACTTGTTCCACATTATATACCGGCATTAAAATAGAAATTTTAGGTTGATAACTAAATTGCGCAATTTCTTCTTTTATTGCCTCAACATCCCAATTTTCATTCTGTTGAATCCACAATTGATAATCTTGCACACTTTTACCTGGAGCTTGATCCATTTTCACACGGCGTATTGTATTCTTTAAACCATTGCGTCGTAAATAATTTAAGCCTCGTTTTAATCGATTCATTTTTTGAACCCAAGCACTTTCTGTACCGGGAACAAGTGGCAATTTGCCTTCAATCACTACTTCTTTTTTACAGATACAATTTTGACCTTCAAAAACGAGTTGAATAGGTCCTGCAGCTTTACCATATAAATCGATTTGAAAACCAGCTGAGACGTTAGATGCTAATTTGTATAATGCATTCACATCGCCACGATAAACATAAGAAATTTGGACATTACCTGGAAAGCCTTCAACATGAATGGAAGGAACAGTTTTACTCTCTTCATCTAATGCCCAACCATTAATCACAATGCTACCATTGGAACCATTTCGCAAGATATTATCAATATAAACGGTATATTTATCAGCCATAATCTTCTCCTAAACTAATTTATTTGGATTTTGATAGGTATCCACAAGCTGGTCAGCTGTATAAGCTGCGGCCATTTGTCCATAAGCCTTCTTGTCTATTTGACGAGAAATATTGACTTGTTCAACCAATGTCGCATACGGTGTAAAGATTACCTTTTTACCTAATTGTTGCATACGAATACTTAGGTCCACCCCTCTTAGCTGAGATTGTAAGGCTAAATTAAAGCCATTTAATTGCAGATAATCTGTCTTACTAGTCATCAAACAATCTTCAGTAGCGGTATAAAGTTCACGTGGTAAAACAATTCTAAAATAATAACCTAATGTTTTATTCGATACTCCAGCTTGCTCATAGATTAAGCTTTGCTGCTCATTATCTAAAACAACCCCCGCATTCATGACAAAATCATCTTTATTGACAATTTTACCCGTTACCAAGCCAACCTCTGGCATCAGCATAAAATTAGCCATTTCTTCTAGCCAATGTGATTCTTGTGGTAATAGGTATGGATGAACAAACACTAAGTATTCACCCGTTGCCTGCATAACCATTGATGCTAAACTAGTTTCTTTAGCTAAAGTTGCACGAGCATTTTTAAAATCAGTGATATTTGCTGGTAAGACTAATTCACAGTTAGAATAATTCGTTTTTTCTAAAAGGGTCTTGGCCCAGTCTGCAGTTACTAAGCTAGCGTCCGATGGAATTATACTGATTTTTACCTTATCACCGTGTGCATAATCCACTTTATAAGCACCGTAATTTTTAGTCATCGTCACATTGCCACGGATTCCTTCACGCTTTAGCGTATCGATTAACGCATTCTTTCCAGCAATATAGGCATATTCTTTAGTTTGCGGATCTAATGCCGTCGAGGTTTCGACCGTGCGCCAATGATATAGAATCTTTGGAATATGGTGAATCTTATGTGCTGCTTGCGTTGCTCGTAAAACAAAATCATAATCTTGACTACCATTGTATTCTTTTCTTAATCCGCCGACCTTGTTTAGGACTAATTCGCGTTTAACAACTACGAAATGCGTAATATAATTGTGCCCCATCAATAAGGTTTGATTCCATTCTGGTTTAAAGAATGGATCAAAACGTTTGCCACGAGTGGTGATTTTATCTTCATCAGTATAGATAAAATCAATTGTTTGATCTTCATTTAAAGCCTTAACAACTTCGTATAATGCATGGGGAGCTAATTCATCGTCATTATCCATAAAACCAATATATTCTCCCGTAGCAATTCCTAAAGCAGAATTTGTTGCTTCTGATATATGACCATTTTCTTCTCTAAAGACCACTTTAATCCGCTCGTCTTCAGCCATCATACTTTCTAGTAATGGACGAATATAACTTTGAGTTGAAGCATCATCAGCGATACATAATTCCCAGTTTGAATAAAATTGATTTTTTAAAGAATCTACACAAACACGTAGCCATTTTTCTTCAACATTATAAACTGGTACCGCAATTGAAATTTTGGGTTGATAACTAAATTGAGCAATCTCAGCTTGTATTTGTTCATAATCAAAGCGTTCATTTTCTTCAATCCAACGTTCATATTGATCTTGATTTTCTTTACGTGCTTTAATATGTTTCAATGTACCTTTAATTCCTAGATGACGAACCATACCTAGAAGATAGCGAGCACGTTTATATACAGAGGCATTAGACAAATTATGACGATTGACTAACACTGGGACTTGCTCTCCATTAGCGGTTTGAATAGTTAAGTGTAAACGATTAGCCTGCTCAAACTGCTCAACTTCTAAAATAAAGCCATATTTTTTCTTCGCAGGTAAATCAAATGCATCATTTACATCTTTACGATATAATGGCGTAACTTTATAAAAACAGCCTTCGTCATATCGCAGTTGATAATTCAATGGTTCTAAATCATTTTTTGAAAATCCCCATCCTTTAACAATGGTGGTGTGCAATTCAGTATCCACTTCTACTGATTCAATGGTTAACTGAACTAATTTTTCTTGCAATTTTTGATGACTGCGACTTAAAAATAGGCTTTCAAACCATTGTTCATATTGGCGATGTCTTTGCCAAGCTTTTTGTTGAATCACTTGATTATATCTTGCAGATATAAATTCGTATCTGGCTTGAACTTCTTTTTCAAATTGTGCCTGTTCTTCTTCCAAACGCATTTTTTCTAAACGATGGCGTTTAAAATCATTTAAAACAACATGTTCTAAATCAGTAAAAGTACCATCGAATAAATAGATTAATTCAATTTCAACTGTCTTTCCTGCTACATCATTTCCCTTTAACACAAAGAAGTTTTCTTTCTCGTTTCCTGAAAAAAGATACATACCATCTTTACGCCAAAGTGCATGATTTTCAAAATGACGAAATTCTTTACCGTTGACAAATACTTTAAATTGTACAATACCATCACCTACTAAAGGCTGAATATATATATTTAATAAATCTTCTGGTAATTCAATAGTATATTTACGATTTTCACCGGTTCGATTATTTAATGGATAAGTAACTGGTTGAACACCATTTTTCGTTTCAATAAATAGGGTTACTATTTTAACAAAATTTGAATTTTCAGGGCGCAAAATGATTGGTGCTTGAACTGGTTGCTTAGTTAGCGCAAAGAAGTATTGATAGACTTCACCAAATTCACGTTGTTTAAATTCATGCTGGATACGAACAGATAAATCTTCATATCTTGCAGCAATTTCATTTTGGCCAACTTGTGCATAGGTAAAATCTTCAATTGCCACATGCAGTCCTACGCGTTGAAATAGTTCCATAAATCCTTGTTCAGTAAAGAAACTATGGTGAGTAGCATCTAAAAGCCCATATTGATTCCAATCTAATTTATTATTAAACAAATCAATTAAAACGGAATTGTGAGCAATATTTGGAAAAGTAATTAGTACTTGACCATTGGGTTTTAAAAATGGAACAACAGCTTTTAACACCGCTTCTGGATTCGTTAAATGCTCTAATACATCAGCAAAAACAATTGCATCATATTGTTGGCCTTCAAACTGTTCTACCCAATGATAGTCTTCTATATTACCATAAACACCATCTTTGGCAAATTGCATGACATAATCAAAGAGCTCTTTATCAAATTCTACAATTGATACTTCGCAATTTTTTTCATTGATTAAATATTGCGTCATCCGACCATTACCTGGTCCAAATTCTAAAACCTGACTATTAGGCTGAATTTGTTTTACAATCTTACCAATACTCGTATGCTCATCTAATGAGAGTTCAAAATCATATTTCATCTAAATCGAATCCTTCCATTCATGATCCAAGACAACAATTCCTTCACCCACATATTTGCCGGTAATAAACATTGTGACATATTTAGTCTTATAAACAAACGGAACCGTTGCATTTTCTTCAAAGAATGCTACATCAAAATAATATTCTCCACTAAGTAGGGCCATTTTAGGATATTTTAAGTAAAAAGTATTTTTACCAATCTGCCATGGAATTGGTGTTTTATCCAGTAATGTATTCAAACCACAAACATAATGATTTTGAACAGTCCGAATAGCTATTCCTAAGACTGGATTTTTAGGTGAATCATCTTTTACAGTATATTCTACTTTCACATATACCGGTGAATTTTGTTCGACAATATCAATTGGTTGCATATTTTCATCAAGTAAAGTCGCAGAATCTACAGTCACAATTTCTGGAGCGCTATGTTCTTCAACCACACTTTTTTCACGGTCAATGGTTTTTAATGATTTACGTTTTAGGAAGTTTTCATATTCTTCGGTTACTTCCATTGTTTCACCTTCATTTTCAACTACACCATTTTTCAACCAATATACACGGTCGCAAAAACGGCGAACAGCATTGACATCATGTGAAACAAAAAGAATCGTTTTACCTGCATTACGGAATTCAGTAAATTTTTCCATACATTTTAATTGGAATTCTAAATCCCCTACCGCCAAAGCTTCATCGACAATTAAAATTTCTGGATCAACATTAATAGCCACCGCAAAAGCCAAGCGTACAAACATCCCACTAGAGTATGTTTTTACCGGTTGATATAAATGATCGCCAATATCAGCAAAATTAATGATGTCATCAACCATTTCGTCCACTTGTTCTTTGGTAAAACCTAAAACCATCCCATTAAGATAGATATTATCAAATCCGGAATATTCTGGATTAAAGCCAGAACCAAGCTCTAGTAAAGCAGCAATATTCCCTTTAATTTTCATTTCACCACTGGTTGGTGTTAAAACGCCTGTAATGATTTTTAATAAAGTAGATTTACCTGATCCGTTTTCACCAATAAAACCTATCATTTCTCCTTTTTTAACGTGAATATTCACATCATTTAGAGCATAAAAAGTCTCATGGAATGAACGACGGCGTAAATCTAAAGCTTCTTTTAAGCGATCCGTTGGTTTTGCATACATTGCATATGTCTTTGTAATATTTTTTAATTCAATTGCATATTCAGTCATAGATTTTCTCCTTATAATACATCAGAAAAATGAGGTTTCAAACGTTTAAAGACAACACTACCAAGTAATAAAAGTACAATCGTCCATACCCAGAAATATACACTTAATGCTGGATGTTGCCAAAACCATCCTTCACTGAAGAATGCATTACGATAACCCTGAATCACATAAAATAGTGGGTTGGCTTTCAAAACCATTTGTACTACAGGTGGAAAAGTATTAATACTCCACAAGACTGGTGTTCCCCACATTAATGTTTGCATGATAATGCCGATAAATTGATTAATATCTGGGAAAAATGGTTGAATAGCCGCAGTAATCCAGGTTAAACCAGTTAAAAACATCATCATACAAAAGGCATAATAAATGATTTGTAAAGTTTGTAAAGTCGGATAGTAACCATTTAAAATAGTTACTGAAAAAGCAATCACCATAAAGAAAACATGCATATAAAAATTAGAAATTAATTTTGAAGTAGGTAAAATACGGATGTTAAAAACGACCTTTTTTACTAAGTAACTGTATTCTCTAAATACATTGGTCGCAGAGCCTAATACATCAGAAAAGTAAAACCATGGAACAATCCCTGTTAGTAAGTAACAAATAAATGGATATTTACCATCAGTTAATCCTGACTTTAATCCTACATCAAAAACGAACCAATAGGTCAAAACAGTCACTACTGGATTCACAAAAGCCCAAAAAATCCCTAAAGTAGAACTCGCATAACGTGAACGAAAATCATTATACGAAAATTGCAATAGGAGTTTTTTATTCGTAAAAATATCCTTAAAAATAGAAAATAAATCTTTTAACATATCAATATTCCTTCCTTGGTTTCTTATATCTATAAACATAAGATAATCAACAGTCCTATTTTACAAAATGCCACTAACAAACGCAAGACAATTCCAAAAATCGGCTAATCTTCTCATTTAAAGCAGGAAAAAAATCGACTAAATTTAAACTTTTTATAAGTTTTCGCTAAAAATAATCATTTTAAATGCTAGCCAAGCTGTTACCTATTCCACAAAAAAATTCTGATTTACTCAAATTTTAGGCTCTATAATAAATTGGACTGATGAATCAAAATCGATTCATTAGTCCAATTTATTATAGAGCCGGTTTAATTGAATCAAAATAACAAAAAGAGCAGAGATAGCAAACAGCTGTCTATCTCTGCTCATTCCTTTTGTAAAACTCATCAGTCCAATTTGACAAAGAGCCAAATTTTATAGTAAATCAGGATAAAAATTTATTTCGTACTAGAAGATAGTGCTTCTTGTTTCTTTAATAATTTCTCATCATAATACTTGGAACGTTTCGACATTTCTTGATCAAAATACTTATAACCAAGCTTTTCCGGCAAGGTTTGTTGATTTGAAAATAAATTCACTCCAAAACCTAATTGGTTACCTTCAATGGTTGCACCAAGTGCGGCTAATGTAGTTGGGTACATATCAAAGGTTGTAAATTGACGATTTTTAGCATTTATTGGTTGGATTGGACTGTTAATGATGGTATTAAAAACCGTCCTTTGATAATTACTTGGAATATTATCAAAGAAATTTTGATCCATACTCAAATGATCCCCAGAAATCACAATTGTCGTATTTTCATAAAAGGGTTGTTGCTGAATCCAAGCAATAAATTCAGCTAACATTTGATCTGAAAAATGAATAACATTTGCATATTGATCTTTGAATAAACGTGGTGTACTAGCAGACATGTAGCCATCCTCAAAATGCGTATCAGCCGTTAACAAGGTAAAATTAAAAGGTTGGCCTGTACTAGCTGTTTCAGTCAAAACATTTTTAGCATTTTCTAATAATTTCTCATCCTCATACCCCCACCAAACAAAGTAATCCTCAGGAATCCATTGCTGTTGCTTAGCGGTATTGTAATCCAATAGACGGTAATTGCCATGCTCAGTAAAATATTTTCCACGACCAGAAAAATTCACATCAGAACCTAGCATTAGCGTGTTGGTATATCCTTCTTTGGCTAAGATTTCCCCAATTGAATAAGCTCCAGGTAAAAAGGTAGATGCTTCACTGCCATAATCATTGGCTTCATTGCCTAATTCCGTTTGACTATCCGCACCTAAAGATACCTTTACTGGCAGGCCAGCTGTCTGCGCCACCATTCCTCCTACTGTAAACGAGGTGGTTTTAATTGGTAAAGCTCCACCAATTTTATCAGTATTTGAAAAATTGATAGCTTGGTTATTTTCTATCATTTGTGAAAAATTAGGGAGTAGATTTTGTTTTTCAGCGCCACCCAAATCTTTTGAGACATAGGTGCTTTCCATTGATTCTAGGAAAATATAAATCAAATTACGTTTTTGCTCAGGAAAAGTAACTTTTACTTGCTTAGGATCAACATAATTCGTTTCGTAGATTTTCGTCTTTTCAAAAAAGTAAGCTTTTACCTCTGCATAACCAATTTCATTGACACTAATTAAAAAGCCAGTTATCAATAAAATAGACGAGATAATCGTTAAAAAAAGCTTGCGATAACGGATTCTTCTGAAAATCAAAAAGCGATTAACACTTTTTGAAATACGAACCAAAATATATACCAAGGCAGTGGTAATAAATAATGTAACGAGAGCCCCAATAACCGGTCCAAAGATAAATGAATCAATTTGCGAAGAATCCGTTCCATCAAGGGGTTGGCTCAAGGTATAAATAATTTGATCAATTGAAATCCCCTTAAAATGATTCATTGCCCAATTGGCACTATATATTAATAGTAAAGCAAGGCCGTAACAAATCGTCAGAACACTACAAAGGAGCTTTTCTGAAAGTTGCAAACGAAAATTATCAATAATTTCAAACTGATTATGTACTAAATAGACTAATAAGTAGATTACCCCGGTGACAATAATAAAAATAAAATAAGTCAGCTCAAGGTTTTTACTTGGTATAAATCCAAAGATATCGCCAAATGAAAGCTTTGAATTATTCAACTTAACAAAAAAAGTTGAAAGAAGAAAGGCCCCTAACCCCCAATAAACACTTGATGATATTCTGGCAACTCCTCTTAAGCCAAACATATTTTGAAAATATAAAATTACCATCAAAAGTAATGGGAAAACCAGCATTTCATCACCTCAAAATTTTACTAACAAATATTTTAACACACAATAACTCATCTAGTCTATAAATTTAATCTATTTGTTTTATCTCTTAATCAAAAGATATTTTTTTATCGAATTATACACCACTATTATTTTATCTATTAACATTCAATAATTCTCTATTATTTAGATAAAACTCCACACATTTACGCAGGCTTCAATCTTTATAGAGTATAAGGACTACTTTAATTTTAGCCTTAGATTTCACTTTGTATATAACTTATAATTCAAAAATAATATCCAATTTTGATAAAATCTGTAGACTAGCAATGACCCAATATACATCAATTTTTCTTCTAATTCACTGACATCTAAATTTTTTCAATCATTTTTAATACATTACATAATATGCAATGTTCTAGAAATAAGGGATCAAAGGAAAGCTACAAGATATATTTCTACTTCTCAATTATTAATGTGTTCGAACAGAAAATTGAAAATTTTTATGATAAGACATTCAGATTCAGTGTTAGAGATTCTCAATACTCCAAGCAACAAATATATAATAAGCTATTGCTTCATTATAATATAGGATCTATTGAATACGATTTTTCTCATCACTTGATTCGACTCAAAGAAATGAAATCTTAAATATGATTTTTGCTTATGATAATTCTTAGTCCTATCTATATTATTTGTAGTAAAATTGATTCCCTGGTTTCACACATTCAGTTACAATTTGATTTGAACTATTTTTCAAAATTCATCTTTCTTTTTTATGATAGAAAAAGTGATTGATTCGAAGTACTTCACTAGTATAACAAAGGTTTCTAGTTGTTTTATGAATATTTCACTTCTTGAAAGCGAATAATGAACAATGTACTATTTTAACTACCAAAAACCCCGTTAAGCAATGATAAGATTCATTGTCCTACCTAAGATATTAGAAAATCTATGTCGTCATATCTATTAAAGTTGTCAGATCTTTTTCGAGCGTCAAGTATAATAAAGAAAATTTTGAGAAATTAACGTATATATTATCATAATCAACGTCAAAGTACTTGGCTAATCAAGAATTTCTTAGCGAATATGATAGATATATTCACTGTGATATGTGATCAACATATCATCAACTACAGTATTTTCCAACAATTTAAACTGAGTGTGCTAAAGTATTAGTCATAGAACATAAGAATTGGCTTTTTCTCAAAGTCTTGAAGGAACCAAATCTTGCGGTATCATCCTATCACTTTTAGAGACTGTCAAACGAAAAGCTTAGAATCAGAGAAATATCTTACCTATTTTTTGGATAAATTGCCAAATGAAGAGTATTTTGCAAAAAAATCGTAAGCGTTAAATAGCTTAGCGGTCTTTCATCCTCCTTTGAATTTAGGTAGTATTAAGCTACCAAAAATTTAAAGGAGGTTTTTACATGTTTCAATCGCAAATTGTACCTGTAAAGCTTACTGACAATGAGAAAAGCCAAAAAGTTGATGCTCTGTATAAAAAGAACTCTCAAAAACTATGGGCACATATCAAGACTTCATCAGGAACCGAGGTACGTCTATTCCAAGGGGTCTCCCCACAACTAACACAAATGATTTTGGAGAAATTGGTTCTATGATATTTAGTGTTGTTACTCAAATTGAGGATAACGCTGAATATCTTTTTTTGTTTGAAACAATAGAAAAAGACATCTGTTTCCTCTATAATTAAGTCGACCAAAACCATTAAGGAGTGAAA
>DYWZ01000040.1 GCA_020742395.1 Enterococcus columbae
CTTTGGCAGTATAAGATTTGTGAGGGAAGATTTTAATCCATACTTTCCCACCACGTTTCATGTAACGAGTCATAGCAATACGGGCTGCTTCGATTTGACGGTTGGTAATCCAATGAGATTCAACTGCTTGCAAACCGTATTCACCAAATGTAATTTCCTTGCCGCCTTTAGCTTCCCCGCGCATTTTACCACGGAATTCACGACGGTGTTTTACACGTTTAGGTACTAACATGTCTTATTTCCCTCCTTTTTCAGTGTTTTTTTTGGTTGGAAGAACTTCTCCACGATAGATCCACACTTTAACTCCTAGTTTTCCGTATGTTGTATCTGCTTCTTCCCATGCGTAGTCAATATCTGCACGCAATGTATGAAGTGGAACTGTTCCTTCAGAGTAGCCTTCGCTACGAGCGATATCAGCACCGTTTAAACGACCTGATACTTGTGTTTTAATACCTTTAGCGCCTGAACGCATTGCGCGTTGGATCGCTTGTTTTTGTGCACGACGGAAAGCAACACGGTTTTCTAATTGACGTGCAATTCCTTCGCCGACTAATTTAGCATCTAAATCTGGTTTTTTGATTTCCACAATGTTGATGTGTACTCGTTTACCAGTTAATTTGTTTAATTCTTTACGTAGGTTTTCGACTTCAGCTCCGCCTTTACCGATAACCATACCTGGTTTAGCTGTGTGGATTGAAACGTTCACGCGATTTGCAGCGCGTTCGATTTCGATTGTTGACACAGCGGCATCAGCAAGTTTAGATGCGATAAATTTACGAATTTTTAAATCTTCGTGTAGAAATTCAGCATACTCTTTTTCAGCATACCATTTTGCATCCCAGTCACGGATGATGCCTACACGCATTCCAATTGGATGTACTTTTTGACCCACTGATTGTCCCTCCTTATTTTTCTGATACGACTACCGTAATATGACTTGTACGTTTGTTGATTGGTGAAGCTGATCCTTTCGCACGTGGACGGAAACGTTTCATTGTTGGTCCTTCGTTTACGAAAGCTTCAGAAACGAATAAGTTTTCAACATCTAAGTCAAAATTATTTTCAGCATTCGCAATTGCTGACATCAATACTTTTTCAATGATTCCAGCAGCTTTGTTTGGTGTAAATTTTAAGATTGCAATTGCTTCAGCAACGCTTTTTCCTCTAATTAAGTCGATAACTAAACGCGCTTTACGAGGAGATGTGCGTACTGTTTTAGCAGTTGCTTTAGCTGATGTAATTTGTTCTGCCATTTGTATATCCTCCCCTCAGACTAACGTTTTGTTTTCTTATCGTCAGCTGCGTGGCCACGATAAGTTCTTGTTGGTGCAAATTCACCTAATTTATGTCCTACCATGTCTTCTTGAATGTAAACAGGCACGTGTTTACGTCCATCATACACAGCGATTGTGAATCCAACAAAACTTGGGAAGATTGTAGAACGACGAGACCAAGTTTTGATTACTTTTTTCTTTTCAACACCTTGTTGTGCTTCGACCTTTTTCATCAAATGGTCATCGACAAAAGGTCCTTTCTTTAAGCTACGACCCATGGTGAACCTCCTCTCAAAATGTGCGACACATGGTCATAAAAATTATTTAGTCTTACGACGACGAACGATAAGCTTATCTGATTTAGCTTTTTTGTTACGAGTTTTGAAGCCAAGAGCTGGTTGACCCCAAGGTGAAACTGGTGCTTTACGTCCGATTGGGGCACGACCTTCACCACCACCGTGTGGGTGATCATTAGGGTTCATTACGCTACCACGAACAGTAGGACGTTTACGCATCCAACGAGCACGACCGGCTTTACCAATGTTAATTAATTCGTGTTGTTCGTTACCAACAGCACCGATTGTTGCACGGCATGTTGCTAAGATCATACGAACTTCACCTGAGTTCAAACGGATAAGAACGTATTTACCTTCTTTACCTAATACTTGAGCACTTGTACCAGCTGAACGAATTAATTGTCCACCTTTACCAGGTTTTAATTCGATGTTGTGGATAACTGTACCAACTGGAATGTTTTCTAATGGTAAAGCATTACCCACTTTGATATCAGCTTCAGGACCAGAAACAACAGTCATGCCAACTTCTAGGCCTTTAGGTGCTAAGATATAAGTTTTTACTCCATCTTCGTAGTGCAATAACGCAATGTTTGCAGAACGGTTTGGATCGTATTCGATTGTTGCAACTTTAGCGACAACATTATCTTTGTTACGTTTGAAATCGATCAAACGGTATTGACGTTTGTGACCGCCACCTTGGTGACGTACAGTAATGCGTCCGTTGTTGTTACGGCCAGCATTGTTTTTCAATGGCGCTAATAATGTTTTTTCTGGTTTTGATGTAGTAATTTCAGCAAAATCAGAAGAAGTCATATTACGACGACCATTTGAGGTAGGTTTGTACTTTTTAATCGCCACGTCTATTTCCCTCCTATTTTAACTTTCGTAATATTTGGCTTATTCAGCGCCAAATAATTCAATTGCTTTAGAATCTTTTGTTAATGTCACAATTGCTTTGCGACGTTTGTTTGTATAACCTGCATATTTACCCATACGTTTGAATTTAGGACGTACGTTTACGATGTTTACTTCTTTAACTTTTACATCGAAAGCAGCTTCTACAGCTTGTTTTACTAATGTTTTGTTTGCACGAGTATCCACTTCAAAAGTGTATTTGTTCGCTTCCATAGCGTTCATAGACTTTTCAGTGATTACTGGACGTTTGATGACATCTAGTAAGTTCATTATGCAAGCACCTCCTCAATTTGAGTAAGAGCAGTTTGAGTTACTAATAATTTGTCATTTGATACAACATCAAGCACGCTTACGTTGTCAGAAGCAACTACGCTTACGTTTGGTAAGTTACGAGCTGATAAAGCAGCAAAGTCATTACCTGGCTCTAATACTACTAATACTTTTGTATCAATTGATAAGTTAGCAAGAACTTGTTTAAATTCTTTAGTTTTTGGAGCTTCGAAGCTTAATGCATCTACAGCAACCAAGTTATTTGAAGCAACTTTTTCTGATAAAACAGATTTCATTGCTAAACGACGAACTTTTCTAGGAAGTTTGTAGCCGTATGAACGTGGTGTTGGTCCAAATACAACGCCACCTCCACGCCATTGTGGTGAACGAATAGAACCTTGACGTGCACGACCTGTTCCTTTTTGACGCCATGGTTTGCGTCCGCCACCGCTTACTGCGCTACGGTTTTTAACAGCGTGTGTACCTTGTCTTAATGAAGCACGTTGCATGATAACTGCATCAAATACAACACTTTCATTAGGTTCAATTCCAAAAATTTCTTCATTTAAAGTAATTTCGCCAATTTGGCTTCCATCTTGTTTAAATAATGCTACGTTTGGCATTCCTTAGTTCCTCCTTTCTTCCTATCTATTATTTAGCCTTCACAGCTGATTTGATTGTAATCAATGATTTCTTCGCACCTGGCACGTTACCTTTGATTAAGATTACGTTACGTTCAGCATCTACACGTACGATTTCAAGATTTTGAATTGTTACGCGGTTGCCTCCCATACGGCCAGCAAGGTGTTTATTCTTGAATACGCGGTTTGGTGCAACTGGACCCATTGATCCAGGACGACGGTGGTAACGAGAACCGTGAGCCATTGGTCCGCGGCTTTGTCCGTGACGTTTGATTACGCCTTGGAATCCTTTACCTTTAGTTGTTCCTGTAACGTCAACGATGTCTCCAGCTTGGAACACATCCACTTTAATTTCTGATCCTACTTCTAAGCCCTCAAGCTCAACATCCTTGAATTCACGAATGAAGCGCTTAGGAGCCGTGTTTGCTTTTGCAACATGACCTTTCGCAGGTTTGTTAGACAAAACTTCGCGCATATCTTCAAAACCAACTTGAATTGCTTCATAGCCGTCAGTTTCAACAGTTTTTACTTGTAATACTACGTTTGGAGTAGCTTCTACAACAGTAACTGGGATTAATTCTCCAGATTCAGTGAAGATTTGTGTCATTCCCACTTTTTTCCCTAAGATTCCTTTGGTCATGATTACACCTCCATCTTAATTAATTGATTATAGTTTGATTTCGATATTTACACCTGATGGTAAGTCAAGCTTCATTAAAGCATCAACTGTCTTTGGTGTTGGGTTCACAATGTCGATTAGACGTTTGTGTGTACGCATTTCGAATTGTTCGCGTGAATCTTTGTATTTGTGAGTCGCACGAATAATTGTGTAAAGACTACGTTCTGTTGGTAATGGAATTGGACCAGATACGTCTGCTCCAGTTCTTTTTGCAGTTTCTACAATTTTATCCGCAGATTGATCTAAAATACGATGTTCATACGCTTTTAAACGGATACGAATTTTTTGTTTTGCCATTTAGTTTCCCTCCTTCGCCTATTTTGACAAGTAGACATAGCTCCACGAAAATTTTCCGTCACGCTCGACCATGGCAAAGCGTCCGGGCGTGTCGCAACCTCTCGTTTCTTAGCCAGCAGATTTTCTCTCTGCAAGTACCTTCATTTCTATGAACAGCACCTTTTTGATTATAGTATATGTTTTGCGTTGACGCAAGCCTTTTTTCTTGAAAATATGAAAAAAATGCTAGAAGTTTTCAAATTTATTTTGCTAACTACTTTTTTGACCTACTCTATAAAATTTTTTACTTCCTTTAACTAGAAATAATCGATATATTATAGTAGAAAACTATTTTAACAACAATTTACACACTAGGATACTTTGGAGGATATTATGTTTGAAATTGATCGCCAACACAATCAGCCGTATTATCAACAGATTATGCAAGATATTATTAACGGAATTGAAGAAGGCACACTTGCTCCTGACGATTGCCTACCAGCAGAACGCAAGCTAGCTACCTTATACGGCGTCAATCGTTCAACGGTTGGGCGTGCCTTAGAAGAATTGGTCAGCTTAGGCTGGATTGAGCGGATTCCTGGTAGCAAAACTATTATCGCCAATAGTCGACTAGCCAATCGCCACACCCCTCATTTCCAATGGTCTAATCTGTTACTAAATCAATTAAATCGCGAAGATCCTTATGTTAGAGAATTAAAAACGTTACAATCGCATCCAGATAGTATCGACTTATTTAGCGGCGACTTACCTTTAGATTTTATTCAAGACTTTCAAATTCCTAGTTATTCCTGGGAAAGCGTACTTGCTAAACAGCAACATCTAGCTAGCGATGGCTACAACGCACTCAAAACAACTATTCTTCAGCAACTTAAGCGTCAATTTCGTTTAGCTATCAAAAATGAAGAACTACTGGTCACATCTGGATCTACACAAGGTATTTCACTGATATTTGATACCCTCTTACATCATGGAGATATGGTGGCAACTGAGGATCCTTCTTTTCTATTTTCACTGCCTTGGCTGGCATCCAATCAAATTCGTTTGCTTGGTGTTGAAATGGATCACGAAGGCATTCGTCCAGAGGCTTTAGTTGACTGTTTTAAGCAAAATAAAGTAAAACTACTTTATCTTAATCCAGATTTTCAAAATCCTAGCACTTGTCAAATGTCGCTGAAGCGCCGGCAAGAGATTATCGCTATTTGTCAGGAATATCATGTTTTAATTATTGAAGATGATGTGTTCGGTGAATTAAATTTCCACTCACCCTTACCTCGTCTGAAAGAACTAGCGCCTGAACAGGTCGTTTACTTAGGTTCCCTTTCAAAAATTTTTAGTTCAACCATCAAAATTGGTTGGCTTTGTGCGCCTAGACCTTTATTACAGTCTATTTTGCAAACCAAAAAAGATAGCGAACGTCATACTGATATCTTCGCTCAATTAATGGCCACCGCTGCACTAAGCGCAGATGATTATAATACAAAACAGCAAGTGCTTTTACACAAATTACAACAGCGTCAAGCTGAAACTTTGCAACTTTTGCAAACTTGGCAAGACGATTGGGCAGTTCAAGCGGTTAATGGTGGATTCTATCTTTATCTAACTTGGCAACATCAGCCTTTAAAACGCAATGATTGGCAACTTTTTTTAAAACATAAATTATTAGTTGCACCAAGCTTTTTATATAGTAAAAACAAGCAAGCTTTCCGATTAAATTATGCACACTTATCCCCTACAGATAACCTTGCATTTAAAGAAAAATTTGCTAGCATCACAAATGAACTGAAAAAAGGCTAAAAAAACCAATTGGTTGGTAAGAAATCAAACCAATTGGTTCTTTTCATTTAGGAAAACTCCATTATAATCAATAAAAAAAGGAGGTTATTTTATGGTTCAACAAGCCCTTACCATCGCAGGATCAGATTCAACTGGTGGCGCTGGCATACAAGCTGATTTAAAAACATTTGAGGAATTTGGCGTTTTTGGTTTTTCAACCATTACTTCAATCGTTACTATGGATGCAACAAAAGGTTGGCAACATCAAGTCCATTCAATAGATGGCGCCATTATTAAAGCCCAATTTTTAAGTGCGATTGCTAGCAAAAATATCGCTGCTGTAAAAACCGGGATGCTTGGTAACGCTGAGAATGCTGAATTAGTCGCGGAGTTACTAAGCTATTATCAATTTTCACATATCGTCATCGATCCGGTTATCGCTTGTAAAGGCACAGCTAATATTTTACAACCGGATGTCGTCCAACAATTAAAATACAAACTAATGCCTTTAGCTAGCATCACTACACCTAATTTAGTTGAAGCAGGTATTTTAGCTGAAATTGGCGATATTACTAATATTCAACAAATGAAATATGCCGCCAAACAAATTGCTTCCTTGGGCGCTAAGCAGGTGGTCATTAAAGGCGGTCATCGCTTAACCACTCAAGAGCAAGCCTGCGATTTATATTATGATGGTTCTGATTTTCACCTGCTACGGGCCTCTAAAATTCAAAAAGAAACTAATCACGGAGCTGGTTGTACTTTTTCAGCTGCCTTAACTGCCGCTTTGGCACTCAACTTTACTTATGAGCAAGCTGTTAAGATTGCTAAAGATTTCGTCCATCAAGCCATTACAGACGGCCTATCCATCAATCCGTACGTTGGCCATGTATGGCACGGAGCCTATTTCGCTACTCAAAACAGAAAGGAACGATTACAAAATGCAAAATAAAACCATTGTTTCAATGACTTTAACTGCTTTATTTAGCGCACTAGTTTTTATCGGTACGACCATTAAAATTCCGTTACCTACTGGCGCTTTTGTCCATCTTGGGAATGCAATGTTTTTACTGGCAGTTTTATTAATCGGCTATTCAAAAGGAGCTATAGCCGGTAGCATCGGTTTTGCACTTTTTGATCTATTAAATGGTTATGCCACCGAAGCACCTTATTTTATCTTAGAATGTTTTATCGTGGGTGCTTTTAGCTATGGTGCAATCAAACTTTGCCGTACAAATGAGTTAAAATTACCGCAAATTATCTTTATCGGTGCAATGACCGGAATTGCTAAATTAGTCATGACTCAGTTAAAAAATTGGCTCTTTTTATTACTAAGTGGTGCAGGAACAAAACAGGCTTTTCTGGCTGCTAGCGTAAAATTACCTGCAACCTTGATTAATGTCTGCACAACTATCTTAATTGTCAGCCTACTGTATTTCCCAATCAGAAAATTATTACTAAAACAAGGCCTTACGAGTATCCACCATTAATGAAAATAAGCTAACCGATTAATCGTTTCGGTTAGCTTATTTTTGTTTTCTAAAATAATTATTTAGGCATTTACAATATTAAATTGTTGTTCATTAATCAATGGGTAACAAGCCAAGGTTGCTCCATCTAAATTTTCTTTATGCATATCTACGCCGGTGATTTGACTATTGTGATAACTACGATAATAAAAGACGCCTGTATCCATGTTGCAGCAGGAAGAATAAATGGTATGTTCATATTTTTCATTTCCTACATCACACAAGCCCATTTGTTGTTCAACAGACCCTAAAATATGGAAAAATTGACCAACACTTTCTGCCTCTGACTCACCAGAAACAGAATTCCATTTTGTAAAAGTTGCTTTGATGAAACGTGAACTAGAAGATAAATCACCAGGCAAGCCTAAGCCACCCATCCCACGACTATATACATCAAGATTCAATCCCTTAGCAAAGGTATCTGCAGGTGTTTTGGTAGACAACGAACGGTAATTGTTCAATTGAAAAACTTGTTGTTCAAATTGCGGATTGTTTGTTAACACGCCAATTGGATTATCATAAATTTTTAGTCCGTCTTTCACACATTCAATCACAATAGATTCTTGTTGATCAGACATCATCCAGTGTAAATCAGCCAAAGGTAATTCTGGACTAAAGTTGATTTTCACCAAATTGATGCGCGCTAATAAGTTTCTAGCTTCACTAACGTTTGCACAGCGTCCTAATAACCACGGAATAAGTTCAAAAGGCGTAATATTATCCTTACCTTCAACATAAGGTTTATAATCAGCCAATCCCGCAAAGTTTAAACCGGCAATACTCAACCCTTTTTCGTTGGTCGCATCATAATAAAGCGGATAATTGTTGACTACAGTGGCAATACCAATAATTGCATAATGATTTTTTAAAGGAGCTTCCTTACGAAATTCAAATACATAATTTCTCGGAGTTACCACCACCTGCTCACCATAAGAAATTTCATAGTCAAAATTCCGACCAAAATAGTGATTTTTTGTAGTATAAGTAATCGATGTACACATAATATTTCCTCCAATACGTATTTATTCATTGCTACACATTTATATTAGAAGAAAAGTATTTTTTTTACAAAAATTTGTCGGTTAATTTCCATAAAACTTTTTTATCTATCATTCGATTACTTTAAGATTACTAATAAAAAACCAAGTAAGCCTGTAATCATATCTACAGTTACTTACTTGGTTAGTCCGCTTTAATACCTTACGATAGCGTAAAGTTGCTTGCTGAACGTTCTAATTGACTAGCAATTTGACGTAAATCACTTACATGTTGGGTAAATTCTTCTGTAGTCGCCAACACTTCTTCTGCATTTGCCGAAACTTCTTGCGTTCCTGCTGCGTTTTCTTCAGTTGAAGCAGAAATATTTTTCAAATTCTCCAAAACGATAGATTGCACATTGGTGATGCTATTTGCTACCGTCTCTAAATTAGTAATACTGCTTAATAACGTTTGGTTCTTTTCAAAAACGATTTGCACAGTTTGAATGGCCTTATCAATCAGACCAGTTTGTTTTTCTCCACCAGCCAGTGAGCGTGAAGTCTGTTCAACCATTTCTAATGAACGATGTTGGACTTGTTCAATAATCGAAGCAATTTCCTTTGTGGAATTCTTACTTTGTTCGGCTAAATTGCGAATTTCAGAAGCCACTACTGCAAAGCCTTTACCTGATTCTCCTGCACGAGCCGCCTCAATCGAAGCATTTAATGCCAGCAAATTGGTTTGATAAGAAATATCATTAATGACTTGAATAATTTGTGTAATGTTTTGAATCATATCGTTCACATCATCCATACTACGCATTAACTCTTCCATTTGTTGCATTTCAACTTGCCAACTACTATTGACTTCACCCATTAATTGTATACTTGATTGATTAATAGTAGCTGATTCTTCTGATTGTAGACTCATCACTTCCACACTATTCATTAAATCATTGACATGAGTCGATAATTCATTCATTTGCGAAACGCTACGTTCAGTTTCATTGGCTTGCGAACCAGTAACTTGGGCAATACCGGTAATTGTTTCAGCAACCTCTTCAGTGGCCAAATTCGTTTGTTTCGATAGCTCTAATAAGGAAGCCGACATTTGCGATACTTCATCACTTTCTCTTTGCACTTCTTGAATAAGACTAGCTACTGAGTCAATCATTAAATTATACTGCGCACTCATTTGTTGTAATTCATTTCCTTGAGCATCTGGACGAACAAAACGATAAACCGACTTAGGTACATTATCTGCTGCTTGCTCAGTTGATTTAGCCTCAATGTCAATATGACTCAAATGACCTGCGCCAACTTTTTTAAAGTAAGCAGTAAATAAAGCAACAATACCTTTGATAAACCTAGTAATAATTGCAGCATTTAAACAAATCATTGCCAACATCACTAAAATTAAAATTACTGTTACTAACACTTGGAACCATAACGTTTTTTGCATCGTTGCCTTATCCATTGTTGCTAAAACAACTAGTGGATGTGTCGATGTCCCCTGATCAAAATAAATCGCTGCAAACTCTTTTTGCTTCAATGTTAAACTAGCACTTTGCTTATTGGCATTTAAGACTGCCTTGAAAACATCATTATAAGGATAGTTTTTATTAACCAATGCCTTTTTAGATGAAGCAACTACAATACCAGATTTGGCAATCATTGAAACTTGTGCACCATCACTCGTATTTAGCGCTTTGATTAAATCACTGACTGATTTAAACGATACATCGGCAGTCAAAACACCTAGTTGTCCTTGAGTATTTTTGAATGCATAAGAAACCGTTGAAACAAAATCGCTGCTATCAATATCTTGATACGGTTCAGACCAAACCAAAGTATTCACTTTGCCACTGCATCTTTAAACCACGGACGACTCGTAGCATCATAGCCAGCCGGTAACGGTAATGATGAAACACATTCAGAAGGATTCTCTGTTGCAAAGGTCATACTTAAAATGCTATGATCCCCTTTATTTGTTGTAATTGGCGCTTTTTCAATTTGTGGTAAATCAAAATTATTTTGCAAGACATTAAATTTAGCAATCTCTTGCATTTGACTATTGGTATTGTCAAATAATTCCTTTTGCACAACTACAATTGCAGAAACGGTTCCTTCTTGGGTATTTCGTACATTTTCCTTTAAAGAATGAATTATGCTGAAAAAATTAATTACCGATAAGATTAGTACTGGTAATAATGCAATACTAATCAAAACTAAAACAATTAACCAGCCGATACTTTTTTGCTTACTTTTCATCTATCCACCCCATTTAATATATATACATATATTATCGACCTTTTTCATTTTTCTTTAATGAAAGGAGCAAAACACTTTCTGAAAACACATCTTTAAATAACAATACGAAGTTATCGAATGGATAGATTAATTGATTTTTCAACATTTTTAAATGAAATAATAATTGCAATTTGATTAGTGATTTTTTATTTATTTTTACAAAAAAAAGACAAGAAGCATTTTGCTTCTTGTCTTTTAAATGTCAGTATATTAAAGCTTAAAATTAAGCTAAGATACCTGTAACAACGCCTGAACCAACAGTACGTCCGCCTTCACGAATTGAGAAACGAGTTCCGTCTTCGATAGCGATTGGGTGGATTAATTCAACTTCCATAGCTACGTTATCACCAGGCATAACCATTTCAGTACCTTCTGGTAAGTTAACTACACCTGTAACGTCAGTTGTACGGAAGTAGAATTGTGGACGGTAGTTAGTGAAGAATGGAGTATGACGTCCACCTTCTTCTTTAGTTAATACGTACACTTCAGCAGTGAATTTTGTATGTGGAGTGATTGAACCTGGTTTAGCCAATACTTGACCACGTTGGATGTCTTCACGAGCCACACCACGTAATAATGCACCGATGTTGTCTCCAGCTTCAGCGTAATCTAATAATTTACGGAACATTTCAACACCAGTAACTGTTGTTTTAGAAGTTTCATCAGCGATACCAACGATTTCAACTTCGTCACCAACACGAACTTGTCCACGTTCAACACGACCTGTAGCAACAGTACCACGACCAGTAATTGAGAACACGTCTTCAACTGGCATCATGAATGGTTTGTCGTTGTCACGTTCTGGAGTTGGGATGTATTCGTCAACTGCAGCCATTAATTCTAAGATTTTTTCTTCGTAAGCTGGGTCGCCTTCTAAAGCTTTTAATGCAGAACCAGCGATTACAGGAACATCATCTCCTGGGAAGTCATATTCAGTTAATAAGTCACGAACTTCCATTTCAACTAATTCTAATAATTCTTCGTCGTCAACCATATCAACTTTGTTTAAGAAAACAACGATGTATGGCACACCAACGTTACGTGATAAAAGAATGTGTTCACGAGTTTGTGGCATAGGACCATCAGCCGCAGATACTACTAAGATAGCACCGTCCATTTGTGCAGCACCAGTGATCATGTTTTTAACGTAGTCAGCGTGTCCTGGGCAGTCAACGTGTGCATAGTGACGAGTATCTGTTTCGTACTCAACGTGAGCAGTTGAGATTGTGATACCACGTTCACGTTCTTCTGGAGCACCATCGATTTGGTCATAAGCCATAGCTTGTGCCCCACCTTGTTTAGCTAATACAGTTGTAATAGCAGCTGTTAATGTAGTTTTACCATGGTCAACGTGTCCGATTGTACCAACGTTAACGTGGGATTTAGAACGGTCAAATTTTTCTTTTGCCATTTTAAAATGTGCCTCCTATTAATACATTTTTTTAATTTATCTGATAGGTAGAGAGCATCACGCTCTCTGCCCATATCATCGCTTTTATTGTACCGAAAAATCGTAAAAAAAGATAGTTATTTGCAAAAAATCATGCAAAAAAGTCAAAGATTATTCAGCTTTTCCACCATTTTTCTTAATAATTTCTTCTTGAACAGATTTTGGAACATCTTCATAGTGGTCAAATGTCATTGTAAACACACCACGACCTTGAGTTGCTGAACGTAAAGTTGTTGCATAACCAAACATTTCAGCAAGTGGAACCATCGCACGAACTACTTGAGAGTTGTTACGAGCTTCCATACCTTCAACACGACCACGACGTGCAGTAACATGTCCCATAACATCTCCTAGATATTCTTCAGGAACAACGACTTCAACAGCCATGATTGGTTCAAGGATAACTGGGTTAGCTTTCTTAGCAGCAGCACGTAAAGCCATAGAAGCAGCTACACGGAAGGCTGTTTCACTTGAGTCGACATCATGGTAAGAACCATCATATAGTTTAGCCTTGATATCAACCATTGGGTAACCAGCTAATACCCCGTTTTCCATAGCGTCTTTCAAACCAACTTCAACTGCTGGGATGTATTCACGAGGAACCACACCACCGACAATTGCGTTTTCAAATTCGAAACCAGCACCTTCTTCGTTTGGTGTAAATTCAATCCATACGTGACCGTATTGACCTTTACCACCAGACTGACGTACAAACTTACCTTCAGCTTGAGTAGCTGAGCGGAATGTTTCACGATATGATACTTGAGGCGCACCAACGTTAGCTTCTACTTTAAATTCACGACGCATACGGTCAACGATGATATCTAAGTGAAGCTCACCCATACCAGCGATGATTGTTTCACCAGTTTCTTGGTTAGTTTCTGCACGGAAAGTTGGGTCTTCTTCAGATAATTTTTGTAAAGCGATAGACATTTTGTCTTGGTCAGCTTTAGATTTTGGTTCAATAGCAACTTGGATAACTGGTTCTGGGAATTCCATTGATTCTAAGATAACTAGGCTCTTTTCATCACATAGCGTATCCCCAGTAGTTGTGTCTTTCAAACCAACAGCAGCCGCGATATCCCCTGCGTATACTTCAGAAATTTCTGAACGAGAGTTTGCGTGCATTTGTAGGATACGTCCAACACGTTCACGTTTTCCTTTAGTTGCATTTTGTACGTATGAACCTGATTGTAATACACCAGAGTACACACGGAAGAATGTTAAACGACCTACGAATGGGTCAGTCATAACTTTGAACGCTAAAGCTGAGAATGGAGCAGAATCGTCAGCAGGACGAGTTACTTCTTCATCAGTCTTAGGATCGATCCCCTTGATTGCAGGGATATCTAATGGAGAAGGTAAGTAATCAATAACGGCATCCAATAATAATTGAACCCCTTTATTCTTGAACGCAGAACCACAAAGAACTGGGTAGAATTCTACAGCAGTAGTTGCACGACGAATTCCTTCTTTTAGTTCTTGTTCAGTGATTTCTTCACCTTCTAGATATTTCATTGTTAATTCTTCATCAGTTTCAGCAACAGCTTCCACTAATTTTTCACGCCATTCTTCAGCTAATTCACGGTATTCTTCTGGAATCTCAGTTTCTTCGATTTCAGTACCTAAGTCATTAGTGTAGATTTCGGCTTTCATTTTCACAAGGTCAATGATACCTGTGAAGCTATCTTCAGCACCAATTGGTAATTGAATTGGATGTGCGTTTGCTTGTAAACGGTCATGCAAAGTTCTTACAGAGTATAAGAAGTCTGCACCGATTTTATCCATTTTGTTAGCAAATACAATACGAGGAACGCCGTATGTAGTTGCTTGACGCCATACAGTTTCAGTCTGTGGTTCTACCCCAGATTGAGCATCTAAGACAGTTACTGCACCATCCAATACACGTAATGAACGTTCAACCTCAACAGTGAAGTCCACGTGTCCTGGTGTGTCGATGATGTTGATACGATGACCTTTCCATTGTGCAGTAGTCGCAGCAGATGTGATAGTAATCCCACGTTCTTGTTCTTGTTCCATCCAGTCCATTTGAGAAGCACCTTCGTGAGTTTCTCCAATTTTGTGGATTTTACCAGTGTAATACAAGATACGTTCTGTCGCAGTTGTCTTACCGGCATCGATGTGGGCCATGATACCAATGTTACGAGTTTTTTCTAAAGAAAATTCTCTTGCCATTGTAGGTTTTTCTCCCCTCTAACTTAAATCGGTTGTTTCATGCTATACCTTCTGTCAGCAAGCAATTGCTTGCTGCAGAGAGGATCTTACCAACGATAGTGTGCAAATGCACGGTTGGCTTCGGCCATTTTGTGTGTGTCTTCGCGTTTTTTCACAGAAGCACCAGTGTTGTTAGCAGCATCCATGATTTCTTTTGCAAGACGTTCTTCCATTGTGTGTTCGCCACGTAGACGAGCGTAGCTAACGATCCAACGTAAACCTAAAGTTGTACGACGTTCTGGACGTACTTCAACTGGTACTTGGTAGTTAGAACCACCCACACGACGAGCTTTAACTTCTAATACAGGCATAATGTTCTTCATAGCTTGTTCAAATACTTCTAATGGATCATTACCTGTAGATTCTTTAATAATATCAAATGCATTATAAATGATGCTTGCAGCAATCCCGCGTTTTCCGTCGATCATGACACGGTTGATTAAGCGAGTTACTAATTTTGAGTTATAAATAGGATCTGGTAAAACATCACGTTTTGCAACAGGACCTTTACGAGGCATCCGTAACTCCTCCTTTTCGTAATATGATTAATTTATATAATTTCGTTTCAAAGTCAAAAATTAAGCTTTAGGACGTTTAGTACCGTATTTAGAACGACCTTGTTTACGATCGTTTACTCCAGCAGTATCTAACGCACCACGAACGATGTGGTAACGTACCCCTGGTAAGTCTTTTACACGTCCACCACGTAATAACACAACACTGTGTTCTTGTAAGTTGTGGCCAATACCTGGGATATAAGCTGTAACTTCGATTAAGTTTGACAAACGAACACGGGCATATTTACGTAAAGCTGAGTTCGGTTTTTTAGGTGTCATAGTTCCCACACGAGTTGCTACCCCACGTTTTTGAGGTGAGTTCACATTCGTTTGAGTCTTTTTGAAACTGTTATATCCTTTGTTTAATGCAGGTGAATTTGATTTTTCAACCTTTGATTTACGAGGCTTACGTACTAATTGGTTAATTGTAGGCATTCCTTGTTTTCCTCCTTCCTTGATTCGCTTCCTTAGTCCCACACATCCAGGTGGTTCTTTTCTTTGCGATAAAAAATAATGCAGATAACTGCACCTTTATCATAGCTTTGCACAGTCAGCACGTCCCAAAACGGAACCTGTTTAAAGCACCTTTGTCATGGTAACACACTTTTTCCAAACTGTCAATGTTACTTCTATTTATTTTTTCTGAAAAATTTTAGTTTTTTCAACCAATATTTTTTTATGCTTACGTGTCGATTTGAGACTATTTTTCCATAGGATTTAAGGCTAAAGAAAGGTATAATAAAATAGTAAATAATTATAAAGGTGGAAATAGAATGAACTTAAAACAAATGGTTGGTATTGAAGCTAGTAAGTATGTAAAAGACGGTATGATTGTTGGCCTAGGTACGGGTTCAACAGCTTACTATATGATTGAAGAGCTTGGTCGTAGAGTTAAAGAAGAAGGCTTACAAATCATCGGTGTTCCTACTTCTATCGCATCAAAAAAACAAGCGGAAAGTTTAGGTATCCCGGTTAAAACCATCGATGAAGTTTCTCATGTCGATTTGACCATTGATGGTGCGGATGAAATCGATCCTCAGTTTTGTGGAATTAAAGGTGGCGGTGCAGCCTTACTTTTTGAAAAAATCGTAGCGACTTATTCTAAAAAAATCATTTGGATCGTTGACCAATCCAAGATGGTACCTGCTCTAGGTAAATTTCCTTTACCAATCGAAGTCATTCCTTATGGACACCAACAAGTCTTACAACGATTTGACACTCTTGGTTGGCATCCAATCTTACGTAAAAACGATAACGGTGAAGTTGTGGTAACCGATTGTGGTCATTATATTATCGATTTACATTTAGAAAAAATTGATGATACCCATAAAATGGCAAATCAACTAGATAAAATTGTCGGGGTTGTTGAGCACGGTCTATTCTTAGATATGGTCGATACTGTCATCATTGGTACCGAAGAAGGTGTTAAGACCATCCATGCCGATAAAAACTAACCTATTTTTCAATTCGATGAGTAAAATTTTGCTTTCCTGACTTTTTTTCATGGAAATTCCTTGTAAAAAAGTGTACAATGTGGAAGAAATGAAAAAATTTCAGAAAACCAACAAAATAAAGGAGAGTTTTTTATGCCAAAATTAGTTTTTTCACGTCACGGATTAAGTGAATGGAACAAATTAAACCAATTCACCGGTTGGGCTGATGTAGATTTAGCTCCAGAAGGTGTTGAAGAAGCCAAAGAAGGCGGACGTAAAATTAAAGAAGCTGGAATCGAATTTGACGTAGCTTTCACTTCTGTTTTAACTCGCGCTATCAAAACATGTAACTTAATTTTAGAATACTCAGATCAATTATGGGTACCTCAAATTAAATCTTGGCGCTTAAACGAACGTCACTATGGTAAATTACAAGGCTTAAACAAAAAAGAAACTGCTGAAAAATACGGAGATGAACAAGTTCACATCTGGCGTCGTTCATACGATGTATTACCTCCATTACAAGACGCTTCTGACGAAGGTTCAATCGCTGGTGACCGTCGCTATGCAATGTTAGACCCTCGTGACATACCTGGAGGAGAAAACTTAAAAGTTACTTTAGAACGTGCTTTACCATTCTGGCAAGATCAAATCGCACCAGCTTTATTAGATGGTAAAACTGTTTTAGTAGCTGCACATGGTAACTCTTTACGTGCATTAGCTAAACACATCGAAGGTATTTCTGACGAAGAAATCATGGATCTTGAAATCCCAACTGGTCAACCATTAGTTTATGAATTAAACGATGATTTAACAGTTGCTAAGAAATACTACTTATAATTTTAGTCAAAAAAGGAAGGGCGCTAACCCTTCCTTTTTTTATTTATTAAATAAAATGACTATCGCTCATACATGCTTGATAAATTTCCACAACATCTTCTACATTTAAGGGTGCAAAAGCTTCAGTTGCAATATTACTATGATCAACTGCTTGTCTAGCCATCTCTTCAAATTCACCTTCAGAATCAATCCCTACAGCTGGTAAAGTCATCGGTACACCATTTAAAACAAAGAAATCATATAATGCTTGAATCCCCATTTTAGCTGCAGTCATCGCATCAGCTTTGGTAATGCCCCAAACATTTCTAGCAAAGCGTTCAATTTTTGGTAAAGTCTTTTCGTTTAGTACATGATTTAACCAACGCGGCGTCAAAATAGCCAAACCAATGCCATGCGTAATATCATAAAAGGCACTTAATTCATGTTCCATTGGGTGACAAGACCAAGCCCCTTTACGTCCATTACCAGGTAAACCATTTAAAGCTAAAGTGCTAGCCCACATTAAATTTGCTCTAGCATCGTAGTTATCTGGTTCTTTTAAAGCAACTGGTAAACATTGAATGACGGTTTTCATCAATGCTTCTGCAATATTATCTTGCACCTCAGTTCCAGGGGTTAAATTGAAGTATTGTTCCATTAAGTGACTTAAAATATCTGCAGAACCAGCCAATGTTTGATATTGACTTACTGTATAAGTATTTTGCGGATCTAAAAATGAAGCTTTTGGTAATAAATTTTGACCATAAATACCTAATTTTTGACGTGTCTTCATATTTGAAATAACCGCATTACGATTCATCTCAGTACCTGTTGCAGATAAGGTCAAAATGGTCACTAATGGTAGTGCAGGACCTGCATAATTACGGTTTAATACTAATTCCCACGCATCTTTTTCATAAAAAGTCGCACCACAAATAACTTTACTACAATCGATTACTGAACCGCCACCGACAGCTAATACTACATCAATATGATGCTCACGACACATCGTAACTCCTTCGCGCACACTTTCAATTCGTGGATTAGGATCGACACCACTTAATTCAAACACTTCATTGCCATTGTCTTTTAACACCGCCATTAATTTATCGTAAAGACCAATCTTTTTAATACTACCACCACCATAAACTAACAACACGCGTTTACCAAATTGATTCAAAACTTCTGGCAACTCACCTAAACGATCTTTACCAAAACGCACATCTGTTGGTACATAAAAATTAAAATTTTCCATATAAATCCTCCATTTATCCAATATAAAGTTAACGCTTTTTTCTCGTCAATATCAGCTACTTTTATTTTAATCCAAAAAAGGAAAAATTCAAAACGTTTGCTTTTGATAAATAAGCTATAAACACCAAGTAAAAAGAAAAAGAAAAGCGCCATGTTAAGCTAATAATTAATTAAAAAATTAGCAACAAACGCTTTTCTTTTTTATTTACTGATTCATCATAGCCAAACACATATCTACAATGATTTTTAGACTCATTAAACTAGATTTTGGATAAACACTTTATCAATTACGAACGAATCGCTGTTTCTAGTCCTACCTTAATCATATCGTTAAAGGTCAATTGACGTTCCTCAGCAGTTGTTTCTTCTCCGGTAATAATATGATCACTAACCGTACAGATAGCTAAAGTTTGGACATTAAACTTAGCACCTAAATAGTAAAGTGCGGCGGCTTCCATCTCAACACCCATCACACCTAAACTAGCTAGTTGAATGGTTTCAGTCATATCATCTTTATAGAAACTATCTTCTGAAAGTAGATTACCTACGTGAGTTGTCGTTCCCATTTCTTGAGCGATTTCATAAGCCGTTTTTAATAATTTAAAATCGGCAATCGGTGCAAAATGGAAAGTATCAAAGTTTTTAGCAATCATTGAAGAGCTGGTTACTGCACCTTGACCTAAGACTAGATCACGGACATGGACGTCTTTTGAGATTGCGCCACAAGTTCCCACTCGAATTAATTTTTTTACACCATAAGAATTGATTAACTCGTGAGCATAAATCGTAGCGGAAGGCATCCCCATACCAGTTCCTTGTACTGAAATTCTTTCGCCTTTATATGTTCCGGTAAAACCTAGCATTCCTCGAACATTGTTATAACAAACTGGATTTTCTAGAAAAGTTTCAGCAATATATTTAGCTCTTAATGGATCTCCGGGAAGTAAAATTTTATCAGCAATTTCGCCTGCTTTGGCTTCAATATGAACGCTCATTCATATGCTCCTTTCAATATTATAATGCAGTAAGTGTTGATTTAATTAATTCTTTGAACTCAGCTTTTACACGTTCAGTCGTTTCAACCACTTCTTCATGATTTAAGTTCGCTTGCATGCCAGCGGCTAAGTTTGTGATACAAGAAATACCTAAAACTTTAAGACCACTATGAACCGCCACAATTACTTCAGGTACTGTAGACATACCTACTGCATCCGCACCAATTGTTCGGGCAAAGCGAATTTCAGCCGGTGTTTCATACGTTGGACCGGTAAAGCCCATGTAAACACCTTCTTTTAAGTGCAAACCTTTTTGTTGTGCCACTTGTTTGGCCACTTGACGATAAGCTAAGTTGTACGCTTGTGACATATCTGGGAAGCGCGGACCAATTTCTTCTTCGTTTTTGCCGATTAATGGATTGGTTCCCATAAAGTTGATGTGATCAGTAATCAACATTAAATCTCCCGGTTTAAAGCTTTCATTTACCCCACCACAAGCATTGGTTACAATTAAGGAATGTGCTTTAAGGGCAGACATCACTCGAACAGGATAAGTCACTACTTGCATAGAGTGTCCTTCATAAAAATGGAAACGACCTTGCATAGCCAAAACTTTTTTACCTGATAGTGTCCCATAGACTAATTGTCCGGCGTGACCGACTACGGTTGAAACTGAGAAATGCGGAATTTCTTCATAAGGAATAACAATTTTGTCTTCAATTTCTTCAGCTAATTCACCTAAACCAGAACCTAAAATCAGACCAAAGTCGACTTTGTCTACCCCTTTTTTATGAATAAAAGCGGTTGTTTCTGCTAAACGTTGTTGTAAAGTCATCTTTTCACACTCCTATTTATTTTAAGTCAGCTAAAAAGCTCTTACCATTTTCAGTTGCAGCTACACCAAAGTTATCAGCGATAGTTGCTGCAATATCAGAATAAAAACCTTGAGCTAATGCGCCATGACCTTGCATTTTTTTGCTATAAGCTAGTAATGGAACATACTCACGAGTATGATCAGTACCTGTAAAGGTTGGATCATTTCCATGGTCAGCAGTGATCAATAGTAAATCATCTTCACGCATCGCTGCAAATAATTCTGGAATACGAGCATCGAATTCTTCGATTGCTTTAGCGTATCCTTGTACATCACGACGATGACCAAACAACGCATCAAAATCAACTAAGTTAGTAAAGCTTAAACCGTCAAAGTCTTTAGCCATTACTTTCAATAATTGATCTACCCCGTCCATATTGCTCTTCGTGCGGATTGCTTCGGTAATGCCTTGGCCATTAAAGATATCATTAATTTTACCTACAGCAATAACATCTTTACCGGCATCTTTTAATGAATTTAATACTGTATGACCAAATGGATTTAAGGCATAATCGTGACGATTACTTGTGCGGGTGAAGTTTCCTGGTTCCCCTACATAAGGACGCGCGATAATACGACCAATCATGTATGGTTCATCACGTGTAATTTCACGGACATATTCACAAATGCGATATAATTCATCTAGTGGGATAATCTCTTCATGAGCTGCAATTTGTAATACTGGATCGGCTGATGTATAAACAATTAAATCACCTGTTTCCATTTGGTGTTTTCCATAATCATCAATCACCTTAGTCCCTGAATAAGGCAAGTTACAAACAACTTTGCGACCAGAAAAAGCTTCGATTTTATCTAATAATTCTTGTGGGAAGCCATTTGGAAAAACTCTAAATGGTTTGGTAATATTTAGTCCCATGATTTCCCAGTGACCAGTCATAGTATCTTTACCTACAGAGATTTCTTCTAATTTCGTAGCATAACCTAAGTGATCTTCAATCGCTTTAACGCCTTTTAAGGGAGCAATTGTACCTAAGCCCAATTTTTCTAGATTGGGAATCGTTAACCCAGCTACTTGTGCAATATGGCCTAATGTATCGGCTCCTACATCATTAAATTTGTCCGCATCAGGTGCTTGACCAATCCCTACTGAATCCAAAACAATTAAATGTACACGTTTAAACATGATAACCCTGCTTTCTGTTTATATTCACCCAGCCTTCGTTAAGACTAGATTATGACTACTCCATAAGAAAAGGGAAGAACATTCAGCATACCTGTTTTTGTCCTCCCCTTACCCTTTTTCTTGGATATGCTTACATCATGATTATAGCAAGCAATCCATTGCAACAAAAGGACAAATGTCCGTTTGTTGATTTGTTATTTCGATTTAATATAGTTACGACCATTTGCTTTAGGTCCAGCTGCTTGACCAAAGAAGGCTACCAAGATGACGATAGTCAACACATATGGCGCAATCAATAGATACACATCTGGAATAGAAGCGATAAACGGAATTGCCTTACCAGCAATACTTAGGTTTTGTGAGAAGCCGAAGAAAACAGCAGCACCCATCGCACCTAATGGATTCCATTTACCAAAGATCATCGCAGCCATTGAGATGAACCCTTGACCGGCAATGGTAGTTACCGCAAAACGACCCGCGATAGATTGGGCGAATAACGCACCACCCATACCACCTAAGAAACCTGAAATCAACACACCAGAATAGCGCATTAGATAAACATTAATCCCTAATGTGTCAGCAGCTTGTGGATGTTCCCCTACTGAACGCAAGCGTAGACCAAAACGCGTTTTAAAAATAATAAACCATGCGATAACTGAAACCAAAATAGCTAAGTAAGCAGTCAGTGAAGTCTTTTCAAAGAATAGCTTACCAATCACTGGAATATCCGCTAAAATTGGAAAACGGAAATAACCAAAGAATTCTTGAATACTGTCAGTTTGGCCTTTTCCATAGAAGTCTTTGACTAAAAAGACCGCTAAAGCAGGTGCCATTAGGTTCATTACCGTACCACTAATGATATGGTCTGCTCTAAAGTTAATAGTAGCCACCGCGTGCAAAGCTGAGAAAACTAACCCTACACACCCACCGACTAATAATCCTAACCAAGGTGTAGCATTACCAAATTTAGCAGCAAAAGTGATATTAAATACGATTGAACTGAAAGCACCCATTACCATGATTCCTTCAAGTCCCACGTTAACAATCCCACTACGTTCTGAGAAAACACCACCTAGCGCAGTCAAAATCAAAGGCGCAGCATAAATCAAGGTTTGCGTAATAATTGAAGCAATAGCATCTAGATTCATTAGATGTTTCCTCCTTCCTGACTTTCTTCATTTGGTTTAGACGCTTCTTCGACCTTCACTACTTCTTTTTTATTGCCAAAGAACTTAGCTAAAACAAAACGAATGACAAAACTAATTCCTACGAAGAAAATGATAATCGCAATATCAATATCAACTAACTCAGATGGAATTCCCGCAACTTGCATTCCTTGTCCACCAAGCTTCAAGATACTAAATAAAATAGCTGAAGCAAAGATTCCAATCGAACTACCATTTCCAAGCAGCGAAACCGCCATTCCATCAAAACCTACAGATAAAGATGACCCTTGCGAAGTAAAGTTTTGGAAGGTACCTAGTCCTAAAATCACTCCGGCCATACCCGCTAAAGCGCCAGAGATAATCATTGAAATGACAATTGTGCGTTTACTTGACATTCCGGCATATTCAGAAGCAAATGGATTTAGACCTACTGCACGGATTTCATAGCCTAAAGTCGTCTTTTTCATCATGAACCAGACAACCACTAAGGCGATAATAGCAAAAATAATTCCTAGATTTAAACGAGAATTATTAGTCATTGCTGCCATCCAACCAGTTTGTAAAGAAGCAGACTCACTAATTGATTTGGTCATCCCTTTACTTTGGATAATACTTGGACTCATGACATCGTTTACTAAGTAAGTAGATACTTGTAAAAGAATATAGTTCATCATAATTGTAACAATTACTTCACTCGTACCAAAAAACGCTCTTAGGAAGCCTGGAATCGCACCGGCAATCGCACCAGCAATTACCCCAGCGGCAATAGCGACGAATAATACGACTAAACGTGGTACATCAGGCATAGATAAAGCAATCCATACACTTGTAATCCATCCACATAATGCTTGACCAGATAACCCGATATTAAAGAAACCTGCTGTATTCGCTACGGCAAAACCTAAAGCTGTAAAAACTAAAGGCGCAACAGATACAAAAATTTCTCCAATATTTCGAGGATTAATTTCTCCAGTTAATGGATTTAAAAAGGCTGTTTTAAACATTTGTGCATAACCATCAATTGGATTAAAACCAAAAGCCAACATGATGATACCGCCTAAAATAAAGCCTAGAAATACCGCAATAATCGGTACAATAATATTTTGAATTTTTTCTGTACGACTATTCAACCTCTTCACCCGCCTTATTTGCTGCTAATTCTTCACGTGCGGCCCCTAAAGAATAACCTGCCATCAATAAACCAAGCTCCTGTTCATTTGTTTCTTTTGGATCAACAGTACCGACAATCTTACCTGCGTGAATAACGGCGATACGATCAGATACATTTAAAATTTCATCTAATTCAAAGCTTACTAACAACACAGCTTTCATCTTATCACGTTGTTCAATTAAACGTTTGTGAATAAATTCAATCGCACCCACGTCTAATCCACGGGTAGGGTTAGCAACAATCAATAAATCTGGATCGCGATTGACTTCACGTGCGATGATTGCTTTTTGTTGGTTACCACCAGATAAAGCCTTAGCTGGTACCACTTCACTCGCAGCCCGAACGTCAAATTCTTGCATTAATTCACGAGCATGCTCATTGATTTCAGCATAATCTAAGACGCCATGTTTACTTAACGGCTCCATAAAGTAAGTCTGTAAAGCAATATTTTCTGCTAAAGTCATATCTAAAACCAAACCATATTTATGACGGTCTTCTGGTACGTGGCCAACACCTTGTTGCGTAATTTTACGTGGACGTTGGTTAGTAATTTCATCGCCATTTAAGGTAATACGACCACTTTCTACTTTACGTAAACCGGTTAACGCCTGAATCAATTCAGACTGACCATTGCCATCAATTCCGGCAATCCCTAAAACCTCACCTGCACGAACTTCTAAGCTCAAGCCTTTAACTGCTTCCAATCCACGATTTTCTTTAACCACTAAATCTTCAACTGCTAAAACGACTTCTTGTGGATTAGCCTCTTTCTTCGGTGTCTTAAATGAAACCGCACGACCAACCATCATATCCGCTAATTGTTGTGAGGATACATCCTTCACATCAACCGTACCGATATATTTACCACGACGAATAACCGTACAACGATCAGCAACTGCCTTAATTTCATCTAATTTATGTGTAATTAGGATGATTGACTTTCCTTCTTTAATTAATTCTTTCATAATTTCAATAAGTTCTTCAATTTCTTGAGGAGTCAAAACGGCAGTTGGTTCGTCAAAAATTAAAACATCCGCACCACGATAAAGGGTTTTTAGAATCTCTACCCGTTGCTGCATACCAACTGAAATATCACGAACATAAGCATCAGGATCAACGGCTAATCCATATTGTTTTGAGATTTTTTCAATCTCTTGTTTTGCTTTTTTACGATCTAAAATACCAAAATGACTTGGCTCACTACCTAAAATAATATTTTCTGTAACAGTAAAAGCGTCTACCAACATGAAATGCTGGTGAACCATTCCGATTCCCAACTTATTAGCGGCGGTCGGACTCGTAATATTTACAACCTCACCATTTAATAGAATTTCTCCAGATGTTGGTTGCAAAAGGCCTGCTAACATATTCATCATTGTTGATTTTCCTGCACCATTTTCTCCAAGCAAGGCATGAATTTCTCCACGACGTACTTGCAGATTCACTTGATCATTTGCAACAAAACTGCCAAAAATTTTCGTTACATTGCGCATTTCGATGACATTTGGTTGTCCTTGAGTCAACTTCTTTCACTTCCTTACTTTTCTTGATGATGCATATTAGGAAATATCCATTTCCACAGGCAAGTGTTTTAACTTAAAGCACTTGCCTGTAGATTGATAGAAACTGTGATCTTATCTTTTTAAAGATAAGATCACAGACCAACTTTTTATTTCCTAATTATTTGCTAGGTTTTTCAGCAACTTCAACTTTACCGTCTAAAATTGCTTTTTTCGCATCTTCGACTTGTTTCTTCGCATCGCTTGATAAGAAACCATCGGTTAAATTAACCCCACCGTCTTTTAGACCGTAAGCGATTGTTTTACCACCAGGGAATTTATTCTCAGCAGCTTTTTGGGCGATATCGGCAACAGCAGTCCCTACACCTTTAAGTGTTGAACATAAAGTTAAGTTTGCTTCTTTACCGTCTTTAGTTTTGAACGCACCTTCAGCTTGTTGGTCACTATCTACCCCAATTACCCAAACTTGTTTGTCTTTTAATTCAGCTTCAGTTAATTGTTCGTCGATAGCTTTAGCTTCTTGGAATACCCCTTGACCAGTACCACCTGATGCATGGAAGATGATATCAGCACCATTTTGGTAAATTTGTGCAGCTACAGCTTTACCTTTTGCAGGGTCACCGAATGAACCAGCATATTGTACATCAACTGTAATTGTCTTACCTAATTTCTTAGCAGTATCTTTTACCCCTTGAACGAAACCAGCTTCAAAGCGGTCGATAACTTCGCCTTCTTCACCACCGATAAAGCCAACTTTGTTTGTTTTTGTTGATGCCGCAGCAGCAACTCCTGCTAAGTAAGAAGCTTCATTATCTTTAAACACAGCAGATGCTACATTGTCTACACCAGAAATTACAGAGTCCACGATACCAAATTGGTTATCAGGGTTTTGTTTTGCTGCCTTTTCAATTTCAGGTGCTAGTTTATAACCAATCCCAAAAATTGTTTTGAAGCCGTTTTGTACTGCAGTGTCTAAGTTTGTTGCATATTGTGATTCATCATCAGATTGGAAGTATTGATAACCACCGACACCTTTTTTCATGTCGTGTTCTTTACCCCAAGCTTGTAATCCTTCCCAAGCTGATTGGTTAAATGAACGGTCATCTACCCCACCAACGTCAGTAACCATAGCTACACTATGATTCTCTTTAGAATCTTTCTTTGCAGAACTGTCGTCTGATTTGTTACCACAAGCTGCTAATACTAATGTACTTGTCATTGCAACTGCAGCCAATCCAAATAATTTTGCTTTTTTCATTTCTGTAAAGCCCCCTAAATTAGATAAGTCTTTTTATGTCATCGATCAATTGATCGGATAACCATGATTAATGGAAATCTTTGTTGGTAAAAGTATATGGTAATAATTCTTCTACCGTAGTTTCTTTCATGACTCCATCGTCACCAAGTAAAGTTACTGGCATCTCTGGTGTACAAAATTCTGCCATCACCTGACGACATGCGCCACATGGCGAAATCGGTTCAGGTGTATGTCCAGCAATGACCAAATGTTTAAACTGACGTTTGCCTTCTGATATAGCTTTAAAAAAAGCAGTTCTCTCAGCACAATTAGTCAAACCATAAGAAGCATTTTCGATATTTACCCCTTGATAAAGGGTACCATCTGCAGTTACTAAACAAGCTCCTACTGGAAAGTGTGAATAAGGAACATAAGCTTGATCTAAAGCTGCTATAGCTAAATCAATCCATTCTTGCTCTGCTTTCACTATTAACACCTTCTTTACTGATTAATAACCAGTGCCAGTAGTTCCTGTCACAATAGCGATACTTGCACTAGTTCCTAAACGACTGGCACCAGCTTCAACCATGGCTTGCGCTTCCTCAGCATTATGAATGCCTCCTGAAGCTTTAACGCCCATTTCAGCACCTACCGTCTCACGCATTAAACGAACATCTTCTATCTTGGCACCAGCTGTTGAAAAACCAGTTGATGTTTTAACGAAGTCCGCACCTGCTGCTTTAGCTAAACGACATACACGAGCGATTTCTTCTTTCGTTAGCAGTGCTGTTTCGATGATCACTTTTACCAAAGCTTTTTTCTCCGCGGCTTGCACCACTGCTTCGATATCTTTTTGAACTAATTCGTCCTCGCCATCTTTTAAAGCACCGATATTAATCACCATATCTACTTCAGTCGCACCGTTAGCAATGGCATCTTTTGTTTCAAAAGCCTTCGTTGCTGAAGTATTAGCACCTAAAGGAAAACCAATTACTGTACAAACCTGGATATCACTACCAGCTAATTCGTTAGCTGCTAAACTCACCCAAGCAGGGTTGATACATACTGAATAAAAGTGATGTGCTTTAGCTTCTTCAATCACGCGTAATACATCTGCTTTCTTACTATCTGCTTTTAAGACTGTATGGTCAATCATTCGATTTAATTCCATTTGATGAAACACTCCTATTCTGTAATAATTGCGTGAATTAATGGCGGTTCTTCCCCATCTTCACCAATTTCGATATTCTTATAAAGTAAATCAATGACTTCTTGAATTTCTTCTTTTGGCTGGTTACTATGAATGGTTAAGATAGGTTCACCAGCTTCGATGCTTTGGCCAACCTTCTTACATAGTTTCAAGCCCACCGCAAAATCAATCGCATCTTCTTTCGTCTTACGACCGGCACCTAACATCATCGCCGCTATGCCTAATTCATTGGCAACTAATTTAGTAATCACACCACTTTGTTTTGCTGGTAAATCAAAGACATATTTAGCGGTTAGGATTTTTTCTGGATGATCAATTACTGAATCATCGCCGCCTTGATTTTGAATCATTTCTCTAAACTTAGCTAAAGCCTTACCAGAAGTTAAAGCTTCTTCTAGCATTGCTCGCGCTTGCTCAACTGTTTTAGCCTTATTGGCTAGCACAACCATTTGACTGCCTAAAGCGTAGCACATTTCTAATAAATCAGCTGGTCCTTTGCCTTGCAGAGTCTCGATTGCTTCTACGACCTCTAAACTATTGCCGATAGCCTCACCTAAAGGTTGTGACATATCAGAGATAACGGCCATAGTCTGACGATTTGCTAAGCGCCCAATCCGTACCATGGTTTTAGCCAAGCGTTTGGCATCTTCAATATTTTTCATGAAGGCGCCGTCGCCAGTTGTTACATCTAGAACAATTGCATCTGCACCAGCAGCAATTTTCTTACTCATAATTGAGCTAGCAATCAGTGGGATAGAGTCCACCGTAGCAGTTACATCACGCAAAGCATAAAGCTTTTTATCAGCCGGAGCTAGATTTTCTGATTGGCCAATAACAGCGACTTTACTTTCATTCACTAAACGAATAAAGGTTTCTTCTGTTAATTCAATTTTAAAACCTGGGATTGCTTCTAACTTATCTAACGTACCACCAGTATAACCTAGCCCACGACCTGACATTTTAGCTACCGGCACACCCACACTTGCTACAAGTGGCGCTAAAATCAAAGTAGTTGTATCCCCAACCCCACCGGTCGAATGTTTGTCCACTTTGATTCCTTCGATAGAGGATAAATCAACTACCTCTCCAGAATGAGCCATAGCTAAAGTTAAATCAGTTATTTCTTGATCAGTCATATCCTGATAAAAAATAGCCATGGTCAAAGCACTCATTTGATAATCCGGAATTCGATTGTTCGTATATTCATCAATAATCCATTTGATTTCTTCTTTTGATAAAATTTTTCCGTCACGCTTCTTGGCGATTAAATCGACCATTCGCATAGCAAATCCCATCCTTCCACAATTTTTTATTATACAACAAATTTTTGAATGTATCATCCCTATCAGTAAAACGGTTTACGTTTCAGAGATAATTTATGAAAACCTTTACAAACACAATATAACCTAATTGTTTTGGCTTGTCAAAGGTCGAACACTCTCACGAATTATTAATTTAGTATTAAAAACTTTATTCGGAATTACTCGATCACTATACTCAATAGCGTCCACTAAAAATTTGGCCGCGGTATAACCAATCTCAAAAATTGGTTGTGCAATTGTGGTTAAAGGTGGAGTCATCGCCTCACTTAAAGCAATACCATCAAACCCAATTACCGAAATATCCTCTGGCACTTTGCGATTTAATTCATATAATGCCTGATAACATCCAATAGCCATCGCGTCATTTCCACAGAAGATAGCTGTTATTTCGTCATCTTGTGCTAGTAATTGTTTGCAAGCTTGATATCCTCCAGAAACCGTTAATTCTCCAGCTACTACTCGGTTCTTTTTAAAAGGTAAATTCAAATCTTTCAACGCATCTTTATACCCATTGACCCGTTCTTCTAATTGATAGTACCCCGTTATCTCTTGTAGCATACCAATTTTCTGATGTCCTTGTTTGGCTAAATATTGAATTGCCTGATAACAAGCTTCATATTCTTTAACAATAATTCGACCATGATCGCGTTGATTGATTCCCCGATCAATCAAAATTAATGGCATTTTATTCTGGTATAAATTATTTTTTCGATACTCTTCAGGAATCATATTCGGAGTGGCTAAAAGAACGCCATCCACTGAACGATGAGCCAATTCTTCTAAAAACTTTAGTTCTTTATCCAGTTTTTGCTGAGAATTACATAAAACTAACATGTACCCCAATGGATTTAAATAACTCTCCGCTCCTTCAACAATCTTTGAAAAGAAAAAGTCTGTTACGTCTGGAATAATCATGCCGATTGTTTTTGAATGTCGATTGATCAAATTTGACGCAAAAAAATCTGGTTTATACTGATATTCATTGACAATTTTTAACACTCGCTGTCTGGTTTCTTCACTGAAGCGGCTCCCTTTATTATTGAGAATTTGGGATACCGTAGTGATGGAAACTCCCGCCATTTCAGCAATTTGGCGAATAGTCAACTTCATGGATAACGCCTCCTTCATTACATTTAAAGTGTATCAAAAAGCTTTAAAAAAGCCTATTGTTCTTTTATAGTATTTTTAACTTAAATGAGAAATGTTCGGATTTTATCTGAGAAATTTTTTTCAAAAATTAAAACGGTTTAATCTAACCAGCATTTCCTCACCGGAATTTAAAGCGTTTACAAAATAAAGCGACAAAAATCCCTCAATCAAGAGGGAAATCAGTAAAAATAACTAGCTATCGCACCATCATTCAGTATTTTCTTTAATACTTTGGATAATATAATAGCCCTTATCCTTTTTCAAAATTGTCGCATTGCCGAAAATTTCTTGCATTTTCTTTTGGGCACTCGGCGCACCTTGCTTCTTCTGAATGACGATAGTTAAACTACCTTGAGGCAATAAATATTCATATGCTTTTGATAAAATCTCATGTACTACTTTTTTACCGGCACGAATCGGTGGATTACTTACAATCGCTGCATAGTTTTTTTGATGCACATTATCATACAGATTAGACGCATGAATATCCACAGTGGTAATTTGATTATCCTCAGCATTCCGTTTTGCTAAGTCAAGTGCGCGTTCATTTACATCTACCATTTCAACCATACGCTTAGTAGCATAGGCTAAAGATAATCCAATCGGCCCATAGCCACAGCCTACATCTAAAATAGCCCCTTCAGGTAAATGGCTTGCCTCAAAAGTATCAATTAACACCCTAGATCCATAATCAATCGTCGCTTTAGAAAATACGCCACTATCGGTAGTAAAGCGAAAGTTCTTTCCTTTTAATTCAAAGTTAAATTGTTCGTACTGATGGGCAACATCAGGTTGTGTACTATAATAATGACTCATTGCTCTCGTTCCTTTACATTAATCTCCACTTCATCATACTGAATAAAAGAATAGAATGCAAAAAATTATTTTTTCCTATTATAAAAATACGTAAGATTGTTTAGAAAATTCAAGATTTTGCCAAAGAATTATTTACCTATTTATGCTAAACTATAAAGACAGTGTATAATCATGATTGATTTCATGTTTAAATGATTGAACTACTCGGGAGTTAAAATATATGGAAGAATTAATGAATTATTACCAAGTGCCGCGTGAACAGTGGCAAGGTTTTTATACTAATGGACGCATGTCACTTACGCAAAGTGAATTAGATAATATCAAAAGTTTAAACGACCGTATTTCTATGCAAGATGTGGAAGATGTTTATATCCCTTTATGTCATTTAATTCAATTATATATGCAAGCGTTTGAATCAGTGACCTTAACTAAGGGGTTATTCTTGCATCGCTATGTCAAAACCCCACCATTTATCATTGGAATTGCTGGTAGTGTGGCTGTAGGTAAAAGCACCACCGCTCGTTTATTGCAGCATTTACTCGCCAAGCTATTTCCTAGAAAGAGCGTTCAATTAATTACTACGGATGGCTTTTTGCTGCCGAATAAGGTCTTAATTGAACGCAATATCCTTGACCGCAAAGGATTTCCCGAAAGCTACGATATGGCTAAGCTCATTGAATTTTTAAATCGCGTGAAGTCTGGTGAGAAAAACATTCAAATTCCGACCTACTCTCATGAGGTTTATGACATTGTCGAAAATCAATTTCAGACAATTCATCAGCCAGATATTTTAATTGTCGAAGGAATTAATACCTTACAATTACCAGCGAATCAGCAAATTTATGTGAGCGATTTCTTTGATTTTTCAATTTATGTCGATGCGCATCCAACCTTAATTGAAAAATGGTATATCGAACGATTTGAATCATTATTAGATTCCGCTTTCCGCAAACCTAATAACTATTACTATAAATTTGCAATCGGTAATCGCGAAGATGCGTTAAAAATGGCGCAACAGACTTGGGAAAAAATTAATCTTAAAAATCTAAAAGAATATATTCTACCTACTAGAAATCGAGCCGATATTATTTTACATAAAACCAAAAATCACGAAATTGACCAACTCTATCTCAAAAAATATTAAGTAAAAGATGAACATTTTTTATTTTAAAAAAGAAATCTAACCTAAAAGCCGAACATAAAAAGAAATTTCCCTAATATTTTGATTAAAAAAACTAGGAAATTGCTAGATTTACTTGTAAAATGAAACCAAAGTGAGTAATATTATTACTTAAATAACTTGCTGTTGAAAAAACTTTTTCAATAAATCTAATAGAATAGGGGTAAAGAATCGTGAAAAACGTTGACAATCTGCCAAACGTTGAAAAAATCATCGTGTTAGACTACGGTAGTCAATACAATCAGTTAATTACTCGCCGTATTCGTGAATTTGGCGTATTTTCTGAATTGCTGAGCCACAAGATCACTGCTGAAGAAATCAAAGCTATCCAACCAAAAGGAATCATTCTTTCTGGTGGACCAAATAGTGTTTATGATGACAGCGCCTTTGGAATTGACGAGGCTATTTTTGACTTAGGTATTCCAGTGTTGGGTATTTGCTACGGGATGCAATTAATTACACATAAGTTAGGCGGTAAGGTCGAGCCTGCTGTAAACAAGGAATATGGAAAAGCTGAATTAGAGGTAACAACTAAAGCAGCTGAATTATTTGCTAGCACTCCTGAAAAACAAATTGTTTGGATGAGTCATGGCGACTTGGTCACACAAGCTCCTGTTGGCTTTGAGGTTGTAGCGACAAGCAAGGATTGTCCAATTGCCTCGATTCAAAATGCCGACCGTAAAATGTATGGTGTCCAATTCCACCCAGAAGTCCGTCACTCTGAATACGGAAATGATTTACTAAAACACTTTGCTTTAGAAATTTGCCAATGTAAAGGCGACTGGAGCATGGAAAACTTCATCGATATGCAAATTGCCAATATCAGAAAACAAGTTGGCGATAAAAAAGTCTTACTTGGTTTATCTGGTGGCGTAGACTCCAGTGTCGTTGGGGTGCTTTTACAAAAAGCAATTGGCGATCAATTAACTTGTATCTTTGTTGACCACGGTCTATTACGCAAAAACGAAGCTGATCAAGTCATGGAAAGTCTTGGGGGCAAATTTGGCTTAAATATTATTAAAGTCGACGCTAAAGAACGTTTCTTAGCTAAATTAGCTGGCGTGAGCGATCCTGAACAAAAACGTAAAATTATCGGTAATGAATTTGTCTATGTCTTTGATGACGAAGCAGCTAAGCTAGCTGGCGAACAAGGCATTTCCTTCTTAGCTCAAGGAACCCTATACACCGACGTCATTGAATCAGGTACCGAAACAGCTCAAACGATTAAATCGCACCATAATGTGGGTGGACTACCTGAAGATATGCAATTTGAATTAATCGAGCCATTAAATACTTTATTCAAAGATGAGGTTCGTGCTTTAGGTACTCAGCTTGGCATGCCAGATAGTATTGTTTGGCGTCAACCATTCCCAGGTCCTGGCTTAGGCATTCGTGTACTTGGTGAAATTACCGAAGAAAAACTAGCCATCGTTCGTGAATCTGATGCTATCTTGCGTGAAGAAATCGCCGCAGCTGGCCTTGATCGCGATATTTGGCAATACTTCACTGTATTACCTGGTATCCGTTCAGTTGGTGTCATGGGTGATGGTCGAACCTATGATTATACAGTAGGCATCCGTGCTGTTACTTCAATTGATGGTATGACTGCTGATTTCGCTCGTATTCCATGGGACGTATTACAAAAAATTTCTGTACGTATCGTTAACGAAGTCGCTCACGTGAATCGCATTGTGTACGATATTACTTCTAAACCACCTGCAACAGTAGAGTGGGAATAGTATATAGGTAGCAAAAAAGCATTGATATTACCGACTATTCTGAGGTTTCAAGTGGTTAGCTGAACTACTTTTGAAGTACTTTTAAATAAGAAAAAAAGTGGTAAGTCACTTTTAAGAGAGAATAATGGCTCTATAATAAATTGGACTGATGAATCAAAATCGATTCTTCAGTCCAATTTTTCATTTTAGGTATAAAAAAAACATACCGTTCTCTGATATGATTAAATCATCACAAATAACCCAAGAGAGGACGGTATGCTATATGAATCATTCTATCAAAAAAATGTTACGATTAATAGACCCCATTTAACAATTCTTGAAATTACTCAGGAGAAAATCAAACATCAGATGACTCTTGTCATTAAAGCGAATCTTTCCCCTCAACCTTCATCTATGAAGATTAGGAATCAAAGTGACAAGCTTTGTGAGGAACATCATTTATCAGTAATAGATTTAGAAACGCAAAAGGAAATTAATAAAATTAAGAAAAGAAAATTTGTTAACTGGTATGACTGGAATGAAGATAAGAAAGGCAACAGTTATAAGTCAAGACTTCAATTTGACATTGATAGGGCATAAAAAAATCATTAAATTGGAAAGATTTTTTGAAAATCATGGGTGATTTTGACTACGAAGTAAAAGAAGGAAAGTATATTGCATTTAAAAATAAGGAGCAACAAAGGTTTACAAGAGCCAAGACTATTGGTGCGAATTATACTGAAGATAGCATTAAAAATAGGATTCAAAATAAAGATAAAGAAGTTGGGAATATTATCGATATTAAAAGCAGCAAAAAGGTAAAATCAAGTAAAAGCTATGAAAATTGGGCAACTATGCATAACCTTAAAACAACATCAGAAACAATGGTCTTAATTCATGAGAAAGGGTATGCTTCTATTCATGAATTAGAAAAGGACTTAAGCAAATTATCTTTGAACAGCAACGATTTAAGAAAAGAATTCAAAGCCAGAGAACTTGAACAAAAGCGAATTAAAGAAATCGTAAAGGATTTACAAATATGCGTGAATAAGCAAGCTCACTATGATGGTTATAAGAAAAATCCTAATGACAAGATTTATAAGATGATAAATAAAAAAGATATTGAAAGTTATGAAAAAGCTTATGCTGAAATAGAAGTATTTATTAAGCAATTTCCACATCTAAAAAATATAGTGGTAAATGGTTTGAAACAAAACGATAATAAATTCTTATTTAAAAGCTTAAATAATCGTTCTAAGATCTTACAATCAGAAATGTATACGATAGCAATGAAACACGATGAAATGAAAGCAAAATTTGAAAAGTTAAATAACTTAAAACTCAATATTGATCAATTTATAGGTGAATTTGGTGAGCCTAAAAAGAGCATTGTTAAGGAAATTGAGAAAGATAGAATACAAAGGAGTAAGAATGTAGTAATTAAACAAGAAAAAGTAAATGCTAAACTAAAAAATAGCAATATAGAGTTAAGGTAATTGTAGAAAGTATATAAATTCTCTCTGCTTATTTGATGCGATTAGCATCTGAAAATATCTTGTAAATATGGAATAATTAAGCCAAATATGCTACAATGTCCACTAAGATAATAAAAATGTGGCAAGGAGGAATAATAGTGGCAAATCTAAATGTTTCAGATGTGATAAGAGAATTAGATATTTCTAAGTCATATTTATATAAATTGATAGACAAAGCAAATATTTCAATTCCTAAAAGTGAAACTGGCAGATACTTTTGGGATGAAAATATAGTTGAAGATATAAAAAATGTTTTGCATGTTGATGAAATGAAAAAAGCAACTAATACAGAACTCTTAATGTCAAAGCTGGGTTTAAAACAATCATTTATAAATAATAGAAGGTATTTGGGCAATAAGTATTCTCTTTCGGATTTTATTAGAAAAACAGTTGAACAAAACTGTAAAGGTGTGAACATAGTTGTTGATATTTTTAGCGGTACAGGAGCGGTATCAAATGCATTTAAGGATAAAATGCTTATTACAAATGATTTGTTGTATAGCAATTATATTTCTAATTATGCGTGGTTTGGGTACGAGAAATATTCAAGTAAAAAGATAATCGATCTTATATACAAATATAATCAAGTGAAAACTAACGAAAACAACTACATGCGTGAAAATTTTGCAGATACATTTTTCTCTGCTGATGATTGTAGCAAAATAGGATATATAAGAGAAGATATAGAAAAAAAATATATTAATAAAGAAATAAATTTCAAAGAATATGCTATATTAATCACCTCACTTTTATATGCGATGGATAAGATTGCAAATACAGTTGGGCATTATGATGCATATAGAAAGAATGCAAATTTTGAAAAGCAATTAACATTGAGCGTTTTATTACCGGAAGAACTTAATTCTAATAATACTTGCTATAACCTTGACGCAAATGAGCTTATAAAAACAATAAAATGTGATTTATTATATTTAGATCCTCCATATAACTCGAGACAATATTGTGATGCATATCATTTGCTTGAAAATGTAGCACGATGGGAGAAACCAGAGGTTCATGGTGTTGCAAGAAAAATGGATAGAACTGCTCTTAAAAGCGACTACTGTATGATTAATGCAACAAAAGCTTTTGAGGAACTGATAGAAAATGCTGATGCTAAATATATATTGCTTTCATACAATAATATGTCGGATAAAGGAAATGATAGATCAAACGCTAAAATATCAGATGAAGATATTTTGAGGATTCTCAGCAAAAAAGGTAAGGTTAAAATATTTGAAGCTGACTATAAAAGTTTTTCGACAGGTAAATCAGATATCAAAGATAATAAGGAAAGACTTTTTTTATGCGAAGCATTTGAAAAAGGAAAAAAGAAAATGAATATATCATGTCCTTTCAATTATATTGGTGGGAAATTTAAATTGTTAGAACAGATACAGCCTTTATTTAATGAGTCTGAGGTATTCTTAGATTTATTTTCTGGTGGTGGGAATGTAGGTATAAACTCATTGTCTTCTAAAGTGATTTTTAACGATATAAATGAGAACCTAATTGATTTAATAAAATACATTAAAGACTGTAGCACGGATGTATTACTAAAGAAAATAGATGATATTATTGCTGAATATGGCTTATCTAATACATCTTTATATGGATATGCATATTATGGTTGTAATAGTAGCACAGGATTGGCGAAGTATAATAAAGAAAAATTCTTGAAATTAAGGGATGACTTTAATTCCAAAGTGTTTATCGGAGAAACTGATTATGTTATGTTATATGTGTTAATGGTATATTCATTTAATAATCAAATTCGCTTTAATCGTAAAGGTCAATTTAACCTTCCAGTTGGTAAAAGAGATTTTAACTCCAAGATGAGAAGTAAATTAGTTCTATTCTCGGAAGAATTAAAGAAGAAAGATATTCATTTTATGAAAAAAGATTTCAGAGAAATTTCTTTAGATTCAGTTTCTCAAAACACTTTTATTTATTGTGATCCCCCTTATTTGATTACAAGTGCAACATACAATGAAAATGGAATGTGGGCTGATGACGACGAAAAAGATTTGCTTGCTTTTTTAGATGAAGCTAATAAACAAGGCTTTAAATTTGCTTTGTCGAATGTTTTGAAGTGTAAAAATAAAATGAATTCAATATTGAATGATTGGATTAAAAATAATGGATATTATTGCCACTATTTAAATAAAAGTTATTCAAATAGTAATTATCACAGAAAAGATAAAGAAAGCGTATCAGAAGAAGTATTAATTACTAACTACCCTGTTGATTGGAGGAATGAGTAAATGGCTAATATAAGTATTCCATATCAAAGTTTTTGCTGGGTTATAGGAACTACAAGCTTTAGAATGGCAAAATTGAATTTAAAAATAGAAGAACAATTGTTGTTATTAGACGAATTTTATAATGGAATCATAAAAAATTCTGATTGGAATTGGAATAATGAATTGCAAGAAAAGTATTATGATTTCATGAAAGATAAAGAATTTGTTGCAGGGGATGCAAAAAGAAAAGATAAAGATGCCAGAGAAAAAACTTCAGGTTTAGTGGATATTGGCTTAATTACAGATGATAGATTGATTACGGAAGCTGGTAGAGAGCTTTTAAGCTTAGCGAGTAATGGGAATTTTAAAACAAATAATTTGTTTAATATCAATAGCGATAGCTTCGTTTATTTAAGGCAGCTTCTTAAAACTAGCATAGATGTAAGTGGAAGCATTGTCAGACCGTTTATTATTACTGTTAAATGTCTTACTGAACTTGGATATTTAAGTTATGATGAATTTACTTATTTTGTTCCTTTAATTAAAGATGAGGAAAGTGCAAAAGAAATTATTTCAGATATTAAGTTGTATCGTGAAAATAAAATAGAACTTGATGAAATAATTTACAAAAGGCTTATACAGATGCCTAATTATCAATTAGCAAAAGAAACCATCGTTACATCAGATATAGACGAAGATTTAATTTGTTTAATTGGAATGAACCGAAAAAGTAGACGCTATGATAAGCCATATTATAAACTGTACAAAAACATAAAGAATATATTCATTGATGGTGGAAATGATTATGAATCTTTACTAAAATCTGCGAAAGGAATCAATCAAAAGCCAGGAATATTATGGAGAAATCTAATATTCAAAACAACAAATATTGGAGTAATAAGGAAAAATGGAGCAAGCTCAATCAATAATCAATGTCCTTTTTTAAATTGTAAAAGTGAGCAAGATCTGAAAGAGACATTCTTTAAATACTTACATGTATTTAAGGCAAAGGCAACCCTATCTGATTACTTTGATTTAAATAGAAGATATTTTAATATTACTGATACTATAATATTTGAAGACAGGATGATTAAACTTGATATGATTCCGAAGTATTATTTTAAAGAAATAATGGATAATCTTTATAAAGAAGCATTTAAAAAAGAGGATAATCTTCAGATTAATGTTAAATTAGAAACTATTTCATCAGCATTTGAAATTGATATCAATAAAGTATATGAGTCATTAAGCAAAGATTTGGGTATCACGCTAAAGAGTCCAGAACAAGCAGCAACTTATGTCAACGATGAACGATATCGCAGATTTAATGAAATGATTGATAAGAGATTTAGCGATTCTGTTCTTATTGAATTGCTAAATTGTTTTGAAAATCGTAATGACAAAAGAATTGAAGAACTTGTTACTGACGAGGCTACAATACCGACTATTTTCGAATATATTTTAGGAATAATATGGTATAAGGTGAGTGAAAGACAAGGAAATATTTTAGACTTCATGCAATTATCTTTAGAAGCTAATCTATTACCTAAAACACATGCGGCTGGTGGATATGCGGATATCATTTATGAGTATGAAGCGTGTCTAGCTTATCCAAAACATGCGTTGTTACTAGAAGCAACACTTGCTGATGGAACAAATCAAAGAAGAATGGAGATGGAGCCAGTTTCAAGACATTTAGGCGATTATAGAATTAGGTTTAACAATCCATTTGACTATAGTTTGTTTGTTAGTACATATTTAGATAAAAATGTGATTTCTGATTTCAGATATAGAAAAATTATTCCGTACACAAGAGATGAAGAAACCATCACAGGAATGAAGATTATTTCAATGGATACAGACTCTCTTAAGAAGATAATTGAAAATAATATCAAATATAAATACCTTTATGAAGTCTTTGATAAATACCATGAAATGCCTTTAGATACAGCAGATTGGCATACTGGAATGATAAAAGAAGCAACAGGAGAATATAAAGTTTAATTTGCATTAAAAGGGAGAAAATGATGGAAGGTATAGTTGAGAGAAAAAATGGTGAAACTACTATTTTAGAAGTTCAATACTTATCTGAAGATCTTAAGATGAAAATACAGGATGAATTAGTTGAAATTTGTCATGGAGAATATGCACTAGTTTCAGATTTTGATGAACATTCATTTGAAGCTACTGTAAAAGAACTGATAAATTATAGAATTCCAAAATATATAAATAAAAAAGTAGGGGCTATAGGTGAACTATTGTTAAATGTATTGATGCGAGAATTCACAGATATGAAAGTTGTTTCACCGTTTTTTAACTTAGAAGAAAGAAATGCAAAAAAAGGTTTTGATATTATAGCAGTTGATTCTAATATGGAATTATGGATTATAGAATCAAAAGCTGGAGAATTAGGAAAGTATAAAAATTCCACGAATAAAGTATGCGAACGAATTAATGCTGCTAAAAATGACTTAGATACAAGATTAAACGAGCATAATTCACAGTTATGGTTAAATGCAATGAATAGTGTTAGAAGTGCATTGGATGATACTAGTGAAAAAAATACAATATTGAATATACTTAGGGATAATAAATCATACTCTAGTTGTGACAAAAATGTTGTTTTAGGAGGTACAGTGTTTTGTGTTTTTGATACAAAGATAGATTTAGCAAAAATAGAAGAATTGTACAATTCTATACTAAAATCGAAGAAGTTTTCAAAATTGAAATTAATTGCGATACAAAAACAAACATATCAAGCAATAATAGATTTTTTGGCAACACTTGTGGAGAACGATTATTATGGACAGATTGACTCTTAGAAAACTGTATAACACCGAATTTCCTAGATTGTATGAAAAAATTTTGAAAAATGAAGATTTGTCTGATTTAGAATTAGAAAAAGTATTATCTATTGGTATTTTTCTAGTTGGATTAGAAGACACAAAACTTCAAAAACTAGGGTATAGATTATTTTTGCTATATAGTAAAATTACTCATGATTATAAGCCCCTATATGAAATTAGTTTGAACAAAGGATTTATTCCTATATCTCAATTTATAGAGAATAATTTAAAGTATTCGGATGATTACGATAATTTACATACTATTATAAATGATATAACTAGTGCTAAATATAAATGGAATAAGTCGTATCAAACAATAGGACAATATGAACTGTTTAAAACTTCAGTGAACTTAAAATTAAAATCTCAGATTGTTGTAGCTCCGACATCATACGGAAAAACAGAATTGATATTGTCATTTATTGATCATGATAATTTTAATAAGATATGCATTGTTTCTCCAACGAAATCTCTTTTAGCACAAACTAAGAAAAGAATTTTAGATAAATTTGGTTATAGGAAAATAATAACATACCCAGAAATGTATAATGGTAATGATGAAAATATTATTGCTGTATTAACTCAAGAGAGGCTATTACGGTTGTTACAGAATAATCCGAATTTAAAATTTGATTTATTAGTTGTAGATGAAGCACATAATTTGTTAGATGAATTCTCAGAAGAAAATTATCGAAGTGTGATATTAGCGTCAGTTATTATTATATGTACTAAAAGAAATAATAATATTGTTTGTAAATATTTGACTCCATTTTTAACTAATAAAGATAGTATAGATATAGAGCATATAACTAGTAATATTAACTGGTATAAGGTAAAAGAAAATATTAAATCTGAATTGTTTTATTTTTATGATTTGGCTAACAATAAAAAGATGATATTAGATCAATATTCTCCACTTAAAGAAAAATTTATTGAGATTGAAGTTAATTGTCTAGGAGAAGATTCTGATGTTGTTATTAAATATTGTGATGCTAAGAACATAATATATCTTAATAGCCCTAAGAAACTTGAAGAATTTGCAAATGAACTATATGGAAAATTATCTTTGAAACAAAGTAATGTGTTGAATAAAGCGGCTAAAGATTTAAGAGAGTATGTGCATGATGACTATGAATTGGCTAATTGTGTTGAAAAAGGTATTATATATCATCATGGTTCTATACCTGAGCAAGTTAGATATTTTATAGAAAGCTTATATGCGGATATTCCAGAGATAGGAATGCTTATTGCAAACTCAACTCTATTAGAAGGTGTAAATATTCCAGCTACAAAAATGTTTATTTTAGATCCAAGTAGAGGTAGTGGATACTTATCAGTCTCTTCTTTTAAGAATTTGATTGGAAGAGTATGTAGGTTTGGGGAAATTTTTAACGAGAAAACAGGAAGTTTAGATTACTTAATGCCTGAAATCCATATTGTCAAAGGAAAATATTGTAGAACTAACTTCAACGCCTTAAGTTTTGTTAAGGGTAGAAAAATTCTTGTTGAAGATTCGGATAAAATTGTTGACGAGATAAATAATCCGTTATTAAAAAATAACAGTTCTGAAGCTGAAGAGGTTAAAAAAGCAGAAGAAATTTTGGAAAATATTTCATCTACGGATTCAATCATAGAAGAATATGATAATAAACCTAAAACTAAAGTGGGTAAACTATGTTTTGAGAATAGTGTAAGCATATTTAATATATTTGAACAGGAGATACAAATTTCAGAAGAATTAAAACAAATTGATAAGGTTCACAGCTTAGATACAGTGTTCGCGGTGATGGATTACTTGTTTTTCTCTAAGATAGATAAAGTTGGTGGAGAATACAATAATTTAAAAAGATTAAGAGAAGTAGAAGCGCAAAAATTTTATAAGATGCTAATCAATTGGAGAATTATGGGTTTTACAATAAAAGAAATGGTGAGTGAAGTGGTAAACTATTGGAATACTCTCAGAGAAGGTTCACAAATAGTTTATGTAGGTAAATGGGGAGATAAGACTAGAGGCGGTTATAAAAAGTATTGGACAGATATTTCTCAAAAGAGTGAGCACAAAAAAATCAATTTAGCAATTGTAAGATTAAAGGAAGAGTATGATTTTATAGATAATGAAATTGTAAAATATATCGAAATATTACATTCGTTAGATTTGATAGAGGAATCTTTTTATTTGAAAATTAAATATGGTACAGATAATAAAGAAAAAATAGCGTTGTTAAATTGTGGAATTAGTAATACATTAACCAAATTGCTAAAAGATAAATATAAGAATATGTATCAATTTGATTTTGCTAGAAGCACAGTGATTTTTTCCAAAGAGCTTGTTCCTAAAATGATTGAAAATAATGAAAATGGAATTTTGATTTCTGAAGTAAAAATGAATTCCAAAGAGTAAATATATTTTAATTATTTTAGTTTGCTATTGAAATACTTTTGAAGTATTTTCACGAAAAAAGGAGTAGAAGATAAATCAAGAGATATAAAAACAGTCAAGAAATACATCTAAAATGCCTTATTTTCAATGGGCAGCAGTATTTATATGAAGAGTGGGAATAATTCTAGTTGATTTAAAAGGGCCAAACCAAAAGTCAGTCCTTTCAAAAGCAAAAAATCGAAGAAAGTTCTAAAAATTCCTTCGATTTTTTGCTTTTTTATATTCAATAGAGAGAATTCTTCCCCTCCTTATGTAGAAGCTGCTTTTGAATCCACCCTATAATTTTAAGCATTTATGTTTTTTTAGACTAAAAAAAAAGAAAACAGAACCTTTGAAAAGCTGTAAAATTTCACGTTGAATTTTACAGCTTTTTGTGTATACTAAAAGTAGCTGAAACAATACGCAACCAAGGAAGGAGCTGAAAGAATATGGCAACTATTTTACCAGTATCTGATTTGAGAAATTACAATGAAGTCTTGAAAAACTGTCATAAAGGAGAACCAGTATACCTGACAAAGAATGGCAGAGGACGTTTTGTCGTTATGGATATTGAAGACTACGAGCGTGATCGTGCTGAGAAAAAGCTCCTGATAAAGTTACAAGAAGCCGAAGAAGCAGTAAAAGACGGTGAAGGATGGTTGAATTTGGACGAACTGAAGGCACTTTTGGGGGAGTAAGATGTTAAAACTGCGGATCAATCCGATTGTTGCAAAGGATTTGAAAAATATCTGGAATTATATTGCTGAAGATAACGAAAAATATGCTACAAAGACGATAAAAGAAATTTATAGTAAATTTGAAAATCTTCAGATATTTCCAGGAATGGGTTCAGATCTCTCAAAACGTATCAGCTTTCAAACAGACTATAAATATGCAATATGGGAAGATTATGTGATTGTATACAAGGTTAGAGACGAATACGTAGAGATTTATCGTGTAATTAACCGATATCAGGATATTACAAGAATCTTTGATTGATATCACAATTATGATAACACTATTCAGTATAGCTTGGGGATTTTGGATAGTGAAACACATATAAAACTAAAGCAACCCATAATATCTAAACCAAAAGAATAGTCATATGATTTTATTTACGAGAGAAAATAATTCTAGTTGATATAAAGAGGGTATTCCTTAAAAAGGAATGTACCGACCCCTAAAAGTTAGACCATAAAATCTAACAATTGGAGGTCGGTATTTTTATGTCCAAATATTCTTTTGAGTTTAAAAAGCAAGTTGTAAATGCTTATCTTAATGGCGAAGGTGGTTATACT
>DYWZ01000041.1 GCA_020742395.1 Enterococcus columbae
AAATTGTGGGGAGAAAACCGCCTAAATCTCTTTCTCAATCACACTGCTATTGTAACAGGCTAGCTTTCGCTTGTGCAAGGGCTTTGCAAGTGACCGATCTTCGTCTCGGCCACCCTTGCACGCTCAGCAGCCTGTTCGACAAAAAGCGTCAATTGAAAAAGAAAATAAAAACAGGAGAGAAAGTCATCGAAAAAATAACTTCCTCTCCCATCGACTTAATTGCCAACAACACTAGTTGACAAAGAGCCACAATTAAACCTATTTACTGAATAAGGCCAGCTAAATTAATCAAAAAAACTACCCTTACGACTAAAGTCCAGTATACTTCAGTCAATAAGGGTAGTTTTTTGATTATATCCTTTAATTATCGTTTATAAAACATTTCTAGTTGTTTTACTCAATAGGCTTTCATAAGCGCGTTCAAATTTTTGAACATCACCTGCGCCCATAAAGATAATGACACTATCTTCATGATTTAATAATGGGGACATATTTTCTTCTTTAAGTACGGTACCACCTTTAGTTACTCGTTTAGATAAATCCTCAATACTTACTTGGCCTGAGGTTTCTCTAGCTGAAGCAAAAATATCACATAGATACACTTCATCGGCTAAGTCTAGCGCTTGCGCAAATTCATCAAGTAAAGCAATGGTTCTAGTAAATGTATGCGGCTGAAAAACAGCAACAATTTGTTTTTCAGGATATTTTTGACGTGCCCCATCAATCGTAGCCTTTATCTCAGCTGGATGGTGTGCATAGTCATCAACAATCATCACATCAGCAACCTTCTTTTCACTGAAACGGCGCTTAACGCCAGCAAAGCTTTTCAGTTGTTCAGCAATTAGCTGCATGTCAAAGCCTTCAACAAAAGCAACGGCCACTACACCTAGCGCATTTTTAATATTGTGTTCACCAAACGCTGGAATAGTAAACGTACCAATAGTTTCTCCCTGATGGTAAACATCAAATTGAGAACCTGATGTGCTACGAATAATATTTTTTGCTTGAAAATCGTCAGTATCAGCCAAGCCATAGTAATAGATTGGCACCTCTGCTTGCAATTTTCTTAAATAAGCATCATCACCGTAAGCAAAAATAGCCTTTTTCACTTGATGTGCCAATGATTGGAAAGCTGAAAACACATCTTCAATACTTTCATAGTAATCAGGATGATCGAAATCAATATTTGTCATAATCGCATAATCTGGTGAATAAGCAAGGAAATGTCTACGATACTCACAAGCTTCAAAGACAAAATACTTCGCTTCTGGTTCACCATGACCGGTCCCATCACCAATTAAATAGCTTGTTGGTGTCACCCCTGATAATGCATGAGCTAATAATCCAGTAGTACTTGTTTTTCCATGTGAGCCAGTAATTGCGATACTCGTAAATTCTTGAATAAATTGACCAAGAAAATCATGATAACGAATGACTGTTGCGCCAATTTCTTTTGCACGAGCAATCTCTGGATGATTATCTGGGAATGCATTACCCGCAATAACGATATATTCAGCTTTAACATTATCGGCATCAAAAGGTAATAACAAAATATTTGCTTTTTCCAAATCACGTTGGGTAAAGAAATATTCCTCTACATCAGAACCCTGAACATGGTAGCCTTTTTGATGTAAGACTAAAGCTAATGAGCTCATTCCAGAACCTTTAATGCCAACAAAATGGTAAATATTATCTTTTTTAAACATATATTTAGCCTCTCTTCTAAAAAACATCCATACTTTTACTTTCTATCACACAGTTTCAACGTAGCAAATCTTTTACTGTTTGTCTAACATCTTGTCTTAAGACTTAGATTAATAATCGATGAAAAGTTGAATAAAAGATGGAAATGAACCGTTTTTCATTATCTAACAAAATACGCAAAATAGCAATTATTTTTCAGAAAGAATTTTTATTTTTCATCATTCTGAACGAATTGCAATCGTCCCTTACATTTACCACAACAATAGCGAAGCAAATTCATCTTACGCTGACGATAATAAATTTGACCACAATTTTGACATCGATATTGGTACTTAGCTACTTCTAAACATGGCGTATAGCGCAAACCACCGACTTGAACCAAAAGTTTTTTAAAAGTTTCATCTTTATGTTTAAAGCCTTGTCCAGTCAAATGCAGATGATAATGACACAGCTCGTGTTTGATAATACCGATTAAAACCGTCTCGTCTAAATTTAACAATCGTGGATTAAAGTCTAAATGATGGTCTTTTAAATGATATCTACCACCTGTCGTTTTTAAGCGAGCGTTGAAATAAGCGCGATGAACAAACGGTCTTTTAAAAAACTCTAAAGATATTTTTTCAACCAACTGTTGTAGGGCTTCATTAGTCATCTAGTTCAACTGGAATCATCGATAAACCAATTCGTCCTTTCTCACGGTCAACCTGAGTAATCCACACATGGACAATCTCACCTACCGCCACGACATCGCTTGGGTGCTTCACAAATGAGCGGCTCATTTTAGAAATATGAACTAGTCCATCTTGTTTCACTCCTATATCAACAAAGGCACCAAAGTCAATCACATTACGAACCGTTCCTTCTAATTCCATTCCTACTTGTAGATCCTCAATAGATAAAACATCCGAACGCAAAAGGGGCGCTTCCATTTCATCCCGTAAATCTCTGCCAGGCTTTTGTAATGAATGAATAATATCATTTAACGTCTCTACCCCAGTAGCTAGTTGTTCAGCAAGCTGGGATACGTTCAGCTCAGCTAATTTCTTTTGGGTAGCTGGACGACCGATTTCAGCTAAAGAAATCTGACAATTTGCTAAAAGCTGTTCGGTCAAGTCATAGCTTTCAGGGTGAATTTCAGTATTATCTAGTATCAATTGACCATCAGGAATTCTTAAAAAGCCGACCGCTTGTTCAAAGGCTTTTGGACCTAAACGTGGTACCTTAGCCAATTGCTTGCGATTGGTAAAGAGCCCATTTTCTTGTCGATAAGTAACAATATTTTGGGCAATCGTCTTATTGAGGCCAGCAACATGAGTTAACAACTCACTAGAAGCGGTATTCACATTGACACCTACTTGGTTTACAACGGTTTCGACAACAAAATCTAATTTTTCATTTAATTGCTTTTGGGCTACATCGTGTTGATATTGGCCGACACCTACTGATTTAGGGTCGATTTTAACCAATTCAGCCAGTGGATCTTGCAAGCGACGGCCAATACTTACAGCACTACGCTGTTCGACCTGTAAATCCGGAAATTCCATTCTAGCAGCTTCACTTGCTGAATAAACCGAAGCACCTGCCTCGTTTACGATGACATAATACACCTTACGTTTTAATTTTTTGAGTTGATCAGCAACAAATTGTTCGGATTCCCTTGAAGCGGTCCCATTCCCAATAGCAATCATTTCAACTTGATACTTTTCCAATAAATCAAGCAATTTATGACCGGCTTGTGCTTGCTTTTCTTTAGGCGCTGGATTGTGAGGATAGATGACATCAATCGCCAACACTTTACCTGTTTCATCTAAAATTGCTAGCTTACAACCTGTACGATAAGCAGGATCAAAGCCCATCACTACTTTTCCTTTAAGTGGTGCCTGTAAGAGTAAATTACGTAAATTGTCACCAAATACATCAATGGCTTGTTCATCTGCTCTTTGTGTTAATTCGCTACGTAATTCACGTTCAATAGCCGGTTGAATAAAACGTTTATATGCATCCTTATAAGCTTCAACGATTAACGGATAAGCTGGTGATTGCGGATTAGTAATTAATTGTTTTTCAAAATACTGCTCAATGGCTTCAGCTGCGACAACAATGGCTACCTTCAAAATTCCTTCTTTTTCCCCACGATTTGTCGCCAATGTCCGATGAGAAACCATCGACTTTAAAGGTTGTTCAAAATCATAATACATTTGATAAACCTGCTTTTCATCTAAGGTTTCATCTTTTACCGTACTAGTGTAGACCCCATGATTGAAGGTATATTGACGAATCCATTGTCTAAATTGGGCAGAATCAGCAATCTGTTCTGCTAATATTTCATGTGCCCCAGCAAGCGCTTGAGTGGTATCGACAATTTGTTCATTTAAAAACTGACCTGCCAATTGCTCAATGACTAAATCACTTGCTTGGCTAAAGATGGCATCAGCAAGTGGCTGTAACCCATTTTCCTTAGCGATAGTTGCTTTCGTTCGACGTTTTTGTTTAAAAGGTCGATATAAATCTTCCACACGTTGTAAAACCGTAGCAGACATAATTTCGTTTTTTAATGCCTCGGTTAGCTTACCTTGTTCACTAATTGAAGCGATGATTTCTTCTTTGCGTTTATTTAAATTCATTAAGTATTGATAACGTTCTTCAATTAACTTAATTTGTACTTCATCTAAACTACCCGTTACCTCTTTTCGGTATCTTGCAATAAAAGGAACTGTATTCCCTGCTAATAATAACTTTAGTGTTTGTTCGATTTGTTTTTTGTTAATACCGGATAACTCAGTAGTTAATGTTGCCAATACTTGATTATCGATTTTTTCTTCCATAAATACTTCTCCAAACTTTTTTAATGAAACAAAAAAGAGTCGATTTTCAAAAGTATTTTCTCTTAAATGCTATTTTTAGCTGCTTAAAAGAATGCTGTCCTTTTGAAAATCACCCCTTATTTTATTCTTGACCGGTTACTGCAAAATAATTACCATCCATATCAACAAAATTAAAGACATAACGGTCTTCTAAGTGAATGAGCTCACCCAGTTGAATAGAAAGTGATTGCATTTTTTGATATAATGCAAAAATATTTTCGGCATAAAACATGATTTGAGGTGCAGAAGTATTGATATTTTGCGCATGTGTTTCTACAAAATTTTTATCATATAAAGTAAAGGTTAACGGACTATCTGCTGTTGGAGCAATCTCTGCTACCAAACTACCATCCATATTTTCTAGACTTAATACAGTAAATCCGATTGCTTGCCAAAAATCAGCAGCAGCCTGTACATCTTCAACATATAATACCAGTTGTGCTTGATTTGTAAACATAAATTCTCCTCATTTCGTTGTTACAAATAATTTTAACCTTATTCAGCTTGTGGCTGTTCATGTTGGGAATTGAATTCTAAATTAATTCCTGGTTCATCAGTAATAATTTCAGTCACTTCATAAGTTAAGCGACGTAAAATATCAAATAACGGTTCTACTAATTCTTCTGATTCTTCTTGGGATAAATCCTCTGGCGAATTAATTTTTCGATTAACAATATGATTTACTTGACGAACCTGACCAGAAATTTTAAAGTTTTGCAAAATGATTTTGAATTCTAATTGGGCCCCTAGCAACGTATTGTTTTCTTGATATTCAGGATTATTGGCTACTAACGGCACAAAGCCCACATTGATTTGAGTTTGTTCATCAGGAGCAACACCGTGATCAAAATGATATGCATCAACAATTGGTTTTTCTCTTAAAATTTCCATTTTTATATATCCCTCATTTTTATTATTTATTCATAATTAATTTACTTCATTTTAGCTAAATAGTCCAATGCATCTTGAAAACTAGCAACAGGAACAATCTTCATGTCCGTTTTAATTGCTTTAGCAGTGACTAATGCTTTAGTATAGTTATTATCCTTAATACTTGGATCATTTGGTGCAAAGAAAATTTCCATATTGGCATTAGCCGCCGCTACAACCTTTTGTTCAATGCCACCAATCTGGCCAACCGAACCATCTAACTCTATAGTACCAGTTCCAGCAATTTGCTTACCTTTACGAATATTTTGTTTAGTCAGTTGTTCATATAATTCTAAGCTGAACATCAAACCAGCCGATGGGCCACTATAGCCGTCCGTTTCAAAACGAATTTTTTTAGTTGTAGTCAATTGATACTCCCCACCCAAGCCTAGGCCTAAGCGTAGTTGTTTATCAATTCTTACTAGCTTACCTGTAACTGTTAATTGCTTTTGATTCCGGATAAGTGTTAAGGTAAACGTATTTTTCGTATTTTTTTGCAGCAATTGCAAAAAGTCCGCCAAGCTATTAAAGCGTTGCTGATTGATTTTTATAATCACATCACCTAAGGCCACTTTTTGATAAAAATCCGACTGTTTGTTCACATCAATTACTTTAATTCCCTTAAAGTCTAATTGATAATCTGCACCTGCTGCACTGAGCGCTTGCTTTTCAGCGGCTATTTTGGATGATTGTGTATAATAATCCTGTAATTCCTGATAACTTTCTTGATTAGAACTGCCCGCCAAATATTCTTTTGAACTGATGATTTTTTGATATGGAGTCACCTTAGCCTTTAAATAGCTAAATGGCGTTGCTTGAATTATAGAGACATAAGTCAATGAAAACGAACCACTTTCTTTGTCGGTTTTTCCATCAACCGAAATTAAATCAGCTAAAGCGACGGCCTTACCAGGTTTTTCAATATACATATTTAAAGGAAAAAAGAAAAAGGCGGCTAATAGCGCTACGATAAAACTAACAATCAGCCACTTATGCCATTGTTTATTTGGCCTTTTCATGTTGCTTCCTCCTAATTGCTTCATAAACATTTGCTGGTAAATAAGCTTTCACATCGCCGTCAAAATATAATACTTCTTTAATCAAGCTTGAGCTGATATGCGTATATTTTGAACGCGCTAATAAAAAGATTGTTTCTATTTCAGGCGCTAGATGGTAATTCATCTCCATAATTTCACGCTCATATTCGTAATCTTTAACACTTCTAATACCACGTACTACATAATTTGCTTGTAATTCTCTTGCGATATTCACCGTTAAATCAGATTCTCTAGCAATCACCTTAACATTTGGCAAATGACAAACAGCTTCTTGAATTAAGTTCATTCGCTCTTTTATTGAGAAAAAAGATTGTTTATTGGTATTAACGAAGATACCGACAATTAATTCATCAAATAATTTGGCCGCACGTTCAATAGTGTCTAAATGACCTAAAGTTAATGGATCAAAGCTACCAGGAAATAAGGCAATATTTTTCATCGAGTTGTTCCTTCTTTCTAAGCATCAAATTGATAAATGGAGACTTTACAGATTCCATAAGTTTGCTGACGAATCATTTTAGCTTGTTGAATTTGTTCCATCAATTCAACTTGACTATCCGTCTCACAAACAATCGTTGCCTTTACAGCTAGTAATCCTAATTCTTGTAGCTTTTCTATTGTCGCTTCAATTTCTTGCTTAGCATAAGGAGGGTCTAAAAAAACTAAATCAAAGGTCAATCCTTCCTTAGCAAAGCGGGCGATTGCTTTTTTGGCATCTTCTTTTAGCAGCGTAAATTTACTACTTTCATTCGTCAATGCTACATTTTCTTTAATAATTTTTAGGGCTGAGTAGTTCTTCTCCACACAAAAAGCTTGATCCATTCCTCTTGAGATGGCTTCAATCGCTAATGCCCCACTACCAGAAAATAAATCTAACACTATCCCACCTTCAAAATAAGGACCAATCATATTAAACATGGACTCTTTCACCTTATCCGTGGTAGGTCGAGTATTATCACCAGACAAGCTTTTTAATCTACGTCCACGATATTTACCTGAAATTACTCGCATCTATTCTCCTCCCATTCCTCTTGCATCAAAAAAGGCTGGTTTGAATTGGACCAGCCTTTTTTCTTAAATTACCTCTTCAGCTAAGCGAATTTTCGTGTTTAATTCTTCTACTTCAAAGCCATCGTCATCGACTTGATAAGCTCGTTTAGTCCCAATTTTTTCAGCAAAATTCATCTCCACATCTGGTCGATAAGATGGTTCAACGTGTCTAACAAAATGTAGCTTGCTTACTTTTTCAATCGTTGACTCAACTAATTCTTCGTCCACGTATAAATAAACATATTTAGATTTTTTCGAAACATAATGCACTAAGCCGTAGCGTTTTAGACTTTTTAACTGTCTTAGGCTATATACCCAAACAACAATGCCGCGACGTTTAGTAATCATTAAATGAGTATTTTCAGCTGACATGACAATGTCCTCCACAAGCATGATTTCTTTTTTCAAAAAATGGATTCCCTGCATCCACCTTAATGGTATCTGATATATCGTTAGCTAAATTCAGACACAACTCATCTAAAAGTCCTTGAAATGACGTTTCAGCCACCCGAAAATCGGTCATTATAGGATGTAAATCTAATTTTCTTTTAGCGCGCTGAGCTTCGCGTTGCGTTTGTCTAAAATCCGGTGCATACTTGCCATACGCTTCAATTCGCTCAAATGCGGCTTTCTTTTCCTTAAACTGTACCATTAATTGTATAATTTCTTCATCGGCATATATTTTATGAAAAAAATCAATATATTGTTGATAAGTTGATGAATCATGAATTGCTTGAACCAACTCATCAATCTGGGTATCAATTTGAACAAACGATTCATTGATAATCAATTACTTTCCTTCTTTCAATCAATAATCTTATTTTATCATCTAAAGATAAGACTATCAATTTTTTACTATAAATGCAATAGATAGTTTTTTGTATTTTTATTAATAAAATCGATCCTAACTGAATGCATAATCAGCTAGGATCGACGTTAGCAATTCTGCTATCTTTGATTGATTTATTATTTCAATTCAATTAATAAATCACCAGAATGAATGACATCACCGGCTTGAACATATAAATGATCCACTACCCCATCAAAACGAGCTTCAATTGCAGTTTCCATCTTCATCGCTTCGGTAACCATTAACACTTGGCCTCGTTTAACTGGTTCACCTTTACGCACTAAAACTTGTAAAACTGAACCTGACATAGTAGCCCCATATTGATTTTTATCGGTTGGTTCAGCTTTCTTACGATGTGTTACTGTACTTTGAATGGATTGATCTTTAATCATAATCTCTCTACGTTGACCATTTAAATTGAAAAAGAGGACGCGATTACCTTCCACATCAGGTTCGCCAATTTCATCTAAACGAATAATTAAATTTTTTCCTTTTTCAATTTCAACATTGATTTTTTCACCTAAGCGCATACCATTAAAGAAGGTTGGTGTATCTAATAATTTTACTGCACCAAATTTTTCAAAAGAGGCACAATAATCTAAAAAGACTTGTGGATACATCAGATAACTCAAAACTTGTTCATCAGTTGCTTCAGAACCAATTTTTTCACTTAGCTCAGCTTTTACTTGATTAAAGTCAACTGGTGCAGCTAATTCGCCTGGGCGACAAGTATAAGCTTGGCGATTTTTTAGGATAATCGCTTGTAGTTTTTCTGGGAAACCACCGACTGGCTGACCAAGCTCGCCTTCAAAGAATTTTACAACGGATTCAGGGAAGCTTAACTCAGCTCCTTTTTCATAAATCTCTTGTTCAGACAAGTGATTTTGGACCATAAATAAAGCCATATCACCAACTACCTTAGAGGATGGCGTTACCTTAACAATATCGCCAAACATCCTATTGACCGTATGATACATCTGCTTTATTTCGTCCCAACGATCACCAAGGCCAACCGCTTTCGCTTGTTGTTGTAGATTAGAATATTGACCACCTGGCATCTCGTGGAAGTAGACTTCGGTTTGTGGCGCATTTAAGCCATTTTCAAATGGTTGATAAAAATGACGGACGTCCTCCCAATAATGGTTTAACTGATGGGCATTTTCAATTGAAATATTCGGCATCCGTTCATCATTGGCTAAAGCATAATACAAACTACTTAAGCTTGGTTGACTTGTACTACTACTCATCGCGCTAATCGCTACATCGACAATATCCACGCCGGCTTTAATTGCTTGGGCGTAAGTCATTAAACCATTGCCACTCGTATCATGCGTATGCAAATGAATCGGCAAGTCTACTGTTGCCTTTAATTCATTGATTAAACGATAAGCAGCCTTAGGTTTTAAAAGACCTGCCATATCTTTAATGGCAATTATATGCGCACCCGCATTGGCTAACTCTTTAGCCATATTTTTATAGTAATCAACATTGTATTTACTACGACTGCTATCATCAATATCACCAGTATAACAGATTGCTGCTTCGGCAATTTTACCACTATCACGAACCGCTAAAATACTTTTTTCCATTTGCGGCAACCAATTCAGACTATCAAAAATCCTAAAGACATCGATTCCTTGTTTGGCCGCTTCGGCAATAAAGCGAGTAATCACATTATCCGGATAGTTTGAATAACCGACAGCATTGGAGCCTCTAAACAACATTTGTAATAATGTATTTGGCATTTCTTGGCGTAGCTTGCGTAATCTTTCCCATGGATCTTCATTTAAGAAACGATAAGCCACATCAAAAGTTGCTCCGCCCCACATTTCACTTGAAAATAGTTGAGGTAAAGCTTTTTCAGTTGCTTGGGCAATTTTAACTAAATCATGCGTACGCACACGTGTTGCTAGTAAACTTTGATGTGCATCTCTAAAGGTCGTATCAGTTAATAGCACTTGCTTTTGCTGCTTAACAAAATCAACTACCGCTTCAGCTCCTGAAGCATCTAGTATATTCTTAGCTGAAACAATCTCTTGATGCTCAACTAAATGCTTGGGCATGCGTGGAATTTCAAAAAACGGTTTGTCCTTTTGTTCAATGCCAGGGAAACCATTAACGGTAATTTCTCCAATATATTTCATCGTCTTATTCCCACGGTCTCTAGTATTTGAAAAAACAAATAAGCTTGGCGTTTCATCGATAAAAGTGGTCTTAGCCTCACCGGTTTGGAAAGTCGGATGATGAATCACATTTTGCATAAACGGAATATTGGTTTTGACCCCACGAATACGAAACTCTCGTAAACAACGTGCCATCTTTTGAATCGCCTGATCAAAAGTAGCTCCATGGGTACATACCTTAACCAATAACGAATCAAAATAAGGCGTCACCACCGCACCAGCATAGGCATTACCAACATCTAAACGTACACCAAAGCCACCTGGTGAACGATAGGTATCAATCTTACCAGTATCCGGCAAGAAATGATTCAATGGGTCTTCTGTAGTGATTCGGCATTGAATTGCTGCCCCACGATAAGTTAAGTTTTCTTGTTTAGGTAAATGTAAATCCGCATGTAAATCTTTGCCTTGAGCAATCAAAATTTGACTAGTCACAATGTCAATATCGGTAATCATTTCCGTAATGGTATGTTCAACTTGAACGCGTGGATTGACTTCGATGAAATAAAAATCATCCTCATCTACTAAAAATTCTACGGTACCCGCATTAACATAACCAACATGCTTCATCAATTGCACAGCAGCCTGACAAATTGCTTCACGCTGTTGGTCACTTAACGAAACACAAGGAGCCACCTCAACTACTTTTTGATGTCGTCTTTGAACAGAACAGTCACGTTCAAAAAGATGTAAGACATTCCCATGCGTATCTCCCAAGATTTGCACTTCAATATGCTTAGGATTACTAATATATTTTTCAACATAAACTTCATCACTACCAAACGCAGCTTTAGCCTCGCTTTTAGCACGTTCATAACCTTCTTTAGCTTGCTTTTCATCAAAAGCCACGCGCATACCGCGACCACCGCCACCTAATGCTGCCTTAATCATGATCGGATATTTATATTCCTGGGCAAAAGCTAACACCTCTTCAACCGAGCTAACTGGACCATCAGAACCCGGAATTGATTGAATACCGGCTGCAATCGCGGCTTCCTTGGCCTTGATTTTATCACCGAAAATATCTAAATGATGTAGACTTGGCCCGATAAAAGTAATATTTTCTTCAGCACAACGTTTGGCAAAAGCTAAATTTTCAGATAAAAAACCATATCCCGGATGAATAGCATCAGCATTCGCCTCTTTGGCAATTCGAATAATATCTTCAATATCTAAATAGGCATCAATTGGCCGTTTCCCTTCACCAACTAAATAAGCCTCATCTGCTTTAAAACGATGCACCGAATATTCATCTTCAGCAGCATAAATACCTACTGTCTGAATATCTAGTTCAGAACAGGCTCTAAAAACCCGAATAGCAATCTCACCACGATTAGCAACTAAAACTTTCTTCATCAAACCACTCCTTTATTTTAGAGGCTATGTGTTGAGCGTTTTGATACGAGTAAATAAGTTCCAAGTGGATGGAAAAATCCTCCATATTTTAAGATTTTTTCAGCAACTTGGCTTATTTACCGAGTATCAGCTCAACAACATGCCGTTTATCCTAGAGGCTATGAGACAAGCGTTCTGGTTTGAGCAATAAGTCGTAGCAGGCGACAAAAGTGCGTGTATGTTAACACGTTTTCGACTGCAAGCTTATTGCCGAAAACCAGCTTGGCTCATGCCGATTTCAGAGGCTATCAAGCGAGCGGTTTGCTATGAGTAAATAAGTCGAACTATCCCCAAAAAGTGCACAACTTTTAACACTTTTTGGGGATAGTAGTTTATTTACCGAATAGCAGCTCGATTGATGCTGATTTTAGAGGCTATGTGTCAAGCCTTCTAAGCTAATTACATCATAGTCATCAAACGTTTTTTCTTCTCATCTGCACTAATATTTAACGCAACACCAACACAAGCAGAGAGCATAATCAAACTAGAACCACCTTGACTAAAGAATGGGAAAGTAATCCCGGTTAACGGAATAACTCCGGTAATCCCGCCTAAATTAATAAAAATCTGAATTAAAAATAAAGCGCCAATGCCAATACAAACCATAGAATTAAATGGATCATTGGAACGTATGCCAATTAAAATAATTCGACCAACCATAAATAATAATAGACCTAGTATTACAATAGCGCCAATCAAACCTAATTCTTCCACCACAATCGCATAGATAAAATCGGTTGAAGCCGCAAAGCTTAAGAAGCCTTTTTTCTGAATACTATTTCCTAAGCCTAAACCAAATAATCCACCATTAAAGATAGCATAGTAACCATTAACTAATTGGTGCCCATCTCCGTATTCTGCTTTAAAAGGATTTAAAAATACTCTAAAACGTGAAGCAACGTGGCTGGGCAAAAAGCTACCATTTGTAATCCGAATAATAAAAATTGCAATCATACTTAAAACAGTTGTACCGATGACTGCAATATATCCATACAAATAGTTTACACCACTAATCATCAGCATCACAATTAACAATAAACCAATGATGGCCGCATTCCCAAAGTCAGGATAAAGACCTAAAATCACAATGGAAGCCAAGCACAACGCCACTGGTATCCGAATGGCCGTACCTAATTCATGAACGATTTGGGTTTGACGATCGGCAAATTGTACCGAGAGCATCCAAATCATCACAAACTTCCAAAATTCAACCGGCTGAATGGTTCCCAAGCCTGGCAATGGAATCCAACCGTGAGCACCATTAACCTTTGGAAATATAAAGGCAACAATCATTAGTCCTAAAACAATCGCTGTAAAAAGACGAACAAATTTTTCGTTTTTCAATACTGCTAATTTCATTTTATACAAAAAGGCAATTAAACAGATGCTTACAACTAAAAATATTGCCTGCTTGGCCACATCAGTAATTGGATTTTTGCCTTCAGAAATTAATGAATAAGATGAAGCACTATATACCATCATCAGTCCTAAAACATTTAAAATCAAATAAGGGATCAATAAACTATAGTCTAAAAAATGTCTTTTTCTTACTTTTTTAGGCACTACAACAACCGACTATATCATTTTGATATAGCTTTTCCTTTCTATATACTAAGTGAAAGGAGGAAATAACAAGTTCTATCAACCAAATTGTTATTTCCCCAAAATCACTATTATTTAATTACACTTTATTTAAATCTCATTTGCCGGTTCACTGACACGACTTCCATCATAAATTTCACTATATAAACGATCTAAATCACGTTCAAGATCACTTAACAATTGCTGACCAACAGCATTTTCTAAAATACCTAATTGAATAGCATAAGCTACTTGTCTGGACAAACCATACATTTGTGTATCCACAACCTCTTCAAAAGCTTTACAATGAGCGACACACAGACTATTTTTTTGATTAGAAATCAAACAACGGATTCTATCTGCTTCTGTTTGCAATAATTCAAGCGCTACGGCTGTTGAAACCATCTCCATGCGATTTCCTCCTTATCTATCTCATAAATCAAGTACATTTTTCATTTAAAATACATTAGTGCCTTTATTATAGCACAATTTCCTTATTTTAAAATCCCATATTACACAATGTGAAGGCTTAATCAGCTAAAGGACTAAATAAATAGTGATGAACTAATGCCTCAGTTGCTTGAATCGACTCTAAATGGGTACGTTCATAGGCATGACTTGATTCAATTCCTGCCCCCAATAAGGCATGCTTCACCTCGGCACCTGCTCGCATTGCCGCTGAAGCATCGCTACCATAGTAAGGATAAATATCTAATTGATAAGGAATTTGATGAGCCTGTGCTAATTGTACCAAATGCTTACGTAACCCATAATGATAAGGTCCTGAAGCATCTTTGACACAGATGGAAACTGAATATTCATCTGTCTGTTGATCATCTCCCATCGCACCCATATCAACTGCTAAGTATTCGACGGTTTCACTAGGAATACCACTATTCATGCCAAGCCCTACTTCTTCATATGTGCTAAAAGCAAAATGGGTAGTATAAGGTAAAGTTAGCTGATTTTCCTTGATTAACCTTAGCTGATTCATCAAGATTGCTGCACTCACTTTATCATCTAAATGTCTGCTCTTCACAAAGCCATTTGGCGTAACAATTGTTCTTGCATCAAAAGAGATAAAATCACCGACTTGAATGCCTAAATCTTTAACCTCTTGAACCGTGCTTACTTTTTCATCTAAACGCACTTCCATATTTTCTTGATTTCGTTCAGCTGTTCTTGCATCCTTATAGACATGCACGCTTGTTTGATGCATTAAAATCGTTCCTGAGATGGTTTGGTTATTTTCAGCCAAGTGAATCAGACAGTTCTCGCCTTCAATCGAAGAATAGGTAAAGCCCCCGATTAAATCAATTTTTAAACGACCGTTTGGCTTGATTGCTCGAACCATTGCTCCTAAAGTATCCACGTGGGCCGTAACAAAACGATGCTGCGTTTGATTTTCACCTATCACGGTTACAATCAGACCACCTTTATTACTTTTCTTTACAACATAACCCATTGATTGTAATTCGTTTTGTAAATACTGAATAATTTGATCAGTAAAGCCAGTTGGTGACGCAATAGCCGTTAATTGTTTTAAATATTCTAAAGTTGGTTGACTCATCAATCTCTTCCTTTCTCATGAACTACAAAGTAAATCACTTAAATACACAAAAGGAAGAATCATGCCACGTCTAACGACACCTGATTCTTCCTTCAAAGTTTACTAATTAAGCTTGCTCTGCCTGTTTACGTTTTTTCGCAGCTTTTTCACGTTCATTTTTATTTAAAATTTGTTTACGTAGACGAATACTTTCTGGAGTTACTTCGCAATATTCATCATCATTTAAGAATTCCAATGATTCTTCTAAGGTTAAAATTCTAGGCTTTTTAATGACGGCGGTTTGATCTTTGGTTGCTGAACGAACGTTGGTCATTTGTTTTGCCTTGGTAATATTAACTGTCAAATCATTTTCACGTGAGTTTTCACCAACAATCATTCCTTCATAGACTTCTGTTGTTGGTTCAACAAATACAGTTCCACGCTCTTCAATACTCATGATTGAGTAAGTTGTCGCTTTACCAGTATCGATGGAAACTAAAGCGCCATGATGACGGCCGCCGATTTGACCAGGAATCATTGGTAGATATTGATCAAAGGTATGGTGCATAATACCGTAACCACGAGTAATTGATAAGAATTCAGTAGTATAACCAATCAAGCCACGAGCTGGTGCCAAGAAGATAATTCGAACTTGACCATTTCCTGTATTAATCATATCTTGCATCTCAGCTTTACGCATCCCTAATGATTCAATGACTGCGCCCATATATTCTTCTGGTGTATCAATTTGCACACGTTCAAATGGTTCACATTTGACCCCGTCGATTTCACGTTCAATGACTTCTGGACGAGATACTTGTAACTCATAACCTTCACGACGCATATTTTCAATTAAAATAGATAGGTGTAATTCCCCACGTCCAGAAACAATCCATGAATCTGGTCCAATTGGGTCAACACGTAAAGAAACATCCGTTTGCAATTGTGCCATTAGACGTTCTTCAATTTTACGCGCAGTAACAAACTTTCCTTCACGTCCGGCAAATGGCGAGTTATTTACTAGGAAAGTCATTTGTAAAGTTGGTTCATCAATATGCAAGATTGGTAAGGCTTCTTGATGATCAGCTGGTGTGACTGTTTCCCCAACGAAGATATCCTCCATCCCAGATACAGCAATTAAATCGCCGGCTTTTGCTTCTTGAATTTCTAAACGTTTTAAGCCAAAGAAACCAAAAATCTTCGTTACACGGAATTTCTTCACATCACCATCTAATTTCATCAAGGCAACCTGATCGCCAACTTTAATCGTTCCTCTGAATACGCGGCCAATACCGATACGACCAACATACTCATTATAATCAAGCAATGAAACTTGAAATTGTAAGGGTTCATCAGAGTTATCGACTGGCGCTGGAATATGTTCTAAAATCGTATCAAAAACGGGTGCCATTGTCTTTTCTTGATCAGCAGGATCACTTGAAAGACTAGAAGTTCCATTCAGTGCTGAAGTATAGACAACTGGGAAATCTAGTTGATCATCATCAGCGCCTAATTCAATAAATAATTCTAAAACTTCATCGACAACATGCTCAGGACGTGCAGATGGTTTATCGATTTTATTTACCACGACAATCGGTGTTACCTTTTGTTCTAACGCTTTTTTCAACACAAAACGCGTTTGTGGCATGGTACCTTCATAGGCATCGACAACTAATAATACACCATCAACCATTTTCATGATACGCTCTACTTCCCCACCAAAATCGGCGTGTCCAGGTGTATCCATGATATTGATTTTAGTTCCTTGATATTCAACAGCTGTATTTTTAGCTAAAATCGTAATCCCGCGTTCTTTTTCCAAAGCGTTAGAATCCATCGCGCGTTCTTGTAATTGCGTACGGGCATCTAGGGTATCAGACTGCTTTAATAACTCATCAACAAGCGTAGTTTTCCCATGGTCAACGTGGGCAATAATGGCGATGTTGCGTATATCTTCTCTATATTTCAATTTAATTGACTCCTTTAAATCAGATTGACTTTCACTCAAAATGTAATTATAGCAGAAAATTTTCATAAAAAAAAGAGAAATTGCTTATTTAGACCAATTATATCCAAAAAGAGCGTCTAGTTCATTTTTGTAACTGAGCGCTTATCTCTTCTACCCGCAAATGCTTAGCAAGCCTTTGGACCTCAGATACTACATTATCAATTTGTACATTTAAAAAATATAAATTTTTCATCGCTAAGGCTACATATAAGCCTAGATAATCGATATTTCCCATAATAAACAGCTCCTTAAAATGATACCATCCTAAGTAAAAAAATCATTTGCAACATCATCAAACACTTTGATTAGCCCAATTTGCCAAGTAATTAATCCATTAGAATCATTGACTATATCGACTATTTAATCGAATCAATTAATTCTAAAATTCGTTCATGAGCAAGTGGAGTGGCAGCAATAAATAATTCTCGATCTTTAAGCTTTAGGGCGTTCCCATAAATATTGGTTACTTTTAAGCCAAGTGTTTCTAAAATCACCTTGCCTGCCGCATAATCCCAAGGCTGTAGATTAGAAATGTAAGCGACTCTTCGCCCTAAAGCTAAATTCATCAATTCATAGCCGGCACAGCCTGACATTCTAACACCTAATGATTCATCACCAATCTGATGCGCCCGATAAGCATTGCGACGATAAATCGCACTATTAAAGCCAACCAAGCCCTCACTCAATGGTAAATTAGGTACGGAACGAATTTTTCCTTCATTATAATGAATCCCTACTTCTGGTCCACCCCAAAGCAAATTATCCGCCATCACATCATAAATAAAGCCGTATTTACCCTCACCATTTTCATACAAGGCAACCATGATACAAAAATTCTGGCGCTCTAAAATCAAGTTATTTGTCCCATCAATCGGATCGATAATCAACACCTTGCCGGTTAATTCGTTAAGTGTATTATAGCTTCCCTCTTCAGCTAAGACTTGATAACCATGATTTACCTTCATAAACTCATCGATAATAAAACCTTGGATTTGAGTGTCTAAATTTGTAACAAAATCCGTTCGACTAGATTTTGTCGATACAACTAGCTTTTTTGTTTTCAACTGCTCTTTAATTTTAATCGCTGCTGCATAAATAATATCAATGACTTTGGTTGCTAATTCATCCATTTACGATTCTTATCCTTTCATTTTTAAACGTTTATCATCGGTTTGTTGTGCTTGTTTAAGAGTTTGGTATAGTGAGTAGCCGGTCAATTCTTCAAACTCCTTGCCTAAGCGTCTTTCTTCACCGATACTTTTCACGACTGTTTTAAATTGTTTGTATTGATTAAGAAATGTTTGGCGATCAATCCCTGTTTCATAGGCTTGCTCTAAACAGCTCCAAAACTCCACCACACAAATCATTTCTTCAGTAGACCATTGTAAATCAATGGGATATTGATAATTTTGCAAGTATATTCCTCATTTCAAAGTAATTTATTCAATCGCTTCTATTATATACAGTAAACGCTTATTCTGGCAATTTATAATTACTAGAATAAAAATAGCTAATTGTAATACACCATAATCATGTAATACAATCAGCTAAAAATTTTTATTTTACAGTTTTCATCAATTTTAATGATTCTTTAAAAGCAGCCAGAACTCCTTTATCATTATATACCAAAACGTTAGCTTTATACATTTTACCTGATAAGATCATCACAACAGCTGTTACCAAAATATTCAATACTAAGCTAATACATGCACTTGGATAACTCACTACTTCATTAACAATTCTAAGCGGCATAGCAAAACTAGACCAGTAAGGAATATAAGAAGTAACGGTTAAAATTGGACTTTGCGTATTCGTAAAACTGAAGATTAACCCACCAAAATAGCCAATCATCGCTAAATACATTACCGGCATGACAGCTTTAGAGGTTTCTTCTGCCCGATTTACTAATGAGCCTGCTACTGCAGATAAGACTGCGTATTGAACAATTCCCGACAATACAAAACCAACGATTAACACGATATTAACAAGTAACGCCCAGCTAAAATGTGTCCCAAAATCAATACTTGCTAGAAATGGTGCTATCTGCTCATTGTCTCTAAATTGATATAAGCCAAAAATAAAAAGTGGAATATATACGAGCATTTGCGTTAAACCAACAAGAATAACCCCCATAATTTTACCATAGTAATGTGTACTTGCTTTCGTACTAGATAAGATAATTTCCATAATCCGGCTACCTTTTTCCGTAGCGACTTCTTGCGCAATAATATTGGCATAGTTAGCAATAAACAAGAAAAGGATAATAGTACAAGCAAAACCAATAATCATTTGAGCTACCGCACCATCATCTTGTTTTTTCAAAAGATGGCCTTGACTATTTACAGTTACTTTATTGATTGTTATCGGTACTTGTTGATCCAACTGAGCTAATTGTTGAGCAGAAAGACCAAATTTTTGTGCTGAAAGCTGATGTTGCATTTGATTCAGCAACATACGGATTTTTAATTGTAAACTAGTTTCAACATTTTCTTTCGCTAATAATTTAGCTTGAAGCACATCTTTGGAAGTATCTAAAATAAGCAACGCATCAATTTTATCTTTAGCTAATTGCTGCTCACCTTGTTTTAAAGATTGTATCACATTAAAGTTAAATTCTTTTGATTGACTTAAAGCATTAGCAACCATTTGTTGTTGATCATAAACGCCTATTTTATCAATAGAAGAAGCATCAGACATGAATTTTCCCATACCATAATACAATCCCCCAAAAACTAAAGGTGCCAAAACCATAATCAAGAATGCCGCTGAGCGAACTTGTTTTTTATAAACATTTAAAGCAATAATCCAAAATTTACTCATTTTCTGCACCTGCTTTCATCTTGAAAATCTCTTCTAAGGTAGGTGGTTGTTGATTAAACATTGGAATATATCCATCTTTAGTCACTAATTGAAAAATTTCTTTACCTATTTCTGGATTGCTTAAATGAAGCACTGTTAGATGGGCATTACGAACTTCTACTTTCTCCACACCAGGCATTTTCTCAAAATGATAACTAGAATAATCACCTTCTAAATACAAGCGACTTCTGCCAAAGGATTCACGGATTTCTTGAACATTTCCTTTCAATACCGTCTTACCATTTTTCAACATAATCAACTGATCACAGATTTGTTCTACATTATCCATATTATGACTGGAAAAAATGACACAAGCATTTGCCTGACGCAACTGGATAATCGCATTTTTCATAATTTGCGCATTGACTGGATCCAATCCACTGAATGGTTCATCTAAAATGACTAATTTGGGCTGATGAATTAAAGTCGCAATTAATTGCACTTTTTGCTGATTACCTTTAGATAAGGTTTGGACTTTATCCGTTTTTCTGCCCTTAACCTGAAACCGATCTAACCAATCATCAATTTGTGGCGCAATCTCTTTTCGGGATTTTCCGCGCAACTCAGCAAAAAATAATAATTGCTCCTCAATAGTTAACTTCGGATACAACCCTCGTTCTTCGGGTAAATAACCGATAATGTTATAATCCTTTTCACCAATTACTTGCCCATTCCATAAAACTTTACCCTCATCAGCTTGAATAAAATCTAAAATCAAACGAAACGTGGTAGTCTTACCTGCACCATTTTGACCAATAAGACCTAAAATAGAACCGGGTTGGATTTCAAAAGAAAGGTGATCTACTGCAGTATAATCACCAAATTTTTTTACCAACGAATGCACTTCTAACATTTTTACACATCCTTTTAAATATTAGCATTTATTAACTATATATTATTATATCATAACGAATTTTGTTTTTATATAAAAACAAAAAGAGGTTTCATTATCGAAACCTCTTTTTAAATCAAATATCATTAAATATGAATTGGTAAGCCTAAAGCTAGTTCAGCTGTATCCATTACAATCTCACCTAAAGATGGATGTGGATGAATCGTTAAAGCGATATCTTCGGCATTCATCCCTGATTCAACAGCCAATGATAATTCAGAAATCATATCACTTGCACCCACACCAGCAACCTGTGCACCGATAATGACATTATCTTCTTCAGTAGTAACTAGACGGACAAAGCCTTCCGTTTTACCTAAAGAAATAGCACGACCATTACCTGATAATGGGAATTTATATGATTTAGCTTTTAATCCAGCAGCCTTTGCTTCAGCAATAGTCATACCAACAGTTGCCAATTCAGGATCTGTAAAGGCTACGGCAGGCATTGCTTTGTAATCAACTGCCACTTTCTTACCAGAGATTGCTTCAGCAGCAATTTTGGCTTCATAACTTGCTTTATGTGCAAGCGCAGCACCTGGAACAATGTCACCGATTGCGTAGATATTTTTCACATTGGTACGACCTTGAGCATCAACCGGAATTAAACCACGTTCACCAATTTCAACACCCGCTTGCTCTAAGCCCATGTCATCTGTATTCGGACGGCGACCAACTGTAACCATCACATAATCAGCTACGATTGATTGCTCTTTACCATCGACTTCATATTTAACCGTTACAGATGAACCATTGTCGATTGCTTCTTTAGCCATCGCATTGGTAATCACTTGGATGCCTTTTTTATTAAAGTCATCTTCAACAAGTTTCACCATATCTTTTTCAAAGGTTGGCAAGATTTGTGGTGAACCTTCTAAAATAGTCACTTCAGCACCTAGGTTAGCATAAGCGCCTCCTAATTCAGCACCGATAACCCCACCACCGATGATGACAAATTTCTTAGGTACTTCTTTTAATGCCAATCCACCAGTAGAATCTAAAATGCGACCACCAAATTTGAAGCCTTTGATTTCGATTGGGCGAGAACCAGTTGCCACAATTGCATTATTAAATGAATAAGTTTGTGCAGCATCATCATTGATTACACGTAAAGTATGGTCATCAACGAAAAAGGCAGAACCAGTAATCACTTCAACTTTATTTTTCTTAAGCAAGAAAGAGACACCAGTTGTTAATTTTTTAACAACGCCATTATCTTTCCAATCTTGTGTTTTTTCAAAATCTAAAGTCACATTTTCTGCACTCACGCCAAACATCGTTGAATCTAAAGACTCTTGATAATGATGCCCTGCAGCAATCAATGCTTTAGATGGAATACATCCGACATTTAAACATACCCCACCGATATATTCACGTTCAATAATGGCAACTTTTTGACCTAATTGTGCAGCACGAATTGCAGCCACATATCCACCAGGTCCAGCTCCAATTACGACTGTATCTAATTCTACAGCGAAATCTCCTACTACCATTTATCTATCATCCTTCCATTAATAATAGCTCTGGATCAGCTAATAAACGTTTAATATTATTCATCGCTTGTTGGGCAGTTGCACCATCAACAATACGGTGGTCAAAGCTTAGTGATAATTTCATCACACGACCAACAGCTAATTCACCTTCAGCATTGACAATAGGTTGTTGGGTAATGGTACCTACACCTAAAATAGCAACTTCTGGATAGTTAATAACTGGTGTGAACCAACCACCACCAACAGAACCAATATTACTGATGGTAATTGAACCATTTCGCATATCTTCAGCAGCTAATTTGCCTTCATGAGCTAATTTAGCTTTGGCATTAATTTCGTCCGCAATCGCAAACAAGCCTTTGCGATCTGCATCTTTTACATTCGGTACATATAAACCATGGTCGGTATCTGTTGCAATACCGATATTGTAATAATGTTTGAAGACAATTTCTTGACTTGCATCATCAATTGAAGCGTTCAAGATAGGATATTTCTTCACTGTTGCAGTTAATGCTTTAACGATATATGGTAAGAAGGTTAATTTAGTACCATTTGCTGCAGCAACATCTTTAAATTTCTTACGTTGATCCCATAATTTAGATACTTCCACTTCATCATGTAACGTAACATGTGGCGCTGTATGTTTGCTGTTAACCATCGCTTTAGAGATTGCTTTACGTGTAGCTGACATTTTCTCACGTGTTTCAAGCTCAGCAAGATTTGAAGTAAATGGTTTCTTCACTTCAGGTGCTTTTACTGGAGCAGCTGCTGGAGTTGTAGTTGCTTGTACTTCTTGAACAGGAGCACTTGCAGGCGCAGCAGCAGCTTGGACAGGAGCACCACCAGCTAAGAATTGATCAATATCCGCTTTAATTACACGTCCACCTTTTCCACTTGGTGTAACTAAAGTGATATCAACATCTTTTTCACGTGCATATTGGCGAACAGATGGCATTGCCAATACACGTTTATTTGGATTAGCTGCAGTTACCACAGTTGCTGGAGCTTGAGCAGCTGGTGTAGCAGTTTCAGCACTAGGCGCACTTGCAGTCGCAGTAGCTGGGCCATTATGACCAGGTGCATCAATTTCAACTAACACATCACCAACTGTCGCTACTGTACCTTCTGAAACTAAGATATTTTTCACCACACCGGTTACTGGAGATGGAATTTCTTCCACTGATTTATCATTTTGTACTTCTAATAAAGTATCATCTTCATTGATGGTATCGCCGACTTTAACAAACCATTTTACGATTTCGCCTTCTGCAATCCCTTCACCGATATCCGGTAATTTAAATTGGAAGAAGCTACCTGCATTTGCTGTAGGTGCTGCTTCTTGAGCAGGAGCAGCAGCTGGAGCAGCATTGTCTTCGTGACCAGGTGCATCAATTTCAACTAATACATCACCAACACTAGCTACTGTACCTTCTGAAACTAAGATATTTTTTACCACACCGGTTACTGGAGATGGAATTTCTTCCACTGATTTATCATTTTGTACTTCTAATAAAGTATCATCTTCATTGATGGTATCGCCGACTTTAACGAACCATTTTACGATTTCGCCTTCTGCAATACCTTCACCAATATCTGGTAATTTAAATTGAAATGCCATTGATTTTCTCCCTTTCTTAAGCCTAGAAATTCACGATTTCTTTCACTTTTTCTTCAATGTCAGTAGCATTTGGTAACCAAATATTTTCAGCTTGACCAAATGGGAAGACTGTATCTGGAGCACTTACACGACCAATAGGTGCTTCTAATGAAAGAATTGCACGTTCTGCAATTTCAGAAGCAACCATCGCACCAACACCCGCTTGACGTTGCGCTTCTTGAACGATTACCACTCGACCTGTTTTTTCAACAGAAGCAATAATTGTATCAATATCTAATGGAGCCACTGTACGTAAGTCGATAATTTCAGCATCAATACCTTCTTTTGCTAAATTATCAGCTGCTTTAATTGCTTCACGTACCATCGCACCATAAGTAATGATTGAAACGTCTTTTCCTTCGCGAGTAACTGCCGCTTTATCTAATGGCACTTCGTATGCTTCATCTGGCACTTCCTCACGGAAAGAACGATATAATTTCATATGTTCTAAGAAAACAACTGGATCATTGCTACGAATAGAAGCAATTAATAATCCTTTTGCATCATATGGATTTGAAGGAATCACTACACGAATACCAGGTGATTGCGCAATCAAACCTTCTAAGTTATCTGAGTGCAATTCTGGCGTATGCACCCCACCACCAAATGGTGAACGAATAGTCACTGGCATATTACGTGTGCCACCCATACGGTAACGAGTACGGGCAATTTGTGCAACAACTTCATCCATCGCTTCAAAAACGAAACCGAAGAATTGTAACTCAGGCACTGGGCGATAACCTTCTAAAGCTAAACCAAATGCCATACCAGCAATTCCAGATTCAGCTAACGGTGTATCAAATACACGATCTTCACCAAATTTTTCTTGTAGGCCTTCAGTCGCACGGAATACCCCTCCGTTTTTACCAACGTCTTCACCAAAAATTAATACATTCTCATCATTTGCTAACTCTAAGGCTAAGGCGTCAGTGATTGCTTGAATCATTGTCTTTTGTGCCATAATTATTTCGACTCCTTCGCTTCATAAAATTCGATTTGTTCTTTAATTGTTTGTGGTTGAACTTCAAACATATTCTTTAAGAAATCAGAAACTTTTTGTTTTGGAACACGGTCAGCTTCTGCAATCGCTTCTTTAATGTCTTCTTTCGCTTGTTCAATTACCGCTTCTTCTTTCGATTCAGACCATAAGCCTTTTGCTTCTAAGTATTTACGGAAACGAATCAATGGATCTTTTAGTTCCCACTCATCATCCATTTCTTTTGAACGGTAACGTGTTGGGTCGTCACCGGATAATGTATGTGGACCATAACGATAAGTTAACGTTTCAATTAACACTGGACCATTACCAGCAATTGACCAATCACGAGCTAATTTTGATACCGCATAAACGGCAAGTGGATCCATACCATCTACTTGGATACCTGGAATCCCCGCAGCAACTGCTTTTTGAGCTAATGTTTCTGCACTGGTTTGTTTATCGCGAGGAGTTGAAATGGCAAATCCATTATTTTGAATGTAAAAGACTGCGTTGGCTTTATAAGCTCCGGCAATATTGATTGCTTCATAGAAATCCCCTTGTGAAGAACCTCCATCACCAGTATAGGTAAAGACAACATTTTTCTTATTACGTTTTTTAAGACCTAAAGCAACACCGGCAGCTTGCACATATTGCGCTCCGATGATGATTTGAGGTGGTAATGCTTTCAATTCTTCAGGATAAAGGTTTCCTGCAACATGTCCACGTGACCATAAAAATGCTTCTTTTAACGGTAATCCGTGTTGAATTAATTGTGGGACATCACGATAACCTGGTAATAATACATCTTCTTTTTCAAAAGCAAAATGACTGGCTAACTGGCTAGCTTCTTGTCCAGCAGTTGGCGCATAGAAACCAAGACGACCTTGTCTATTTAATGCAGTTGAGCGTTGATGTAATACACGAGACCACACCATACGTGTCATTAATTCGACTAATTCTTCATCGCTTAATTCAGGCATTAAGTCGGGATTTACTACATTTCCATCTTGATCAAGTACTTGATAAGTTGGAAAATCAGCATTTACTTTTTCTAACAAAGCCTCAAAGTCAATTGTTGTTTTCTTTGTCATCTGATCACACTTCCTTACATTTACTTTAATTGTAACAGACTAACTAATCTGTATCACTAATACAATCGTTTACAAATATAAGCTATCATTTTTTTTTATGAAAGACAAGTATTATGCACTATTTTATTTTGAAAAAAGCAGGATAAAAACAGATATTTTCGTGAAACAAATCACATTTAGCAAGCGTTTTCTATTTACAAATAAATCTGCAGCTAAAACCAACAACAATTAATACAGTTAATCTATCTGTTAAGTATTGAGCAATCAAAAAGATTGTTTTTTAATACTATTCTAACAATCTCCAGATATTCTAATGAATTTTTGTTGTATTTTTTGACTATAACACTTTTCTGATTTTTCAACACAGCACAAAAAAAGATAAGAGTAATCCGATAAATCACTCTTATCCCTATCAATCTTTAATATTAAATTGTATCGCCATTAAAGATAGAATTTTTCACGATGACATAATCCACTTTACGAATGGCTTCTAAATCTTTCCCACCTGCATAAGAGATAGAAGACTGTAAATCCTGTTGCATTTCAATTAATGTATCTTTTAAAGAACCTTTGTGTTGAATCCAAATCTTTTTCCCTTCAACATTTTTACGTTCACCTTTTTGAAACTCTGAGGCTGAACCAAAGTATTCCTTATAGACAACTCCATTTTCTACTTTTGTTTCACCGGGTGATTCTTCATGGCCGGCAAATAATGAACCAATCATCACCATCGTTGCCCCAAAACGTACAGATTTAGCAATATCGCCGTGTGTGCGAATGCCTCCATCAGCAATTAAAGGTTTACGTGCGGCCTTAGCACACCAACGTAAAGCAGCAAGCTGCCAACCGCCTGTACCAAAACCGGTTTTAATTTTGGTAATACAAACCTTACCTGGACCAATTCCAACTTTGGTTGCATCAGCACCTGCATTTTCAAGTTCACGAACAGCTTCAGGTGTACCAACATTCCCAGCAATTACAAAAGTATCCGGTAACAAACGTTTAATGTGTTGAATCATTTCGATAACTGAATTAGCGTGGCCATGTGCAATATCAATTGTAATATAATCAGGGACTAAGTTTTCAGAAGCAAGCTGTTCAATAAAGATATATTCTCCAGCCTTTACGCCTACAGAAATTGAGGTAATTAAATTTTTAGCCTTCATTTTTTTGATAAAAGGTATACGCGCTTCTTCGTCAAAACGATGCATGATATAAAAATAGCCGTTTTCAGCTAAGAATTCCGCAATAGGCTCATCAACAATGGTTTGCATATTAGCTGGAACCACTGGCATTTTAAAACGATGCTTTCCTAAAGTTACCGTTGTATCACATTCTGAACGGCTATTTACAATACATTTGTTTGGTATCAGTTGAATATCCTCATAATCAAAAACTTTCATATCAAACATTCTCTCTCATCCTTTCAACGAGGCAAAATATAGTGTTTTCTTAACACCATTGAGTAGTTTAACGAATAGTCACCTATAATTGCAAGCAATTTTAGTGTAAATCAATAAAAAAATAAAGGAATGTTCGCAAAATCCCGAACATTCCTTTAAAAATTCTTAAGGTAGCATATTGCCAGCAGCAAGATAAAGCTTATACCAATCCTCTTTGCTTAGTTGAACCTCGCTAGACTTCGCAATTTCAACGATACGACTTGGGGTCATTGTACCAGCAATGACTTGGAAATTAGCTGGATGACTTAAAATCCAGGCACTCGCTAAGCCAGTTGGTGTAATGCCATATTTTTCAGCCATTTCTTCTAAGGCTTGGTTTAACTCTGGGAATTTCTCATTGCCAATAAAGACGCCTTCAAAGAAACCATATTGGTAAGGTGACCATGCTTGGATAGTCATGTCATGCAGACGTGAATACATCAACAACCCACCATCATGATCAAAACTTCCCGGTGTCTTCATATTTACTTGTAGCTCTTGATCAATCATGCCCGTATGCATCAAACCAAATTGTAGTTGATTCGCTACTAAAGGTTGTTGAACACCCTTTTTCAAAAATTCAATTTGCATAGGATTTTGATTGCTTACACCAAAATAACGCACTTTACCCGCTTGGTGCAAAGCTTCAAACGCTTCGTTCACTTCAAATGGATCCATCCAAGCATCCGGTCTATGTAATAATAAAGAATCTAAGTAATCCACACGTAAACGTTTTAGACTACCTTCTACCGCTTCAATAATATGTTCTTTTGAAAAATCAAATAGCTTTCCTGGAATAATCCCACATTTTGATTGGATGAATAAATCTTCTCGTTTAATTGAAGTCTTTGCTAAAGCATCGGCAAAAATCGTTTCACAATCGCCTCCGCCATAAATATCCGCATGGTCAATAAAAGTAATTCCATGATCATATGCCGTTTGAATCACTTCAACTGGATCTTGCGCCTTATTTAAGCGCATGCAACCAAACACAACAGCTGACACTTGTTCATTCGTTGTACCAAATTTAATTTTTTTCATTTTACACACCTCCAAAAGTTCATTTTAGAACACTTTTTATTCGATGTAAAGCGTTTTCTACAAAAAATATCGAAGCATAAAAGAGTATGCTTCGATATTTTTCGTAGTTATTTAAATGCTTTGAAGCCAATATCCTTGCGATAATAAAATTCGTTTAATTGTTGCTTATTGAGATAGTCATAAACGTTTTTTTGTGCTTCCTCTAGATTTTTCCCTTGCGCTGACACCAAAAAGACCCGACCACCATTTGAATATAACTGATTTTGCTGCTCTTTCACGCCGGCATAGTAGACTTGTTGGATATCTGTATTAGCTAATACCGGTAAAGGAATATCTTTTTGATACTCATCCGGATAGCCTGGTGCTGTGACAACAACGCCTAAGGTAGCAAAGTCATGCCATTCAATCAGAGGCGTGCGATCATTTAGTAAATCCTCAATAATCTGAGCCAAGCTTGATTTTAAGCGCGGTAACACCACTTGAGTTTCTGGATCACCAAATCGCGCATTGAACTCAATCACCTTTGGCCCTTCAGCTGTTGCAATCAACCCAGCATATAAAATACCCGTAAATGGCGTTTGGCGATCAACCATACCATCTGCAGCTTTTTGCACAATTTGATCAATGGCATCAGCTACCATTTCAGCTGGAATTTGAGGGACTGGCGAATAAGCCCCCATTCCACCAGTATTTGGACCTTTATCCCCATCAAAAATACGTTTGTGATCTTGGGCAATCACCATTGGATAGACTTGTTTGCCTTTAACAAAAGAAAGCAAGGAGAATTCTTCACCTTCAAGAAATTCTTCAATGACCACCTTAGCTGAGCTTTTACCAAACTTGTGATTGACTAACATGGCTTCTAAGGCTCTGATTGCTTCTTCTTCATCCATTGCAACAACCACACCTTTACCGGCAGCTAGACCATCTGCTTTAATGACAATTGGCGCACCATTTGCTAAAACATAGGCTTTCGCCGCTTCAAAGTCACTAAAGGTCTGATATTTTGCAGTTGGAATTTGATAATCAATCATTAGCTGTTTCGCAAAATCTTTTGACCCTTCAATCATAGCAGCAGCTTGGTTTGGACCAAAGATTTTTAAATCTGCAGCTTGAAAATCATTCACAATCCCGTTTAGAAGTGGAATTTCTGGTCCAACAAATGTCCAGTCAATCTGCTGACTTTTTACAAATTGAATCAAAGCTTCATGATCATTTTCAGCAATATCAACTAGCTGAACGCCATCCTTTCGCATTCCTGGATTGCCTTTCGCGCAAAAGACCGCTTCAACCTGTGCATCTTCTAATAATTTACGGCAAATGGCATGTTCACGACCACCACTACCAATCACTAATATCTTCATTTGTCGATTCCTCTCTTAATGTCTAAAATGACGAACGTTAGTAAACACCATTGCAATACCGTATTTGTCGGCCATATCAATGGAATCTTGATCTTTTATACTGCCTCCAGGTTGAATAATTGCTTGAATCCCATTTTGAGCAGCATATTCAACTGAGTCACTCATTGGGAAGAATGCATCAGAACTCATCACAGCGCCTTCAAGCTTGCCAGCTGCTTTTGCTTGCTCAACAGCAATTTTCACAGAACCTACCCGATTCATTTGACCAGCACCTATACCAACTGTTTGATGCTCATTCGCTAAAAGAATAGCATTAGATTTCACATGCTTCACTGCTTTCCACGCAAAAATTAAAGCCTGCATTTCTGTTTCAGTTGGTTGACGTTTTGTTACGACTTGCCAGTTTTCAGGATTTTCTTCGATGACATCTTGATTTTGTACTAATAAACCGCCCAATACAGAAACAAATTCATCTTCCTCGGTATTCTTTTCTGAAAAATCAAGCGTTAAAAGCCGTAAATTCTTCTTTTGGGCAAGCAAAGCCAAAGCATCCTCTTCAAAGCTTGGGGCAATAATTAATTCTAAGAAAATTGAACGCATCACTTCAGCCGTCGGTAAATCAACCGGACGATTTAAGACGATAATGCCACCAAAAATAGAAACTTTATCGGCATCAAAACAGCGATCAAACGCGGCTTTAATCGTTGGTCCTGTACCAATTCCACATGGGTTCATATGTTTTAAAGCAACAGCAGTCGGTTCTGTAAATTCACGAATAATCCGAATAGCTGCATCGGCATCTTTGATATTATTATAGGATAATTCTTTACCATTTAATTGCGTAGCGCTGGCCATTGAATAAGCCTTAGGTAAGGTCGAACGATAAAACGATGCTTGTTGATGACTGTTTTCGCCATAACGCAATGTTTGTCGTAAATCATAAGTCAGCGTTAGTTTTTCAGGAGTCGTTTCACCAACAATTTGGCTAAAGTATTGAGCAATCAAAGCGTCATAGCTCGCTGTATGACGAAAGGTCTTAGCAGCCAAGCTTTTGCGTGTTTCAAGGCTAGTCTGTCCGTTTGCTTTAATTTCTTCAGCTACCTTGTCATAGTCACTTGGATCAACAATTACGGTAACACTAGCAAAATTTTTAGCCGCCGAACGCAACATACTAGGACCACCGATATCGATATTTTCAATCGCATCTGCTTCAGTTACATCAGGTTTTACAATCGTTTCTTTAAAAGGATATAAATTGACCACCACAAAATCAATTGGCGTAATCTCGTGTGCTTGCATCGCTTCTAGATGACTAGCAAGATCGCGACGACCAAGTAAGCCACCATGAATTTTTGGATGTAAGGTTTTAACCCGACCATCTAGCATTTCTGGAAAGCCAGTTACCTCTTCAATACCAATGGTTGGAATATTTTGCTCATCTAATACTTTTTTGGTTCCACCAGTCGAAATAATTTCAACACCAGCAGCTACTAATACGCGAGCAAATTCCACTAATCCTGTTTTGTCAGATACACTTAGTAAGGCACGTCTTTTCATGAACATTTATTCCCCATTTCATTGATTTTTTTCATTGATGATTTTACGTAAAACATTTGGATAAAGGCGATGCTCCACCTGATGAATTTTCTCTTCTAGCGTAGCTAACGTATCCATAGGTGAAATCATGACGGGCTCCTGTGCAATAATCGGTCCTGTGTCTACGCCGTCATCAACGACATGCACCGTTACACCGGTGACCTTTACCCCATAGTCAAAAGCATCCTTAATCCCATGCAGCCCAGGAAAACTCGGCAATAAGGAAGGATGAATATTGATAATCCGATTGCTAAACTTAGCCAGTAGAGTTTTACCGATAATTCGCATATAACCCGCTAAAACAATTAGATCAATTTGTTCCTTTTCTAAAAGTGCTAGCAATGCTTTCTCATAAGCTTGCTTATTCGCAAATTCTTTGACCTCAAAGCTATAAAAAGGAACCTTTAACCGTTTCGCCCGTTCAAGCACATAAGCGTCATGATGATCACTAAAAACAAAGGCTAGCTCAGCTGCAAGTAATCCAGCTTGAAATTGCTGCGCTAAAGCTTCAAAGTTACTCCCATTTCCAGAAGCTAAGATTGCCACCTTCATTTATTTTCCTCCACAATTTCCACACTTGTCGTTGCTTTTTCGACCATTTTACCAATAATATAAGCCGATTCATGATTCCTTTGTAAAATCTGCAACACTTGGTCAACCTGTTCTGGTGAAACAGCTAAAATCATGCCTAAGCCCATATTAAAAATTTCAAACATTTCTGTATGATTAATATTTCCATATTTTTCTAGACAGTCAAAAATTGGTAAATTTGGCCAAGTCCTCTCTTGAATTTGAGCAGCTAGATTATCCGCAAACATTCTAGGCACATTTTCAATAAAGCCACCGCCAGTGATATGCGCAATCCCATTGATTAACCCTTGCTTAATCAATGGTAACAAGGCTTGGACATAAATTCTAGTTGGTGTTAATAAGACCTCTTTTAAGGGTTGATTAAGCTCTGGCAATATTGTTTCGCCATGAAAATCATTTTGCTCAAAGAAAACCTTACGAACAAGTGAATAACCATTGGAATGAATACCTGATGAGGGTAAGCCGATTAATACATCCCCAACTTTAACCTTTTCTTTTTGAATGAGCGCAGACTTTTCAGCAATCCCTACTGCAAAACCAGCTAAATCATAGTCATCTTCCCCATACATTCCAGGCATCTCAGCGGTTTCGCCACCGATTAAAGCCGCATTCGCCTGCACACACCCTTCAGCAACACCGGCTACAACTTTTTCTAAACGTTCAGGAATATTTTTCCCCGTTGCAATATAGTCTAAGAAATATAGCGGCTCCGCACCTTGGGCAACAATGTCATTTACACACATAGCCACACAATCAATCCCAATTGTCTCGTGCATATCTTCTTGAATCGCAATCATTAATTTGGTACCAACACCATCTGTTCCAGAAACCAAGACAGGCTCTTTAATCTTAAGTGCACTTAGATCAAAGCAACCGCCAAAGCCACCTAAAGCACTCATTACACCTAAACGTTCAGTTTTTTGTACATGCTTTTGAATTCTCTTTACCACTTCATAGCCAGCTTCTACATCAACGCCGGCTTTCGCATATGCATTGCCCATCATTTATCTCCTTATCCTTTAAAAAATTCTGTCTTCTCTTTGAGTGAACGACGATATTGATCTTCATAATCATATAACGGAGTTGGATAATCACCATTGAAATAGGCCATACATAACCCTGTATAAGGCGCATCAAAATCTAGTCCAATCGCATCAATCAAGCCTTGTTCACTTAAAAAGCTTAAGCTATCACAACCAATCATTTCACGCATCTGCTCAATTGAGTAATTAGCTGCAATCAATTCCTTACGTGTCTGAATATCAATACCATAAAAACATGGATATTTTAACGGTGGAGAAGCAATTCGTAAATGCACCTCTTTGGCACCAGCTTCCTTAAGCAAACGAACAATTCGACGACTCGTTGTACCTCGGACAATTGAATCATCTACTAAAATCAATCGTTTGCCTTCCACTACTCCACGCACTGCTGACAGCTTCATCCGCACCCCTTGTTCCCTTAATTCTTGAGTCGGTTGAATAAAGGTTCTAGCAACATATTGATTTTTAACCAAGCCCATTTCATAAGGAATCCCTGAGCTTTCAGCATAACCACTAGCGGCCGAAAGTGAAGAATTAGGTACACCGATTACCATATCCGCTTCAACTGCCGCTTCTTTAGCAAGTATACGCCCCATATTTTTTCGCGCGGTATGTACATTGACTCCAGCAATATTTGAATCTGGTCGCGCAAAGTAAATGAATTCCATCGAGCAAATCGCATATTGGGTATCTGTCGTATATTGTTCAATTTGAATGCCTTCATCATTGATAATAATTATTTCACCAGGCTTAACATCACGAACAAAGCTTGCCCCAATGACTTCTAAGGCACAAGTTTCAGAAGCAATGACATAGGCCCCATTTTTCATTTGGCCGATTGCTAACGGACGAAAACCATTCGGATCAAGGGCAGCAATCATCGCCTCTTCCGTTAACAACAGATAAGCAAAGCCGCCCTTCACTTGATTAAGCGCTTCTTTTAATTGATCGACTAAAGTTGGACGATGACTTTTGCGAATCAAATGCATCAAAATTTCCGTATCAGAATTAGAATGGAAAATCGCCCCTTCTTGTTCTAAACGTTTGCGCAAACTTTTCGCATTGGTCAAATTGCCATTGTGCGCCAAGCCATAACTTCCATTATAAAATTTAAATAGAAACGGTTGAATATTATCAACGCTACCATTACCTGCTGTGGCATAACGCACATGACCGATTGCTGCATCACCAATCAGTTGATTAAGCTTACGTTCATCTGAAAACACTTCAGCTAATAATCCTAAATCACGATGACCATAAAGCTTCTTTCCATCCGTTGAAACAATGCCTGCGCCTTCTTGTCCACGATGTTGCAGACTATGCAAACCAAAATAGGTCACTTTACTAGCATCAGGGTGGCCCCAAACGCCAAAAATGCCACATTCTTCATTTAAGCTTTTTACTTCATAAGACACGTAATCGCATCCTCCCATAATTGTTTCGCTTGCTTCACAGAAACTACAATACTACCCGTGGTTGTATTCATTATCAATTGTTCTCCCTGAATTACTTCACCGACTAACTTCGCCTTTTCACCCATCAAGTTTTCAAAAGCTGTTTGATGTTGTGGTTGAATAGACAAGACAAAACGTGACTGTGTTTCAGAAAATAATAATGCTTGTTCAAAGTCAAAAGTTACCTGAGCAGCTAACTCATTTTTAAAACAACTTTCAGCGATTGCAACAGATAAGCCACCTTCACTACAATCATGACAACTAGCCACTAAGCCAGTTTGAATAGCTTGTAATACTAAATCTTGATTCGCTTTTTCGACTGCTAAATCAAAATCCATTAAACGACCTTCAATCCGCTGAAGTAACATTTTTTGTAACTCAGAGCCGTTAAAATCAGCTGATGTTTCCCCTACAACATAGATTTTGTCGCCTACACGTTTAAAATCTTGTGTAGTAATATGTTTTAAATCTTCTACTAAACCGACCATGCCTATCATCGGTGTTGGATAAATGGCTTTTCCATTCGTTTCATTATATAAAGAAACATTTCCTGAAATCACTGGGGTGTCTAATACTTGACAAGCTTTGGCAATGCCATCTGCTGAAGTCCATAATTCCCAGAATCCTTCTGGTTTATCTGGAGAGCCATAGTTCAAACAGTCAGTAATCGCTAAAGGACGCCCCCCACTAGCTACAATATTTCGCGCGGCCTCACTAACTGCAATTTGTCCACCAATTTCTGGATTTAAATATAAATAACGAGCATTACAATCCGTAGTCATTGCCAAAGCTTTATTGGTTCCGCGAATTCGCAAAACCGCTGCATCGCTACCTGGTGTCACCACTGTGTTAGTACGTACTTGATAATCGTAGGTTTCATAAATTGATTTTTTCGATGCAATCGTTGGTTGTTGCAACAAATCTAAAAAGGTTTTGGTAGCATCTTCAATTACCGGTATAAAATCAGGAAGTTCTTCAAAAGCCTTGATACGAGCTGGTTCTTGATAATTTTTATGATATACTGGTGCATCTTCTGCTAAAGCATCAACTGGAATGTTAGCTACTTCTTGACCTTTATGATATAAACGATATAAACCATCATCAGTCACCTCACCAATGGAAACAGCATCTAAGTCGTATTTTTTAAATAATTCAACAACTTGTTGTTCACAACCTTGTTTGACACAAATCAACATACGTTCTTGCGATTCTGAAAGCATCATTTCATAAGGCGTCATGTTGGTTTCGCGCTGAGGAACATCATCTAAATAAAGCTTAAGTCCTGAACCAGCCTTAGAAGCCATCTCGGAACTAGATGACACCAAGCCAGCTGCCCCCATATCTTGGATCCCTACTAAAATATCCGCATGGTCAATAATTAATTCCAAACAGGCTTCCAACAATAGTTTTTCCATAAAAGGATTTCCTACTTGAACTGCTGAACGTTGTTGCTCCTCACCTTCAACAAATTCTTCTGACGCAAAAGTCGCTCCATGAATCCCATCACGACCAGTTTTAGCGCCGACATACATAATTTTATTACCTACACCTTTTGCTTGGCCTTTTTGAATATCTTTATGATCAATTAAGCCAACACACATGGCATTGACTAATGGATTTCCTTCATAACAAGGATCAAAGGCGACTTCTCCCCCAACAGTTGGGATACCAATACAGTTACCATATCCGCTAATACCTGCAACTACTTCTTCTAATAAATATTTAGTTCGATTATTGTCTAATTCACCAAAACGAAGTGAATCTAAAATAGCAATCGGTCTAGCACCCATACTGAAAATATCGCGAATAATACCACCGACACCAGTGGCTGCTCCTTCATAAGGTTCAACTGCCGAAGGGTGATTATGACTTTCCGCTTTAAAAACTACGGCTTGACCATCACCAATATCAACAATCCCAGCCCCTTCACCCGGACCTTGCAGGACTTGCTTACCACTTGTTGGAAATTTTTTTAAAACCGGTTTAGAATTTTTATAAGAACAATGTTCACTCCACATCACTGAAAATAACCCTGCTTCAGTGTAATTAGGAAGACGGTTTAAAATTTTCTCAATCATGCCATATTCTTCATCAGTCAGCCCCCACTGTGCATAAATTTTCTGATCTTTTATTTCTTGAGGCGTTGGTTCAATAAATGCTTTCATTAATTTTGTGTCACCTTTCCAAAATTTTTCAAAATAGAGGCGAAGAAACGTTTGCCATCAGCACTTCCTAACAAAGATTCAACCGCTCTTTCTGGATGAGGCATCATGCCCAATACATTTCCTCTTTCATTACAAATGCCGGCAATATTTTCAACCGATCCATTAATATCTTCTGTGTAAGTAAAAACAATTTGATTATTAGCTTTTAGTTTTTCCAAAGTTTCCTGATCACAGAAATAATTTCCTTCCCCATGAGCAACCGGAATTTGGATGATTTCATCCTTTCGATATTCACTAGTAAAATTCGTTTGATTATTTACCACCTTTAGGCCAACTGTCTTACATACGAAATGTAAGGACTGATTACGAATCAAACTACCTGGTAATAAACCGGCCTCTGTTAAGATTTGAAATCCATTACAAGTACCAAAAACAATTTTACCTTCCTTAGCAAAACGAATGACTTCTGACATGATGTTAGAAAATCTTGCAATTGCTCCACATCTTAATGCATCTCCGTACGAAAAACCACCAGGTAAAAAGACACCATCAAAACCTGCTAGACTAGTTGCATCATGTCGGACATATTCTGCTTGGACACCCATAATTTCTTTAAGCGCCCACAACATATCTAAATCACAATTGGAGCCAGGAAATACAATGACTGCAAATTTCATTTTAAACTTCCTCCACATCCAAAATCTCAAAGCGATAAGTTTCCATATTCACATTTGCCAATAAGCGATCACAAGCTTCTTCAACCACTTCAGCAATAGGCCTTACTCCTGGAGTGACTTGCATTTCAAAATATTTACCAATTCTAACTTCTTTAATTTCATCATACCCCATACGATGTAATGCACCTTTAACCGCTTCGCCTTGAGGATCTAAAACTGACTCCTTATATGTCACATAAACTTTTACAAAAACCATGATTTTACTCCTTTATTTTTTATTTTGTTCATTTTGGATTCTACGTAAAACTTCTTGATATACTGGAATTAGATCACCTAAATCACGACGATAGATATCTTTATCAAGATGTTCGTGGGTAGTATTGTCCCATAAGCGACAAGTATCTGGTGAAATTTCATCGGCCAACAATAGATTTCCTTCTTTGGTACGACCAATTTCTATCTTGAAATCAATTAATTGTATATCCAACGTTTTAAACCAAGCACTTAAAATTTCATTGACTTTTAAAGCAAGTGATTTTATCTGATGAATTTCTTCGTTATTGGCAATATTTAAGACTAAAACGTGGCTATCATTAATAAAAGGATCGTTTAATTGATCATCTTTGTAATAAAACTCAACAATTGGAAAAGCTAAAGGAGTTCCTTCTTCAATACCTAAGCGTTTACTAAAGCTACCCGCAGCGTAATTACGAACAACAACCTCTAACGGAATAATTTCTACTTTTTCAATCAATTGTTCGGTTTTTGATATTTTACGAATAAAATGACTTGGTACACCCGCTGCTTTTAATTTTTCAAAAACAAGCGAAGTAATCTGGTTATTCATTGCTCCTTTACCCAAAACAGTATCTTTTTTCTGTCCGTTCAAGGCAGTCGCTTGATCCATATACTCCGCTAAAATCACATTTTCTTCAGTTGTTTGGTATAATTTTTTAGCTTTACCTTCATAAAGCAAGTCTTTCTTTTCCATTTTGCACCTCAGTATTTAATAAATTGTTAAAACTAATTCATCTATTCACATTCTAAGATAGAATCTAATCAATATCAATTATTTATTTATATTAAATAAATTTATTTGTTTTAACGTTCGTGTTTAAATCAGTTTACAACAAAACAATCAGTCAATATATCTGAAAATTATAATAAAAAAGCTTATAAGCATACGTAAAATGTACACTTATAAGCTTTTTTCTATAAACCTACTCGTTCAAAAATGACATCTACATTTTTCAAGTGATAATTGTAATCAAATGCATCATCTAAATCTGCACTAGTTAAATGAGCCATAATCTGTTGGTCCGCTTCGATTAATGGGCGAAAAGCAGTTTGTTCATCCCAAGCTTTCGCTGTGTTCGGTTGAACTAAATCATAAGCTTGTTCACGAGTTAATCCTTTATCGATTAACTTCAACATCACACGTTGACTATAGATTAAACCAAAAGTCGCATCCATATTGCGTTTCATATTTTCAGGAAAGACTGTTAATTTTTCAACAATATTGCTAAAACGATGCAACATGTAATCTAAAAGAATGGTAGTATCAGGAATAATAATTCGTTCTGCTGAAGAATGAGAAATATCTCTTTCATGCCATAACGACACATTTTCATAAGCAGTCAACATGTGACCACGGATTACCCGAGCTAAGCCAGCCATATTTTCTGAACCAATTGGGTTACGCTTATGTGGCATCGCTGAAGAACCTTTTTGTCCTTTGGCAAAGAATTCTTCAACTTCGCGGGTTTCAGACTTTTGCAAACCACGAATTTCAGTTGCGAATTTTTCAATACTTGTAGCAATTAAAGCCATTGTCGCCAAATATTCAGCATGTAAATCTCTTGGTAAAACTTGGGTAGAAATTTCCTGTGGTCGAATTCCCAATTTTTCACAAACATAAGCTTCAACAAATGGTGGAATATTGGCAAAAGTACCCACAGCACCACTAATTTTACCAGCTTCTACACCTTTGGCTGCATGCTCAAATCGCTCCATATTGCGTTTCATTTCTGAATACCACAATGCTAATTTTAAGCCAAATGTAGTTGGTTCAGCGTGGACTCCATGTGTTCGTCCCATCATAACCGTATATTTATGTTCTTTCGCTTTTGCAGCAATCACTTGCGTTAAGCGCGCTAATCCTTGACGTAATAGGTCGTTAGCTTGCTTGATTAAGTAGCCATAAGCTGTATCAACCACGTCCGTTGAAGTCAAACCATAATGAACCCATTTACGTTCTTCCCCTAAAGATTCGGATACCGCCCGCGTAAATGCCACCACATCGTGTCTAGTCATCTCTTCAATCTCTAAAATTCGATTGATATCAAACGTCGCTTTTTCTCGAATCAATGCAACGTCTTCTTTAGGAATCTCACCTAACTCAGCCCAAGCTTCGTCCGCTAAGATTTCAACTTCTAACCAAGCTTGATAACGATTCTGATCTGTCCAGATGTTTCCCATTTCTTCTCTTGTATAGCGTGCTAACATTTATTAATGTCTCCTTTATTTCCATATATTTGTTTGCTGAATTTCTTTTAAAGTTTGTTCAACATCATCAGTTACAATAGTAATATGACCCATTTTCCGTCCAGTTTTTACTTCTTTTTTTCCATAATCATGGAATTGCCAACTTGCTTCTTTTAAGATTAATTCACGACAAGCAGTGTGATGTTCACCTAAAACATTAACCATAACTGCTGGACTGAGTAATTTCGGCGTAGCTAATGGCCAACCACAAATTCCTCTAATGTGCATGTCAAACTGGTCCATATCGCAGGCTTCAATGGAATAATGACCTGAATTATGTGGTCGAGGAGCTAATTCATTCACATAAATACTACCAGTATTAGTTAAAAACATTTCAATTCCTAGTACACCACGTAAATTTAAGGCTTGCGCAATACTTAGTGCAATTTTTTTAGCTTCTTCTGCTACTTCATCAGCAATTCTGGCTGGAGCAATGGTCTCATGTAAAATATTATTACGATGAATGTTTTCAACTACTGGAAATGTAATATATTCTTTACCATTACCGGCAACCATTACCGAAATTTCTTTTTCAAAAGGAATCCAAGCTTCTAATTCACAAGTTCCTTGACGTAATAAATTCATTGATGGGGCTAAATCTTTAGTGCCATATAAAACATACTGGCCTTTGCCATCATATCCTCCGCGAGTCGTTTTTAATACACATGGATAACCAATCCCTTCAATCGCTTCTTGAATGTCGGTTGGGTGAATAATCGTCGAATATGGTGCAATGACAATATTATTCGCTTCTAAAAATGCTTTTTCAAGTAAACGATCTTGAGTAATTGCCAATAAATCAGTTCCTTGGGGTAAATAAGACATCGGTAAAATTGCATTTAAACTTTCGACACTAACATTTTCAAATTCATAAGTTAGCACCGCACAACGACGAGCCATTTCTTCAAGCGCATAGGTGTCCTCATAGCTGGCAACAATTTGCCAATCACCTACCTGTGCTGCAGGGCAATCTTCAGTTGGATCTAAAATTCCTACTTTAAAGCCCATTTTTTTTGCACTTAATGCCATCATTCGACCTAATTGTCCTCCACCGACAATTCCAATCGTTTCACCAGGCATAATTGGTTTAAACAAGTTGATCACTACTTTCTATGACAAGTTTTTCCGTAAGTTGTCTTTTCTTAAACAATTTCTCTGCTATCTTTAAATCATACATTGAAAGCATCTCAACTGCAAGTATTCCTGCATTAATTGCACCTGCTTTACCGATGGCTGTTGTAGCAACCGGAACACCACCTGGCATTTGTACAATCGATAATAATGAATCCAGCCCGTTTAACGCTTTTGATTGAACGGGTACGCCAATGACTGGTAAAGTGGTTTGTGAAGCTAACATTCCTGGTAAATGTGCTGCCCCACCAGCACCGGCAATAATAATTTTTAAGCCTTTTTCTCTAGATGATTTAGCAAATTGAAACATTAAATCCGGCGTACGATGAGCAGAAATCACTTTCTTTTCATAAGGGATTTGATATTCTTCTAAAATTTGACAAGCTTCTTTCATGGTATCCCAATCAGAAGTGCTTCCCATGACTACAGCAACTAACGGTTTCATGTTGTTCGCTCCTTTAATTCATTTCTTCTTCATTTTAGCAAGTAGCTCCCTAAAAAGTCAAAATTTATTCGAATGATTTATAAACAAACATCATTAATGTTCGTAAAAAAAAGAGATTAGATTCTTCATTAGAAAGACCTAATCTCTCTTAAATATTATTTCTTTTCACTTACACCATGGAATATAAGATTTAAAATAATCGCAGTAATACTGCTCATTACGATACCATTACCTGTAAACATTTGGACAGTTGCAGGTAAATGTTGGAAAAGTGTTGGTAAACTATTAAATCCTAAGCCAAGTCCAATCGACAATGCAACAATCAATAAATTTCTATCATCAGTAAAATCTACTTTTGATAACATGCGCATTCCTTGAACGGCCACCATCCCAAACATGACTAACATTCCACCACCTAGCACTGGTTCTGGAATAATTTGGGCAACAGCGCCTACTTTAGGAAATAAACCTAGAATAATTAAAAAAATTGCAGAAAAATAAATTGGGCGTGTAGTTTTAATACCAGATAATTGCACTAAACCAACATTTTGTGAAAACCCTGTATATGGGAAAGTATTAAAAATACCACCCAAAATAACCGCTAATCCTTCTGCACGATAACCACGTTTCAAATCTTCTTCTTGTATAGCTTTTCCAGTTATATCACCTAAGGCAAAATATACCCCTGTTGATTCAACCATACTAATTGTTGAAATAATAATCATTAACACTATTGACCAAATATCAAATTTGGGCATACCAAAATAAAAAGGTTGAGGAACATGAAAAATTGGTGCATGACCAATTGCAGCAAAATCAACATTACCCATTAACCAGGCTACAAAAGTACCCCCAATTAAGCCAATTAATACTGAAATTGAACGAATGAATCCTTTAGCAAATGCCTGCACACCTAAAATTAGTAAAATCGTAATAGCTGCTTGAATTAAATAATTAGGATTTCCGAAAGCCTTAGCAGCCGCATTACCACCACCCATTTTGGTAATAGCAACAGGAATCAAAGTCAAACCAATAACAGTAATGACAGTCCCAGTTACAATTGGTGGGAATAAGACCTTGACTTTAGAGAAAAGACCAGCAATTAACACTACATAAATCCCTGCTGCGATAATTGATCCATAAATAGCACCAACGCCATTTTTTGAACCAATGATGATTAAAGGAGAAACTGCTTGAATGGCACAACCTAAAACAACGGGCAAGCCAATACCAAAAAATTTATTTACTGTTAATTGTAGTAAAGTGGCAACCCCACACATAAAAATATCAATTGAAATTAAATAGGTCATCTGTGCTTCATTAAACCCTAATCCCATGCCAATTAATAATGGAACAGCCACCGCTCCTGCATACATTGCTAATAAATGCTGTAATCCCAAAACAGCCGCTTTACCATTGGTTACTTGATTCATTCTATGCGTCTCCTTCTAAAAATTGAATTTTACCATTTTCTAACGATTCAATACGAGCTAAAGATACCACTTTTACTTGCATTTCTTCTAATAGCTTTCTACCTGATTGAAAGGCCTTTTCAATTAAAATCCCCACACCCACAACTTCAGCTTCTGCTTTTTGACATAATTCAATTAATCCTTTAGCCGCTTGTCCATTGGCTAAGAAATCATCAATAATTAACACGCGATCTTCTTTGGTTAAAAATTTACTTGAAATAGCTACCGTACTTGTCACCTGTTTTGTAAATGAATATACAGAGGCAGTTAATAATTCTTCATCCATTGTTAGGCTCTTAGATTTACGCGCAAAAATCATTGGTACTTTGAGTTGCTGCGCTGTATAAATCGCTGGAACAATTCCTGATGATTCAATAGTAACAACTTTGGTAATGCCATAATCTTTAAATACTTCCGCAAAACATTGACCAACTTCGGCCATTAAACTAGGGTCAACTTGATGCGTAACAAAACTATCAACTTTTAATACATCCCCATTTAAAACATTACCATCTTGCATAATTCGATTCATTAATGTTTGCATGATTAAAAACTCCTTACATTTATTGTGTTATACACAAAAAAACAACGCCTTTTTTGAATAAGCAAAAAAGCGTTGCCTGCAACGAATTTTGCTTATAGTCCAATATTTACGGTATTGGGTAGAGACTGTCGACCATATTACGACGATATATAAGCGTATTAATTATGAAAAACACATTGATATTATGAATTATTTTCATGAAAAAAACAATAAAAATGCCCCCAAAAATTGAAAAAAGGAAAAAATTCTCATAAAAAAGGATGAATGATTAGGAAATAACCGAACATTCATCCTCTTTTACTCATCATATTTTTGCAATTGATGCGCAATGATCACTTGTTTAATTTTCTCAGCATAAGTTGGATCAGTGGCATAGCCTGCTTGTTGCAATGCATCGGCTGCTTGTTCAAAATTTTGAGCTTGCAAAACAGGTTGATATTTATTAGGATCCCAATCAACGCCATGAATAAATAATTGGGCATGATCATCCATCGATTCTTCAAAAGATTGATAAACTCTAAAATCACCTTGAATGGTAATCCATTGCTCATTGACATATTCTTTAGTCGATAGCGTGATTTTAGGCTGATTGCCGTATGCCTTAATACCAAATAAATTATTATATTTACTGGCTAATTCACTTTTTCCCCAATCAGACTCTAAAATTGCCTGTCCTAATGTAATACTTGGTAGCACTCCATATTTTTGATGGAGTTGCTTTGCATAAGGTGCCAAACGCTCAATAAATTGATTTTGTTGCATCTCAGGTGTTAGTTGACTCACCTGTTGTTGTTCTTCTACCTGCGTTGTCAATGCGGACAACACAAAAACAAAACTCATAAAAATCACTAAAATAGACAATAATATCAAGGAGATAGATAATGGTTTCTTACGTTTTTTCTTCTTGTATTGCTTCATTATTCCTCCAAACTATATTATTTTAATTCTTGCATTTGTTCATCAAACCACGCTATTAATTTTACCTGATCATTTGCTAATTGTTTTTGCAGGCGGGCTGGAATTCTAAATGTTAAAATATCATCAAACCCCCAACGATGATAATCAATGCCTACTGCAATTAACAGTGCTTGAAACTCTTGATTTTCTAAGCTATCATCCAATAATTCAATTTCAGCAACTTTACTATCCATCCATTTTTTGGCAATTTGTAATTTCATTTGGCGATATTCACTCACTGCTTGGCTACGTTTTTCAGGATAGATAACCGTTTGTCTTAAAACCTTTTGGAACAGCATCCATTCATAATCTGTAAAAAGATTTTTGATTTTTTGTGTTTGTTCAGCAGTTAATGAGTATTTACCTGCCTTCCATTCATGCCATTCTTGCTCATCGATGGCTAACTGATTTTGACAAAAAACTTCTTCAGAATAGTATTTCTCATTAATTACATCTAAAATAATTGCTAAATATACTTCGTTCATAAAAAAGCCTCCTTATAAATTATTCTAGCGAATTTTGATATTATTGACTACTTAAACGCTTATTTTGCCTAAAATTTTAAAAAGAATTTACTTTTCCTTGATAAAATACCGCTTTGATTTCTACAAAACTTTTAAAAGACTGTAAAAACTGAAATAGTAAAGCACGATTTTCAAACTCCTCGCGAGTTTGTGGCAAAGTTTTTTCACGGTACGCTTGATAGACTTTTTCAATTTCAGCTAGAATTAATTGACCATCATTATTTTCAGCAAAATTTTGTGCTGTATTGATTAAGACTTTTCGCAACTCATCAACAAAAAGCCCATCCACATTAATTTCACTCAATAAATTCACCATATCACTTAACAAACGAAGCTGTGTTCTACGCATCGAAAAATATTCCGTATAATAATCTTGTTCAAAAGTCCAATGATTTTGTTGATGTAAATGCGCTCTATTTTGAGCTTGCCGAATTTTTTGCTTTAATTTTTCGCAATTCTGTTCTAATGGAGCAATTTTTTCTAGGTTTAAATGAGCTGCTAAATCATATAAAATCGTTCTAAAATCTTCTTCTATTTCCTCAATATCTTGTTCTAAATATTTCTGCATGCTTGGCATATATAAATTCATCAACAAAGCCAAACCTACCCCTATAAACATCAGTAAAAACTCATTAATCAGCATTTGGATAGAAAAACTTTGTTCAATCAAAAAATGCGTAATCAGCACTGAATTCACCACAATACCATCGGCAATCTTCAACTGTACTGAAATAGGAATAAACACCAGTAAAAATAAACCAAATGACCAAGGAGAATAGCCAAATAACTGAAAACAAATAAAGGCTATAATAATTGCAATAATTAACGAAAATATACGGCCTAATCCCGCTGATAATGAAGCTCTTTTAGTATTCCCTAAGCTTAAAATGGCAATAATCCCCGCAGCCGAAGCATATAGTAAATGTAACTTTTGCGCAATAAACATCGCTAAAACACTTGCTATAACTGTTTTTATTGTCCGTAGACCTATTTTCAAATTTTCCACCTCAATCATTTATCTTTATCAGTGATTGTATCACGTCTAGCATATTTTTTACAGAATTTACATAGTTAATTAAAGTAAAAATAGCTGAGATTAAACAAAAGTCCGAACGATCAACACGTCTTATAAAAAAAAAGATTGTTGACCATTCGGATGACTTGGCTAATTCATTTTATATCGCGTTTTTCATTTACTTTATTTTACATTACTATCAAAACGCTTGATACCATCTAAATAAGTTGCTTGTAAATTCATTTGTTGATCTAAAACAATAAAATCGGCTGCACGATCTTTACGAATTTCTCCACATACATCTGAAATATTACAACTAACAGCCGGGATATAACTTGCCATCATCACTGCTTGATAAGGTGTCGCTATCCCCCATTTCACTACATTTTGCATTCCTTGATACAATTTCAAAATACTACCTGCTAAATTTCCTTCTTTTAAGCGAGCGGTACCATTAGCTACTTTAACTGGAAACTCACCCAAAACATAATCGCCATCTGGCATACCACCTGCCATCATACAATCGGTAATCAAAGCCACTTTTTCATAACCAATTGATTGAATTAATAATTCAACAGCTTTTGGATGAACATGATGACCATCAGCAATCAATTCAGCAAATACTTCTTTAATATTTAACATTGCGCCAGCCATACCAAGCTCACGATGAGTAAAGCCGCGCATTCCATTAAATGCATGGACAAATACGGACGCTCCAGCATCAACAGCTTTTTGCGCTTGTTGATACGTTGCATCACTATGACCTAAAGCAACGACTACGCCTTCTTTAGTCAGCGCTTCGACAAATTCCTCCACGCCTTGTCTTTCTGGAGCTAAAGCAATTTTTTTAATCAAACCACCACTAGCCTTTTGCCATTGATGAAACACCTCTAAAGAAGGGTCAGAAAAGTAATTGGCATTTTGTGCCCCTTTATATTTTTCTGTAAAAAATGGTCCTTCAAAATACATTCCTGGAATTTTGGCTCCAGTTACTTGTTTAGCTACTTCTCCGACCGTTTTAGCAACGGCTAATAGACGTTCACGGCTTGAAGTTAAGGTTGTAGGTAAAAACGAAGTAACACCACATTCTAATAAAGCTTCTGACATGATCTGAATACCTTTTGGATCATCGTCCATAACATCATGATTTTTATAACCATGAATATGAGTATCGACTAAACCAGGTGCAATCCAAGAATTTGGATACTCGATAATTTCTCCATCTTCAGGTCTTTGGGTGACGTATTCCCCAAATTTTCCATCATTGATTGCTAAATATCCACCTGTTTTTACACCAGAGGTAAAAAAGAATTGCGCGGCATGGATATATTTTTTCATTAATTGACACATCCTTCATTTTACTTTGCTACCTTTACCATACGCCTTTCTAGCATAATTGTCAATATCGGTATATACCATTTATAAGATAGCTTTTCTTTTATTTTTCGTGTATGCTTATATACAATGATAATCAATCAAGAACTTCTTGATTTGATTAATGAATTATGAGGTGAAATCGTTATGAAATTAGGATTTATTGGTGTAGGAAATATGGCAAGTGCCATCATTAAAGGCATCGTTCAAAATGGATTTATTCAAGGAAATCATATTTTTGTTTATGACCACCACCCTGAACGCTTAATAACATTAGTCGAAGAGCTCCAATTACAAATTTGTACAAGTGAAACGGAAGTAATCTCAAAGGTTGATACACTAATGTTTGCAGTTAAACCAAATACTATTCTGTCTTTAGTTCAACAATTTGCTCCATTATTAAATGAAAAACAAATTACTATTTTATCTATCGCTGCTGGTACAACCTTAGAACAGCTACAACTTGCTTTAGGAAACGACAAAGCACTTCCAATCATTAGAATTATGCCAAATGTCAATGCTACTGTTGGCTTGGGAGCTGCGGCAATTTGTGGCAATCAACAAACAAGTGCTGAACAATTAGAAGAAATTGTTGCTATGTTTAATGCAATTGGTAAAGCTTGGATTTTGCCAGAAAAAGACTTCTCGAATTTTACGGCTATTGCTGGTAGTTCTCCTGCTTACGCTTATCTTTTTATTGATGCACTCTCACGTGCAGCCGTTAAGCATGGTTTGCCAAAAGCGTTAAGTACACAAATTGCAGCTCAAGCAGTACTTGGCAGTGCTAAAATGATTCTAGACTCAAATGAATCTCCTTGGAATTTAATTGATACTGTTTGCTCACCTGGCGGAACCACTGTCGCTGGATTATTGGCTATGGAAGAAGCAAATTTCATGACAAGTATTATTAAAGGGATCGATGCAACGATTGCCAAAGATCAAGAATTACAAAGTAAAAAATAATACAATAACAAAAAATAGTGACTAAATAAGGATGACTCCTTATTTAGTCACTATTTTTTTATTTTTTTATGCAGACGATGGGACTCGAACCCACACGAGCGATGCTCACACGCCCCTCAAGCGTGCGTGTCTGCCAATTCCACCACATCTGCAAATAGATACTACTACATTTTAGCTGTTGATTATTTAAAAGTCAATTTATTTAAGTTTTAGATAATCAAATTCTTGTATTTACATCTACAATCTAAAAAGCGCACATTTTTATAGCTTCACTATAAAAATGCACGCTAGTAATTGTATCATTTATAGATTTAATTGGCCAATGTACCAAAGGCATCCCATGGTTTTAAAACAATTGGTTCTTGCTCTAATGCTTTTAATGCTTTCTCTGGTAAGAAACGCTTATGAATGGCAACAACATAAACATATTTATCAAACCAATTATCACTAGCAATAAAGTAGCCTTTATGACCAACTTTTTCGCCCCAAGAATTTTCTATTTTCCAACGTTTTGCTTGATTATCTACTAAATGTACGCCTGAGAAGACCATCGCATGGTTCATAGCACTTTCTTTACTTTCTAACATGGCTTCTTTTGACATTTGTAGATCTAAATCAAATGCTTTTTCATATGAAAAATAGGCATCGTCCCATAAACCGGCTTCCCGGTCACCATCTTGAGAACAATCGCAACCAAACCAGACTAATTCGCCTGCTTGCATTTGTTTTATTGTAGCCTTTTTAAATTCATCTAACGGTAAATTCAATAACTGAACGGGTTGACCATTTACTACATTACCTAGATATTCTACTGTAAATGTTTGATAATAAGGTTTATCTGCAGTTGGCCCATGAATGACATTTACATAATCATCTAAATTAAGTTTTGTTAATTGATAAAGCTCATGGCTAGTCAACTCCATAGACTGCGCTTGATGATCTTGATTATAATACTCTAATGTAAAGCTTTGTGGTGGAATACCAAAATTAGCCGCAACCAATTGATAAACCTCTTTTAATGCTTGGGCTTGCAAAGTTTCAATATCGGCTAACTGATCATTGTCAAAAGCCATTTTAGCTTCACTTGCAAATTTACGTAAACGACGATTGATCAAACGATTCAATTTACGGGTATGACCGGCTTGAAAACTTTCTGGATAAGCATCTTTTGGACAAATACCATATTTTTCAATTAATGAAACCAACATATTCCATTGGCCACCATCACTTACAGCACCTTCCAATAAGAAACGCATTTTTTCACTATCTAAATCATTTGCTAATTCTTTTTTGACACATTCCATAAACCAATTAGCTTTTTCTAACTTATCATAAAATGCTAAATAATTTTGAGAGAGTTCAAAATCGCCTTCGATTTTTAATTCATTAATTAATGCTTCTCTTAACACATTTAAAGCAGAAAACAACCAACAACGTCCAGATTGTAATTGAGAAGTAATCCCATGAGTTTTTAAATCAATTGAAAAAACAAATGGTTGATTCGCTTTAGCTTGTTGATTAGAAGCAATCTTCGTTAAGTCATTTTCAAATAATGCATGTTGCATCACGACTAATTTTTCATTTTTTAAATAGTCCGATTTTAAATTATCTAGATTGTTTAATGTTAATTCCATTGAAATCACTCCTTTTGGTATCTATGCTACACCTGATATATTTAACTTGCAAGTTAATCATGAAATTTTTCTAACAATTGTTCTAAAACAAGTCGTTGGTAAATTTTAGGAATTGAAGCTACTTGATCAGCTAGATTTTGCACATATTGACTGACTTGCGGCATATTCTGTTGTAGCTTTATTCCCTTTAAAAGATTTTGGCGCATATTTTTCGGTAAACTAATAAAAAAATTACGTTTAAATCCATATTGTAGATATTTCTCTAAACAATAATTTAAACAAGTCGGTGTAAAACAGTTTAATGGAAACTGTTGAACTTGTTGTAAAAAGACTTCTTGCTTTTGCTTTTTTGTTGGATAATGATTAAGCTTGATGAATTGTTCAATTAGTTGTTGATATAAAATTTGTCTACTTATTCGTTTTGTCTTCAATAAACGTAGACCCTCTAGTGTATAACATTGCTTATCATTAAGCCAATAACCAAAATTATTTTGCAATAAATCGCGGTTAAGATCTTGCATAAAATACTGAAAATTTTCTTGAGTGCCAATGTTTTTTATTGGCTTTGCTAACTGGTGAAACGCTTGATTGACTAATTTTATTTCACGTAAAATACTCTGGAAATCTACAATATATATTGGTAAATCTACCTGCTTAAAAGCAGCTAAACGTTTAGCTAATTGCATATTTAAAGCAATTGGCTTACGCAAAAAACAATTTCGATAATGAGCAAAACAATAGCGACGCCATAATTCTTGTGGAAAGCGTCGATTATGATGGTGTAACCATAAAATTTCATCAATGCCAAAATCCACTTGAGATAAACCTTTCTTGATTTCATTGGCAACCTTTGTCGATACTCCCAAATGATCCGAAAAATGTTGCAAACCCAGATACATTTTTTCTTTATGATTTTTTGAAACCATTACAAACTGATATTTTAACTTTTTTCCACACTTGCAATGTAACCCTGGCGAACTATTTGGATATTGATAATCAACAATGTATTCATCAAATTGCCAATCGGTATCTTTGAGATAGTCATAAGTCGTAAAGCGCGAACGTAATTCATATTTTCGATGAAGTTCTAATTGCTTTTGTTTTGGTGGCGATAATGCTAAATAATAATCACTTCGTTGTTGTTGACTCAAGGTTTGATGAAATGTTGTTGGATAACTTTCTAATTTAGTATCGGGATACCATTGAAAATATGTCTCTAAATAATCTTGCATGACAACCTGTCCTTCTATAAAAAAATGGCCTCTAAAGTATAACCAACTTTCAAGGCCAAGTAAACACTATTATTTTTGACGATATGTTTCTAGGAATGTTCGCATCTTATCCATGGTTAATTTTAAATCATCTAGATTTGGTAAATAAACAATTCTAAAATGATCAGGTTTCAACCAGTTAAAACCACCGCCATGGACCATTAATACATGATGTTCATGTAAAAAGTCTAAGACAAATTGTTCATCATTAGTAATGTTAAATTTTTTCGTATCAATTTTTGGAAACATATAAAAGGCTGCCTTTGGCTTAACTGCCGATAATCCAGGTATATCATTCACTGCTTTATAAACAAATTCTCGTTGTTCATAAATTCGACCACCAGGTAACAATAATTCATCTACGCTTTGAATCCCACCCAAAGCCGTTTGAATAATTTGTTGTGACAAAACATTAGAACATAATCGCATCGAAGCCAACATATTTAAACCTTCGATATAATCTTTCACATGTGTCTTTTTACCTGTTAGCACCATCCAACCAACACGGAACCCAGCAACTCGATGAGATTTTGATAAGCCGCCAAAAGTTACTACAAAACAATCTGGTGCCAAAGTTGCAATTGGAATATGTTGATAATCATCCATTACTAAACGATCATAAATTTCATCAGAAAAAATCATTAATTCAAATTCACGAGCAATCTCTACAATTTGTTCTAAAATTTCTTTTGGATAAACTGCTCCTGTTGGATTATTTGGGTTGATTAACACAATCGCTTTTGTTTTAGCAGTAATTTTTGCTTTTATATCTGCAATATCTGGATACCATTCACTTTCTTCATCACAGATATAATGCACCGGTTTACCACCAGCCAAAGAAACCGAAGCTGTCCAAAGTGGATAATCTGGCATCGGTACTAAGACTTCATCCCCATCATTACATAAGGCTTGCATCGACATCGTAATTAATTCACTAACACCATTTCCCGTATAAATATCATTAATCGATAAATTAGGAAATTTCAATAATTGATAATATTGTTCAATCGCTTTACGTGCTGAAAAAATCCCCTTAGAATCAGAGTAACCTTCAGAATTTCTAACATTCATAATTAAATCACGAATAATTTCGTTAGGAGCTTCAAAACCAAACGGTGCAGGATTTCCTGTATTTAATTTTAAAATTGAAATGCCATTTTCTTGCATACGTTCCGCTTCTTCTAAAACTGGTCCACGTACGTCATAACTTACATGATCTAATTTATGTGATTTTTCAAACTTTCTCATCTAATTTCCTCTTTTCAATTGTCTAAAACAAAATAGACACTATCAGATAAATGTATTTTTCTCATTATATCAAATTTATAAATAAATAGGCAGATATTTATTAAAATAAAATAAAAAATTAACGAAAAACATACTAAAACGGCTATTTTAATCTTCATCTATTGAAAATTAAAAATAACCGTTTTTTTAATGTATTTTAATTTGGCCATTATTGTTTAATTAAAATATTTTGTATTACGTTTTTCGTGTTGACCATCTTCAATCATCGCATCCAATGAACCTAATACTGATTTCTTGCGATTAATTGCGGCTTGTGGTGCTTTAGTCAATTCAGGCTGAGCTTTTTCTCCTTGAGGGACTTTAAATTTTCTAACAGTCGGCTCACTTTCTTCATGCTTAATTTGATAAGGTGCTAATTCAGTATCAAACAAAAGATAACTTTCTTTACTCTTTTGCATTGCATCTAACAAATCACTTTGCTCAACTGCCTCTTTTGGCTGATCTTTAATTAGTGATGCCGGAATATATTTAGGCTTGAAAACCGCTTTTTGATGCACATCTGAACAATAACTATTTTTTGATTGTTCTTTAGTTGAATCGTTTTGATTTTTTACTTTATACGTCGCATGTAAATGTGAACTACCAAACAAATTTTTACGTCCAGTTGGACTAACTTCTACTTTAGCATGTCGCGAATAGGTAGGTAGATTTTCGCGATGTTTTTTTAATTCTTCCATCTGTTGTACGCTATGCCCTGCTTTATGGGCAACACTTTTATTGCCTCGACGTGAAGTATAGGAATCTTTCATTCGATTGGCTTTGCGATCGATATCTTCATCAGTTAAAATCCAGTCATCTTCATATGAAAAAGGTTTTCTAAAAGTCCCATCTTGAATCTTTACCCCTTCTTCATCAGAAAAAGCTGGGAAACGAAAATGATTTCGTTTAATATCCGTATAATCACTCATTAAATCTCATCCTTTTTTCTTGCTTTCCATCATCATAACATAATCTACAAATTTTATCAGCAACTTACACATCAAAAAACTAGATAAACCATATTGTAGCAAACTACAATCAGTTTATCTAGTCTAAAAGCAGTTTATAACGTAATATCTACCACTGTTTGTGGATGTAGTAACAATTTATCTAACGATTGCATAATCATCCCTTCGACAGCTTATGGTGTATTTAGAAAATGTAGCTCATTTTTTGAGGGATGCTGATTGGTTGAAGATAAATTAAGTACCAACACATTTGCTTGTTGATTATTATATTGGATTATCCCTAATACATTCTCAGTATACAAAACAGCAAATTCACCTTCGACAAGTACAGATTCCATTTTACGATACTTCAACCATCTGTGCCATAGTTGATAAATGGCATGATTTTCGTGTTGCCAAGGGAAAAATTTTCTATTTTCCGGATCTTTTCCACCAAATAACCCAGCTTCATCACTATAATAGACACACGGTACACCCGATAAATACATCAATAAAGCCACCGCTTGCTCAAGTTGTTTGATATTACGATTTAATTTAGTCAATACTCGCTCGGTATCGTGGGTACCAAGATTATTAAATAAATTATAAAATATGTCTCTTGGATAATTCTCATAAATCGATAAGCCGCTTGTTTAGGGGTGATTTCTTGCATAATTACACTTAGTATAATTTTACGTAAAGGATAATTCATGACGCTATGCAAATGATTACCTAAAATATAATTTCTACGATGTTCGTATGAAATCTTATTTGAAGCATCTTCCCAAACTTCACCTATTAACACCTTGTTTGGATATCGTTCAAGACATGAACGGATTCCTTTAATAAAACTATCAGGTAATTCATCAGCAACATCTAAGCGCCAACCATCTATTCCTTGTGATAACCAATAGGCAATGACACTTTCTTTATCACCGTAAATAAACTGCTGATAATGCTTATTTTCTTTATTAATTTGAGGTAAATTCTTGATTCCCCTCCAAGATTTATACTCATCAG
>DYWZ01000042.1 GCA_020742395.1 Enterococcus columbae
AGCAACTCGAAAAGCTTATCGTCAAGCCTTGATTGACTATTTAACCCCATTTAAAGAGCAATTAAGTGCAGACTCTAATCGTCGTTTACTAGAAAATCCTTTACGCGTATTAGATAGCAAAGATGAAAAAGATAAAGCAGTTGTTGCTAATGCCCCTTCTATTTTGGACTACTTATCAGAAAATGCTAAAAATCACTTTGCTCAAGTAACTAAAATGCTTGACGCGTTAAATATCACTTATGAAATTGATAGCAATATGGTTCGTGGGCTAGATTATTATACCCATACCATTTTTGAAATTATGAGTGATGATAAAAAAATGGGCGCACAATCAACTATTTGTGCAGGTGGTCGATACAATCAATTAGTTGCTGAATTAGGTGGCCCAGAAACTTCTGGTTTTGGTTTTGCGATGGGCTTTGAACGTCTGTTGATGATTTTAGAAGCTCAAGGAATTCAATTAGCAGCTGAAAATCCACTGAATGCTTATGTGGTATCTCTAGGCGAAGCAACAAATATTGAAGCACTACAAATTGTTCAAAGTATCCGTCAGGCTGGCTTTAGTGCTGAACGTGATGTGATGAATCGTAAGGCAAAGGCACAATTTAAAACAGCGGATAAATTACAAGCACAATTAGTTTTAACCATTGGAGAAACTGAACTAGCTAATGGTGTGGTGAATGTAAAAAATCTAGCTACAAGAGTTGAAAAAGCTTATCCATTAGAGCAAGTTCAAACGCAATTTGCAATGGTTTATAGTGAAATGATGACAGGAGAAAAGGAGTAGAAAAATGGCAACAAGAACATTATATTGTGGACAGGTTTCTAATGAAACAATTGGTCAAACAGTAACATTAAAAGGTTGGGTTCAAAAACGTCGTGACTTAGGAGGCGTTATCTTCATCGATTTGCGTGACCGTGAAGGTTTTGTGCAAGTGGTTTTTAATCCAGAAGTTTCAAAAGAAGCTTGGACGATTGCTGATAAATGTCGTAGTGAATATGTGATTGAAGTAACTGGTGAAGTCATTGCACGTGCTCCAGAAGCAGTTAATCCTAAAATTGTAACTGGTGGCGTAGAAGTGATGATTACAGATATCACTATTTTAAACAAAGCTAAAACACCACCTTTCCAAATTGAGGATGAACAACAAACAAATGATGAAGTACGCATGCGTTATCGTTATCTTGACTTACGTCGTCCGAAAATGACTCAAAACATTATTATGCGTAACCAAGTCACTCGTGCGATTCGTACTTATTTAGATGAGCATGACTTTTTAGATATTGAAACACCATATCTAGCAAAATCTACCCCAGAAGGCGCCCGTGATTATTTAGTGCCATCTCGTGTACATCCAGGACATTTTTATGCATTACCACAATCACCACAAATCTTTAAGCAATTATTGATGAATGCTGGTTTTGATCGCTATTACCAAATCGTTCGTTGTTTCCGTGATGAAGATTTACGTGGTGACCGTCAACCTGAATTTACACAAGTAGATATGGAAACTTCTTTCTTAACTGCTGAAGAAATCCAAACCTTAACAGAAGGCATGATTGCTAAAGTAATGAAAGAGGTGAAAGGCATTGAGGTCAGCCTACCATTTCCTCGTATGACTTATGATGAAGCAATGAATCGCTTTGGTAGTGATAAACCAGATACCCGTTTTGCAATGGAGTTAGTCGATCTTTCTGAAGTAGTAAAAGATTTAGATTTTAAAGTATTCCAAATGGCATTACAAAATGGTGGTGTAGTGAAAGCTTTAAATGCTAAAGGGGCTGCTGATAAATATTCACGTAAAGATATGGATAATTTAGCCCAATATGTTAGCCAATTTGGTGCTAAAGGTTTAGCTTGGCTAAAAGTTGAAGCAGATGGCTTAAAAGGCCCAATCGCTAAATTCTTAGGCGATGCTACAGAAGGCATCATTCAAGCAACTAATGCTGAAGTGGGCGACTTATTAATGTTTGGTGCGGATAGTTTTGAGGTGGTTTGTGCTTCATTAGGTGCAGTTCGTTCAAAATTAGGAAAAGAACTAGGTTTGATTGATGAATCTAAGTTTAATTTCTTGTGGGTAGTTGATTGGCCACAATTTGAATATGATCAAGAAGCAGGACGCTATGTGTCAGCTCACCATCCATTTACTTTACCAAAAGCTAGTGACATTGAATTATTAGCTACTGATCCAGCGAAAGTTCATGCAGAAGCTTATGATATTGTATTAAATGGTTATGAATTAGGTGGAGGTTCTCTACGGATTTACCAAAAAGAAGTTCAAGAACAAATGTTTGAAACCCTAGGATTTTCGCGTCGTGAAATGCAAGAACAATTTGGTTTCTTACTAGATGCTTTAGATTATGGTTTCCCACCACATGGCGGTATTGCTTTGGGATTAGACCGTTTTGTCATGTTACTTGCCGGAGAAGACAATATTCGAGAAGTGATTGCCTTTCCGAAAAATGGTCGTGCAGTGGACCCAATGTCGCAAGCCCCAAGTACCGTTTCTCCACTTCAATTATTTGAATTAAATATTGACGTGACAGCAGTAGAAGAAGATTAAGATTACTAAGCAATCCAGCGTTTTGGTTAACCAAGATGCTGGATTATTTTGGTCAGTAATTCGTTCACCTAACTGATGTTAAAGAGGATGATGAATAATGAAATTATGGGAATATGTGGGAAAAAAGTAAAACTTGTACTAAAAGATGATAGTGTCATTGTTGGTGTTGTAGAAGATTGGAATGATCGCTATACCTTAGATGGTTATGATGAAATAGTCATTGATTTTTATGCCTATGCTGAAAATGAAATCGCCTCAATTAAACTGATTTAGCTGATTAATTGTGCATAAGTGTACAAGAGCTATATTTTAGCTAAAGTTTTTTTCTGAGGTAAAACAGGAAAAATACCTAAAAAATGTTAAAATTTTTTCATAAATGCCTTTTTTTATTAGTTTGAGCGTATAATGGCAATGATAAATTACGAAACGAGAAGGTAGCAATGGCGCAGAAATTTTTTAAATTATTTCCACATGCAGATTATGCAGCAAAATTTTCATTTTCAATTGTTTATGCTTTACTAGCAGCAATCTCAGTCAACTTTTTTTATCAACCGGGACATATTTATTCTAGTGGAATTACCGGGGTTGCTCAGATTATAACGACGATTTCAAATAAGTATTTATCCTTTAGTATTCCTTTTTCTTTGGCTTTATTATTATTGAATATCCCTTTATTTTTCTTGGGCTGGTTTAAGATTGGCCATAAGTTTACGATTTTTACTGGCATTACGGTTGTTTTAACTTCATTTTTTACCCAAATTTTACCAGAAGAAGTTTTATCTAAAGATCCGATCATCTGTGCCATTTTTGGTGGTGCGGTCATGGGGGCTGGGATTGGTTATGCTTTAAGAAATGGTTTGTCATCTGGTGGCTTAGATTTTGTGAGCATTGCTATTCGTAAAAAAACCGGTAAAACGATTGGTTCCATATCGATTGTATTTAACGTGATGATTATGTTTATTGCCGGTATTTTATTTGGTTGGGCATATGCTTTATATTCAGCTTTAGCTATTTTTGTTTGCGGAAAGGTAACGGATGCGGTGTATACCAAGCAAAAGAAAATTCAAGTAACCATTATTACGCGTTTTCCGAATGAAGTTATTGAGCATATACAAGAAAAAATGCGTCGCGGGATTACTATCATTAATGAAGCTGAAGGAGCTTATAAGCACGAAAAACAAACGGTTTTGATTACAGTCGTTACCCGTTATGAGTTACCTTTATTGCGTTTGGCGATGAAAGAAGCAGATCCTCATGCTTTTGTGAGTATTGCGGAAAATGTTCAAATTTTGGGACGTTTTTACGAAGAAAAATTATAATGATCTCTAATCGGGCTTTTTGAAAAAAAAAGCCTGTTTTTTTATAATTTTTTTTTAGATTTCAAATTTCCGATGATTTTTTGCGTATTCTATGGCATTATAGAAAAGTACACTATTTTTTATGAAGAAGGTTAATTGCGTGATGCGTTTAAAACATAGATATATTACTGGTTTTGATGGTATTCGAACTTTGGCTGTTTTAGGGGTCATTTTTTATCATTTATTTCCTAATATCATTAAAGGAGGCTACCTTGGCGTTCCCGTCTTTTTCGTCATTTCAGGCTATTTAATTGTCGATATTTTGCGCCAAGAATACGAAGAAAAGCAGACTATTCACTTAAAAGATTTTTATTATCGCAGAATGAAACGTCTTTATCCAGCCTTAATTGCTTTATTAATAGCGGCCTCGACTTATATTACTTTATTTCAAAGGCAATTATTAAATAATTTGCGAGGCGTATTTTTCAGCAGTTTATTATATATTAATAACTATTGGCAAATTGAACATCGCTTGTCCTATTTTGATCGATTCCATAATGAGAATCCGTTCACGCATTTATGGTCATTATCGGTGGAGGGCCAAAACTATTTGATTTTACCGCTTATTTTAATTGTCCTTTATCGTTTGACAAAAAAACGGCAATGGATTGCTGGCTTCTTTTTAGGTGGGAGTGTGCTCTCTGCTATCTGGATGGCAGTGCAATATCGCCCAGGTATGGATCCAACTGCAATTTATGATGGCACGTTTTCTAGGCTGTTTTCTATTTGGCTTGGCGCCGCCTTGGCGATAGTTTGGCCAAGTAATAAATTCAAAGAGACGATTTCTTTACAAGCGAAAAAGATTTTAGATTTTTCGGGCTTAGCAGCTTTGATTTTCATTTTATTGTCCTTTTTCTTTTTAGGTGCGCAAAGTAGCTTTTTATATTATGGCGGTATGTTCCTCATTAGTGTATTAAGTACTATTTTGGTAGCAAGTGTGGCACATCCCGGAGCTAATCTTAATCGTTGGTTATCGAATCCTGTTTTTGATTATATAGGTAAACGGAGTTATGGCATTTATCTATATCAGTTTCCAATTATGATTTTTTATGAAAGTGCCGTTAAAAAGATTACGAATCATCTGTGGTTGCATACGATCATTGAGTTGATCTTAATTTTGGCTGTAAGTGAATGTTCCTATCGTTTTATTGAAGTACCATTAAGAAAATTCGATTATACTCAGACGAAAGCGAAAATTCGTAAATGGCTACAACCACCCATTTTTTCTATGTCTAAACCTTGGTTAATTCCAGTAGGTGTGGTTTGTATCATTGGCCTATTTGGTATCTTAACAGCTCCAAGTAATACAAAAACAGCTGAGCAACAAGCGTTTGAACAACAATTACTCGAAAATAAGAAAAAAGCGGATGCAACTAAATCAAATAGCTCAAATACTATTCAAAATACTTCATCAGCAGATACCTTAGAAGGAAAGTATCAATTAACTACCAAGCAAATTGAAACAGCTAAAGAATTATCGGTAACTGCTATTGGAGATTCGGTAATGTTAGGCTCGGTTGAAGAATTAAAAGAAGTTTTTCCTAAAATTGTGGTAGATGCTGATGTTGGTCGTCAGCTGTATAACGGTACAGAAATCATTCAAAAGTTAATTGATCAAAATCTTTTAGCAGATTGTGTGATTCTTGCTTTAGGAACTAATGGTGTGTATTCTGAAGAAAACTTTGACCAAATGATGCAATTAATTGGAAAAAAACGCCAAGTATATTTGGTCAATACGTATGTGCCGACTCAACGCTGGCAAGATGATGTCAATCGTTTCTTGGCTAAAAAAGCTAAGGAATATTCTAATATTACGTTAATTAATTGGAACCAATTAGCTAAAAAGCATGAAGATTGGTTTGAAACAGACAATGTTCACCTAAAATCTGATGGGCAAATTGGCTATACTAGTTTGCTTGCTAAAAGTGTGCTGAAAGGATAAAAATTTAAAAAGTAACTAGCTAATTTTTAAGAATTGGCTAGTTACTTTTTTGTATATTTTAAAGGTTACTGATGGTTATTTTTGCTAAAATAATGCATCCAATAAGGAATTTGTTGGATTAATTGGGTAGGTAAAACGATATATTGTTCTTTAGCAATTTGATCGGCAATCAGGCTATGTAGATAAACAGCAGCTAAAATCGCTTGCGTTTTGTTGGCAAATTGTGCAATGAAAGCGCCAATGATGCCTGCTAGGGTATCGCCCGTGCCGCCAATCGCCATTCCAGGATTACCTAAAGGATTTTGATAAATTTCACCATTAGGCAGATAGATTTCTGTTTGATGGCTCTTTAACACGACAAAAGTTTGTAATTGTTGCTGAACAAATAGATTCTTAGCGGGTATCTGTTCTTCAATTAAAATTTGGCTTAATCTTTGCCATTCCATTTGATGGGGTGTTAGTACAATCTGATGAGGATAATTGAAACGCAGCTGGATTTCAGACAAAATGGTTAATGCTGAGCCATCGATGACTAACCATTGCTTTTCTGTTTGGTTACTAATAACTGATTCTAAAATCGTTCTAGCATGTGGATCCGTATCCAAACCAGGTCCGATAATGATTACATCTGCTTCTAAGCAACGTTTTTCTACTTCAATGAGATTTTTCCAATCGATGACCATTGCTTCAGGAATCCGACTGAGAATCGCGGTCCGATTAATATGATCAGTAATTACTGTAGTCAATCCAGCTCCAGCATGAATACAAGCTTGTGTGGTCATAATAATGGCTCCCCCATAATGAATGTTACCACCAATACAGCAAACTCTGCCAAAATTGCCTTTATGGCAGTTAGCAGGTCGAGCTTGGATAATGGAAAGAATAGATGGATCAAGTAAGTTTAACAAGTAAATCACCTCGAATTTATTTTATCACAAATGAATATAGAAAAAAGATTAGATTTTTCTCCCACTTTTTTGACATTAGTGTTATCATAGAAAAGTGAGTATAGGTGGCGATTATAGATTCGCCATCAAGATTTAGGAGGTATGACAATGTCTATCGATTGGAAAAAAGAGGTCGAATCACGTAAAGAAGACTTACTTAACGATTTAGTCGAATTATTAAAAGTTAAGAGTGAACGTGAAGATGACAAGAAAACAGCAGATGCTCCATTTGGTCCAGGACCCAAAGCTGCTTTGTTGCATATGCTAGGATATGGGGAACGTGATGGTTTCACTGTCAAAAATGTTGACAACTATGCTGGACATATTGAATATGGACAAGGCGATGAAACACTAGGAATCTTCTGCCACATGGACGTAGTACCGGCAGGCGATGGTTGGGATACTGATCCTTATGAACCGGTCATTAAAGATAATCGAATCTATGCTCGTGGTTCATCAGATGATAAGGGACCTAGTATTGCTGCATATTATGCCTTAAAGATTATTCGTGATTTAGAATTACCATTGTCTAAAAAAATCCGTTTTGTTGTAGGATCTGATGAAGAAAGCGGATGGGGCGATATGGATTATTACTTTGAGCATGAGGAAAAACCGGATTTTGGGTTCTCACCTGATGCTGAATTTCCAATTATCAACGGAGAAAAAGGAAATGTTTCCCTACGCCTACATTTTGCTTCAACGAATGAAGGGACAGTTAAATTGGATCGTTTCCAAGCGGGTTTAAGAGAAAACATGGTACCTGGCAAAGCTGAAGCAACAGTTGTCTTTCCAGATGCAGCACAAGCGCAATCTGTAGCGGATAGCTTCAATTTTTATTTAAATGGTAAACCAGTTACTGGAAAAGCAACAGTTGAAGATACAACTGTTCAATTTGAAGTAGTTGGTAAGTCAGCTCATGGGGCTAGTCCGCATTTAGGTGTCAATGCTGGAACTTATTTAGCAGCCTTTTTAAGTAGTTATGATTTTGCTGGCGGAGCTAAAGATTTCTTATCAACAATTGAAGAATATATCCATGAAGATGTTTATGGAGAAAAATTTGATATTGCCTATGAAGATGAAAAGATGGGTAAACTAACGATGAATGCTGGTTTATTCAATTTTGTTGCTGATAGTGATGATGCGTATGTAAACTTAAACTTCCGCTATCCTAAAGGTACTTCTGCTACTTTATTAACAGCAGGTATGGTTGCTAAAATTGGTGTGAATAAAGTAAAAATTGAAGAACGTCCACATCACATGAAACCTCATTATGTTCCGGCTGATGATCCATTGGTAGCTACTTTACTAGCTGTTTATGAAGAACATACTGGTCAAAAAGGTGACGAACAAATTATCGGTGGCGGTACCTTTGGACGTTTATTAGAACGTGGTGTAGCGTATGGTGCAATGTTCCCAGATTACATTGATACTATGCACCAAGCAAATGAATTTATGGATTTAGATGATTTATTTAATGCTACAGCAATTTATGCGGATGCAATTTATCGTTTAGCAAAATAGATATTTATTTTAAACATTTTCTATCTTTTTGAAACTTCTGAAAATGTTGTAATTCATACTTTTTGCTTTTGATGAAAATGATGATAATTGATTAGAAAATATTTAGCGGTGTGATTTTGGTGTGATATTTTTAGACATTTACCCCAAAATCACACTGCTTTTTGTCTTGTTAAAATGCGTTATTTTTAATTTGTTTAGACAATAAATTGATTTCTTCACTAGTAGTTTCATTTTTGTTAAAAGAAACGTGGTGCCGTTTTCATCCCGCTGTTAAAGATGGTATAATCGAGGCGGAAATTAACGAACAAAAACAAGCTGAGCACATCAGAGATACTAATAAATGGTATTGAAGAATTGAGACTAATCTAGCTAATGGGAAAGCAGTTTGAAACGGTTAGCTAAATATACTATAGAAAACCTAGAGTGTACATTGTTTCAACGGGTGGAGATAAGCGATGAAATTATGGACTTTTTTAAGGCAGAACGTGAAACTTGTTCTAAAAGATGGCACGATAGTTTCAGGATTTGTCCAAGAGTATTGTAGTAAAGATGATAATGATGAGGAAGTTGACTCAATCGCTTTAGATGTCGAGGAAACTTTTTATGAATATTTTGAAAATGAAATTTTTAGTATTTCATTAACTTAGTATTTAGCTAAAAATGATAAAAAAGCTTCGAACAAAAAATGTTCGAAGCTTTTTTGGTTGAAATTCCTATTTTACAATCGATTTAGTTCCAAGATTGCTCCGGTATTAGCATCGGCTAAGAATTCGTAGGTAACAATCTCATTGTCTTCATAGCGATTGATGCCACCTAAATAGCTATCAGTTTTGATTGCAAATTTTTGAAAAGGTTGTTTGTCATACTGAATCCAACCACCTTCAATTGGTCCTTCTTTTAAGAAGGCTTTTTTGACATTATCTAATATTTTATCAGCATGAAGCGCTTGTTCTTTTTGTTTTAAACTTGCTGATAAGATACCACTTGCTAGACCCAAACCAATTCCAAGCACTAGGCCACTTTTAAAAGTTGAATTTTTTTTCAATCTTATCACCTGGTTATTATTATTCTGTTTACATTATAACAAATATTTTTTTTAAAATATACTAAAGTCCTATTTAGACTCCAAATTATATTTTTTGATAAATTAAGCAGAAATGCCTCATTTTTTTACCGTTCGGGTTATAATAAAGCTAACAATTATAGGAAGGTAGTCAGTAATGATTGACTAAAAGGAAAGCTAAATGAATGAAAAGACATTTCAACGGATTAAGGAATTAACTGAATTAACTGGGACAAGTGGCTTTGAACAGGATATTCGGCAATATATGCGTGAAAAAATGACCCCCTTAGTCGATGAGATTCAACAAGACCGTTTGGGTGGAATCTTTGGTATTCGCCATCATGAAGACAAAACAGCACCCAAAATTTTAGTTGCGGCTCATATGGATGAAGTAGGTTTCATGATTACGCAGATTACTGATCGTGGCTTGTTTAAAGTCTCTCCGCTTGGTGGTTGGAATCCTTATGTAGTTTCGGCGCAACGCTTTGTTTTAAAGACTGCTAAAGGGAATTACCCTTGTATTTCTTCATCCATTCCGCCACATTTATTACGTGGAAAAGGACCTCAGGCTAATATTCAAGTAACAGATATATTATTTGATGCAGGTTTTGAATCAAAAGAAGAAGCTTTAGCCTATGGGGTATTGCCAGGAGATACCATTGTTCCAGATGTGGAAACGATTATGACAGCGAACCAAAAACGGATTATTTCTAAGGCATGGGACAATCGTTTTGGCTGTACTTTGGTATTGGAAGCATTAGAAGCCTTGAAAGATGAAAGTCTAGCCCATACGTTAATTGCTGGTGCGAATGTTCAAGAAGAAGTTGGCTTACGTGGAGCTAGAGCTTCGGCCCACTTGTTTAAACCAGATTTATTCTTTGCGTTAGATTGCTCGGCAGCTGATGATTTAGTGACAACCAATGGGACACAAGGTCATCTTGATGAAGGAACGCTATTACGAATTTTAGATCCTCGTCATATTTTACTACCTAGATTTAAAGAGTTTCTTTTAGATACCGCTCATACTCACCATATCCCTTATCAGTATTTTGTATCTGGTGGTGGGACTGATGCCGGGGCAGTTCATTTAGAAAATGGAGGAATTCCTTCAACAACGATTGGTGTGGTAGCTAGATATATTCATACCCATCAAACAATGTTTAGTATTAAAGATTACGAGGCAGCTCGTGAATTATTAATTCAGGTGTTGCGCGCCTTAGACAAATCAACTGTTGAAACTATTTTGTATGATTATCATGAGGAGGAAGAAAAATGATTATCCCTAAAAGTTTAGAAGAATTAGCTCAATATGTAGAACATGGCAAAAATGTCTTTTTCTTTACGGCTGATTGGTGTGGTGATTGTCGCTATATTAAACCCGCAATGCCAGAGATCGAGGCAGATTTTAGCGATTATCAATTTATCCAGGTGGATCGTGATGAATTCATCGATGTAGCAAGTGAATGGAATATTTTTGGGATCCCTAGCTTTGTGGTCATTGAAGATGGTAAAGAATTAGGTCGTTTAGTCAATAAAAATCGTAAAACCAAAGAAGAAATTGAAACTTTCTTAGCCAATCTTTAAACTTCGATGAGGTGACGAATATGTTCCAAAACTACGAGTGTATCTTAGTGGGGATTGATGGCTCTAGACAAGCATTTGAAGCTTTTAAAGTAGCCTGTGCGATTGCTAAAAGAAATCAAGCCTTTTTATTAGCTGTACATGTAATTGATCAGAATTTACCTAGAATGATAGGTTTTTCGCCAATTAATGATTCTTTGTATGATCGAGAAGAGAAATTAGCTGAAAGCTATCTATCTGTTTGTCGAGAATATGCGTATGAGAATCATTTTGCGCCACTAAAAACGTTAGTTGTGCAAGGCTCGGCTCGTAGTGTACTGGTAGATGAATTGCCTCAAAAATATCGGGTTGATTTAATTGTTGTAGGACAATCGGGCCTACATGCGTTAGAGCGAGTGATGATTGGAAGTGTAGCCGATTATGTCATTCATCAGGCAAGTTGTGATTGTCTGATCGTTCCATACAAGTGCTGAAAAAATCAATGGCTAAAAGTAGAAATAGCCATTGATTTTTTATGTAATTAATAAAGAAGTTTCGCTTATTTGCATGATGAACGATTAGAAAGTATTTACGCTAAGGCAATTCTTTGATAAGATAGCTAAGTATGTTAGTAGCTAAAGGAGGGAAAAAGTATCTTTAGGATACTTGTAGTTAAATG
>DYWZ01000043.1 GCA_020742395.1 Enterococcus columbae
TTTCACTCCTTAATGGTTTTGGTCGACTTAATTATAGAGGAAACAGATGTCTTTTTCTATTGTTTCAAACAAAAAAAGATATTCAGCGTTATCCTCAATTTGAGTAACAACACTAAATATCATAGAACCAAAGAAATACAAGAAAGATTTCTTTCATTGCGAGTTTTTGTTTTTTTTAAATAATTGCTGAAAATCTATATTTTTGTGATAAAATATTTCAAGTAGTCTAATGAACGAATTTAAATATTCAATTAAATCTTTTAATAATATTCACTTGATTGAAAAGTTTATTATATAATCTTTAATGCCCATATTAAAGATGGATGAACTTTTGTTAAATGATTAAATAGATTGAATAAAATAAGCGAATCTGCTTATTTGTATAAAGGAGAGCCTTAATTTGAAAAACATAAAGAAATCACACATCCCTTTTCGATTAAATTTTTTATATTTATTAATTTTTGTATTGTTTGTTGCACTAATCTCTAGATTAGGTGTTTTGCAACTAGCGAATACTGATAAATATACTAGTAAACTTAATGCTCTTTCAGTGATTGAAGTGACTGAGAGTACGCCGCGTGGAAATATTTATGATGCGAATCAAAAACCTTTAGCCATTAATCAAACTTCACCGGCAATTACTTTTACACGTGGGGTAAATACTTCAGCAGCCACTTTATTACAATTAGCTAATAAACTTAATCAATATATTGATATGCCCATTGATGAGCAATTATCTGATCGCGATTTGCGTGATTTTTGGTTAGCTGATAAGAATAATTTAAAAATGATTCAAAAAAAATTAACTAAAAAAGAACGCGAATTAAGTACTAGTGAGCAATATAAACGGATGGTTGAATTGGTACCGGCTGACCAATTAAATTTTGATGATAATCAAAAAAAGATTGCAACAATTTTTAAACGTTTGAATAGTGCGCAATCGCTAAGTACTGTATATGTCAAAAACGAAGGTGTTACCGATCAAGAATTAGCGGTAGTGGCTGAGCATGCTAGTGACTTACCAGGTATTTCTACTGGAAATGATTGGGAGCGAGAAATTGTCGCCCAAGGTAGTCTTAAAAGTTTAATTGGTAAAGTATCAACTGAAAAACAAGGCTTGCCTGCTGAAGAAATTGACAGTTACCTTGCCAAAGGCTATGCACGCAACGATCGTGTGGGTACTAGTTTTATTGAAAAGAGTTATGAAGATTATTTACAAGGTAAAAAAGCAAAATATGAAATTACAGTTGATGGCAAAGGAAATGTAACCAGTAAGCAGGAAAAATCTGTTGGCTCAAAAGGACAGAACGTTGTCTTATCGATTAATGCTGATTTTCAAGCCAAAGTAGATGAGATTTTACAACGTAACTATCAAGCTTTAGTCGATAGTGGTATGGCGGCGTATTCTCCTGGTATTTATGCCGTGGCGATGGATCCAAATACTGGTGGTATTCTAGCGATGAGTGGTTATTATCATGAAATCCTATCGAATGAAATTCAAGAAAATGCTATTGGCACATATATCAATGCCTTTGTTCCGGGGTCTGTTGTTAAAGCAGGAACTCTGACAGCTGGCTGGCAAGCAGAGGTAATTAATGGTAATCAGACTTTATTAGATGAACCTATTTATCTGCAAGGAACGGCTGCTAAAACTTCCATTTTTAACCGTACAGGTGCGGCAAATATGTATCTAACTGCGGAAAAAGCTTTGGAAGTTTCTTCTAACAGTTATATGATGAAAGTGGCTTTAAAATTAATGGGCTTAGATTATCAAAGAAATATCAGTTTGCCTTTAATAAAAAATCAAGCTAGTGCCTATGAAGCTTTGCGTAAGGCTTTCGCATCATATGGTATGGGAGTGAAAACAGGCCTTGATTTACCAAATGAAGGAACAGGGGTTCAGCCTGCAGTTGACCAACTTTCTGAAAAAGATAATGATGGTGGTAAAATCTTAGACTTGTCATTTGGCCAGTTTGATACTTATACTACGATGCAATTGGCACAATATGTAGCGACCATTGCTAATGGTGGCAATCGTGTTGCTCCACATATTGTTTCAGCTATTTACGATAATAGTGATGATGGTCAATTAGGGAAAAAGGTTAAAGAAATTAGCCCAAATGTTTTAAATAAAGTAGATATTTCTGCAGATAATTTATCAATCATCCAAAAAGGCTTTTACGATGCCGTTCATGGTAGTAGCGCCTATACTACAGCTACACCTTTACGTTATGCTAAGATGAATCTTTCAGCTAAAACTGGTACTGCTGAAACTACAGTAACCGATAATGGCAAAGTAATTGATGTAGTGAATTTAAATGTGGTTGTCTATGGTCCTTCTGATGATGCTAAGGTTTGCTTAGCTATTATGATTCCGCAATTAAAAGATAATGCCGGACATCCAAATTTAACGATTGCTAAAGAGATTATGGATGCGTATGCAGATATTTATCAAGTGAACCAATAATGTAAAAAGGTAGGTTAAACATTTGAAAGAGTTAAAAGTCGATAATCTAACGAAAACTTATGGTGAAAAAGAATTATTTAAAAATATCTCTTTTATGATTCACGAAAAAGATCGTATTGGTTTGATTGGAATTAATGGGACAGGAAAAAGTAGTCTGCTATCCATTTTAGCAGGTTTTGATCAAGCTGATGGTGATTTAGCAGTGATTGATAAAGCAAAAGACTATAGTGTGGGCTGTGTTTTACAATCTACTGATTTTCCTGATCAAATGTCTATTTTAGAAGTTATCTTCCAAGGCGATAGTCCACAAATCAAAGCGGTTAAGGCCTATGAACAGGCTTTACATGCTTTGAGTTTAGCTCCGTTAGATGAACAGGTTCAACGCCAGTTTAGTTTAGCTGAACAAAAGATGAATGAACTAGATGCTTGGCAGACAGATACAAATGCTAAAATTATTTTGCAAAAATTAGGTATTCCAGATATGAACCAGTTGTTTGGTAATTTATCTGGTGGACAAAAAAAACGTGTTGGTTTAGCTCAAGTCCTAATCGATGAACCTGATTTACTTTTATTAGATGAACCAACGAATCATTTGGATTATGAAACCATCACTTGGCTAGAAAACTATTTATCCCAATATAAAGGTGCGATTATGGTAGTCACTCATGATCGTTATTTCCTAGATCATGTGGCCAATCGTATTTTTGAATTATCTCATGGACGTTTAACCGAGTATGTAGGTAATTATGAGCAATATGTTTTAAAACGTTCGGAACAACAACGAGTGGAGATTGAACAAGAAAATAAACGGATTCAATTATACAAACAAGAATTAGCTTGGATGCGGGCAGGAGCTAAGGCACGGACTACTAAACAACAGGCTAGAATTCAACGTTTTGAAAATTTAAAAGAAAATCTTCATCAAGTTAAAACAGATACAACTATCGAAATTGATTTAGCAACGACTAGATTAGGAAAAAAAGTTTTGGAAATTAAGCAAGGCTGTTTAACCCTGGGAGGTCAGACTTTATTTACTGATTTAGACTTATTAATTCAAACCAAAGAACGTTTAGGAATTACTGGTAAAAATGGCGCAGGAAAATCTAGCTTATTAAATATTTTAGCTCAGCGACTACCTTTAGATTCAGGTGAATTAATTGTTGGGCAAACGGTTCGTTTAGCTTATTATACGCAACAAAACGAAGCGATGGATCCTAATCAACGAATGATTCAATATTTACAAGAAGCTCTATCGCAGGCTAGACAAGCTGATGGTACGCAAATTAGTGTTGCGGAATTACTTGAACGTTTTTTATTTCCTAGATATATGCATGGTACCTTAATTGGTAAATTATCTGGTGGCGAAAAACGTCGATTATATTTACTAAAATTACTCGTTCAACAACCTAATGTGTTACTATTAGATGAACCTACCAACGATTTAGATATTGAAACATTAACTATTTTAGAAAACTATCTTGAAACGTTTTCGGGAGCAGTTATTACTGTTTCACATGATCGTTATTTTTTAGATAAAGTAGCTCAAAAACATTTAATTTTTGAAGGTCAGGGTCAAATAAAAACATTTTATGGCACGATTAGTGAATATCTTGCTCAAGAAAATCAAGTCAGCATACCACTAGAAAATAAAAGTAGTAGTCAAGTAGAAAAAACAGAACAACCTGAAAAGAAAAAACAAAAATTGACTTATATGGAACAAAAAGAGTGGGAGACGATTGAAGAAGAAATTGCTAACTTAGAAGAAGCAATCAATCAACTTCAAGAACAAATGGTTATATACGGCGATGATTTTACCAAACTGCAAGAATTACAAGCTGAAATTGACCAACAACAAATGCTGCTTGACGAGAAATATCAGCGTTGGGAATATTTAAGCGAATTTGCAGAAAATTAAAAAGGAGAAAATACCTATGGAACAGGCATACTTGGATTTAGGCCAGAAAATCTTAACAGAAGGCCATTTAAAAAATGATCGAACCAATACGGGGACTAAGAGTATTTTTGGTTATCAGATGCGGTTTAATTTAAGTGAGGGATTTCCATTACTAACAACTAAACGAGTACCATTTGGATTAATAAAAAGTGAATTGCTTTGGTTTTTAAGAGGCGATACCAATATTCGTTTTTTACTTGAACACAATAATCATATTTGGGATGAATGGGCATTTAAAAACTATGTTGAAAGTCCAGATTATCACGGAGAAGATATGACTGATTTTGGGCGTCGGTGTTTAATTGATGAGAAATTCAATGAAATTTATCAACAAGAATTACAACAATTTTGTTCAAGAATTTTATCAGCTGAAACTTTTGCTGAGAAATATGGCGATTTAGGGAAAGTCTATGGTTATCAATGGCGTAAATGGCAAACGAGTAATGGTGAGACAATTGATCAGATTAAAGATGTCATTCAAATGATTCAAAAAAATCCTGATTCAAGACGTTTAATTGTATCAGCTTGGAACCCAGAAGATATTCCAATGATGGCCTTGCCTCCATGTCATACACTATTTCAATTTTATGTAGCTGATGGTAAGTTAAGTTGTCAATTATATCAAAGAAGTGCGGATGTTTTTTTAGGCGTACCATTTAATATTGCAAGCTATGCGTTATTGACACATTTAATTGCTCATCAAACAGGACTTGAAGTAGGTGAATTTGTGCATACTTTAGGTGATGCGCATTTGTATACCAATCACTTCAGTCAAATGGAAGAACAATTAACTCGGCAAGTACGTCAGGCACCTAAACTTTGGTTAAATCCTGATAAAAAAGATATTTTTGATTTTGAAATGTCAGATATTAAGATTGAAGGGTATGATCCGCACCCAACGATTAAAGCACCGATTGCTGTGTAAAAAAAGTACGTGTTTATCGATATTAAGCGATAAACACGTACTTTTTTAAGTATAAAATAAAACAGAGAAATACATTAAAATAGCACCTAACATCACAAATAAATGCCAAACTACATGCATGAATTTAATGTTTTTTAAGCTATAAAAGAAAGCGCCAATTGTATAGGCAACGCCTCCAGATGCTAATAAAATGGTTCCAACCAAACCCAGATTAGTGACTAAAGGTTTGAAGGCAATTAAGCACAACCACCCCATGATAATATAGACAACGGTTGAAAAATGTGAAATTTTCTTTACACGATGTAAAGTAATCGATTTATAGACAATACCAATAACCGCCATTGACCAAATTAAACCAAAGAGTAACCAACCTAGCCAACCTTTAATTGTCAATAGACAATAAGGAGTGTAGCTACCGGCAATTAATAGAAAAATTGAATCATGATCAAAAACTTGAAATACTTTTTTAGCTTTCGTAAAGATTAAACTGTGAAAAAGCGTAGAGAATAAAAAAAGTAAAATCATCGTCGAACCATAGATACAATAACTAACTATATGAATGGCTGATCCCAAACGTGCCCCTTTAATGATTAATAAAACTAATCCTACGATACTTAGGCCAAAACCTATTCCATGGGTAACTGCATTAAAAGTTTCATTAATAATTAAATATTTTTTAGAAAACTTTGGCATATCCATTAAACTACCTCCTTTAAATAAATCTAATAGATGAAATTTTAGCTCTCATCTGTTATACTATCTACTATAGTCTTTATTTTAACTCAAAATTTGGTAAAATAATAGCAGTAATAAAGAGAGAGTGGATGGATTAATGAAAAAATTAAAAATTGTTACGGATTCTTCTTGCACTATGGAGAAGCAAACACGTGATGATTTACAAATTCACGTTATGCCGTTATCAGTCATGATTGATGGAGTGATTTATGCTGATGATGATCAATTACCTGGTGAATTATTTATGGACAAAATGGTAGTAGCTAACGAATTACCTAAAACAAGTCAGCCGCCAATCGGTCAATTTATTGAATTATATGATCAATTAGGTGAAGATGGTTCAGATATTTTATCTATTCATATGACTAAAGGATTAAGTGGGACTGTTGAGGCGGCACGTCAAGCAGCTCAATTATCTAAATCAAATGTGGTAGTGATTGATTCAGATACAACTGACCAAGGACTATCTTTTCAAGTAATCCGTGCTGCTCAGTTAGCTATGGAAGGAAAGAGTTTAGAAGAAGTTTTACCTGTAGTTGAAGAAATCCGTGAAAAAACGAAATTATATATCGGTGTATCTATGTTAGATAATTTGGTTAAAGGTGGACGAATCAGTCGAGCCAAAGGTTTAATTTCAAGCTTTTTAAATGTACGTGTGGTAATGAACTTTGAACACGGCGAATTGCACCCAGTTGTTAAAGGCCGTGGAGCAAAAGCTTTTAGTAAATGGTTCGATGGCTTTTTAGATGAAATTGCCAAAATCCCCAATATTAAACAAATTGGTGTTTCTTATGCTGGAAGTCATGAACAAATCTTGCATTTTAAAGAAGAATTGCAAGCAAGATTTCCAAAGATGCATATTCCATTTCTGCATACAACCCCAATTATTGCAACGCATACTGGTGATGGTGCATTTGCCATTACTTATTACTATGAATAAGCTATCAGAATTTTAATGGTAAGTCGGATGAGTAGGGTGATAATCTACTATATCCGGCTTATTTATGATAATTAAGAAAGGATGACTTCGATGAAATCATCATTAAAAGGTGTACTTTACACCTTGGTGGTCTTTCTTTTAGCGTTTATTGTATTTTTACAAGTGATACCTAAAGCACCTAGTTTATTACAAACAACTACAAATAAATCTAGTCAAAAAGTTAAACGATTGACTTATGTGGCTTTAGGTGATTCATTAACGCAAGGAGTAGGTGATGAAACCAAACGTGGCGGTTTTGTGGCTTTGGTGGCCGATCAATTGCAGCAAGATTACCAATTAACTAGTATTGATTATGAAAATTTTGGTAAAGCGGGCGATCGTAGCGATCAGATTCTTGCAAGATTGAAAAAAAGTGATTCAATGCAAAAGTCGTTAAAAGAGGCAAATGTTATTACATTGACTTGTGGAGGAAATGATCTTTTAAAAGTAATCAAAGAGAATATCTTTCATTTAAAGAAAAAAACTTTTCAAAAGCCATTGAAAAAGTATCAGCAACAAGTAGGCAGTTTAATTGAAGAAATTCGGAAATACAACACAAAGGCGCCAATTTATTTATTAGGCATCTATAATCCGTTTTACTTAAATTTTCCTGAATTTACTCAAATGCAAGAAATTGTTGACAAGTGGAATCAAGGAAGTGAACAAGTTGCTAATAAGTATCAACGGGTTTATTTTATTCCAATCAATGATTTATTGTATAAAGGTTTAGATAATCAAGTCGGTATTGTGGATAGTAAAGCAGATGATTTAGCTGCTAATGGAGAAAGTCCTTCAATTTCTAATCATCTTTTATCAGAAGTAGACCGATTTCATCCTAACAATATAGGTTATCGTTTAATGGCACAAGCAGTGATGCAAGAAATTAAGCAATCGAAGCGACAATGGCAACCTGAGGAGTGGTGAAAGAATGGATAGAAAAATTGAATTTCGAAAACAAAAAAAGCAAGTAAATTATTGGAAATGGGCTTTTTTGACTATTTGTGCGATTATTTTGGCTTTAGGGGTGACAGTGTATCTGCGCTTAAGTACACCAAGAGAAAGTCAAAATACAATCACTTCGGTAGTAACAACTGATTCAAAAAAGACGCAGCCAATTTTTACTATCAATACAACAAAAAAAGAGCTCAATTATTTAATTGATAATTATCTACAAGAATTAAATCAAAAAACACCCATTAATTATACGTTCATTTTAGAAAAACAAGCATTATTGACGGGAAAGTTTGAAGTGTTAGGCTTTCCACTGACTTTTTATTTATATTTTGATCCTTATGTGATGGAAGATGGCAATATTCAATTAAGAGCGAAAAGCCTATCGATTGGTTCATTAGGGGTACCAATTAAAGAAGTGATGAAAATGATTAAGAACAGCTATCATTTACCTACATGGATTACCATTCATCCAGATGACCAGTATATTTTACTTCATTTGAATAAACTAAAATTAACGGGTAATTTAAAAATAAAAGCAACTAAGATTGACTTAGTAAATGATCAATTACAATTAGAAACTTATTTAAATACGACAAAATAAAACAAACTAGCTTAATTAATTAATCTATTGTACAATAGGTTGCAATTGAGAAATTAGAGGTGATAAATATGCAACGAGCTATTTTTGCAGGAGGTTGTTTTTGGTGTATGGTGCAACCTTTTGACGAGCTACCAGGTATCCACTCAGTATTATCTGGGTATACCGGCGGACATGTACCTAATCCAACTTATGAACAAGTATGTAGTAAAACTACTGGACATACCGAAGCGGTAGAAATTATTTTTGATCCAGAATTAATTACATTTAGTGAGTTAGTAGAAATTTATTGGCAACAAACGGATCCAACTGATGCATTTGGGCAGTTTGAAGATCGTGGAGATAATTATCGCCCAGTAATTTTTTATTTTAATGAAGAACAAAAACAAATTGCTGAAGAAAGTAAGCAACGTTTGGAAAATAGTGGAATATTTGATCGACCAATTGTTACTAAGATTGAACCGGCTCAAGAGTTCTATGTAGCTGAATTATATCATCAAGAGTACTATAAAAAAAATCCGGAAAATTTTGCTAGAAATCATGCGCGTCGTGCAGCTTTCTTAAAGGAGCATTGGGATGAGGAAAAATAAGAGTTTTTATCAGTATTTGATGGCTAAAAAAGGGCCAAGTCATACAGATAACTTACAATTATTTGCCACAGAAGTTAGTAAAGATTCGCAGTTTCCCAAACATAGTAAAGATTATGATGAAATTTCTAGTTATTTAGAATTAAATACGGATTATTTAAATAATCTAAGCTATTTTGATGATTTTTGGGAAGCATATTTAAATGATAGTAATTACTAAAAATTTCATTCGTCTATAAGTCCACTTTGGATGTTATAGACGATTTTTTATTTTAACTCTTATTGAATAGGCTATGGTTGCTGTTAGAAAAAATTATTGATTAAATGAAGTACTTTAATTATCTGTAAATTTTAAATCATGGTATAATGGAACAAGAATTTAAGGATAATTGGAGTTTTATGATGAATCATTCAAAAAAAATAGTATGGCTATGTGTACTCAGTGCGATTAGTGCGGCTATTTTGGCTGGGGGTGGTGTGTTCTTAGTGATGAGACAAAATCAAGATCACCAGTTAGCCAAGATTACTAACGTTTATCAAGATATTCAAAAGAATTATTACGAGCAAGTCGATCAGAAAAAATTAAGTGATGGGGCGATTAAAGGCATGTTGGCTGCTTTGGATGATCCGTATACCACTTTTTTAGATAGTAGTCAGTCTGAAGAATTTAATCAACAACTAAGCAGTGAAATTGGCGGAATTGGTGCAACAATTACTAAAAAGCAAAATCATTTTCTCTTGATGGAAGAGCCATCGAAAGAAACACCCGCGTTTAAGGCAGGCTTACAAGCTGGCGATGAGATTATTTCGGTAAATCAACAGCCGGTAACTAATTTATCATTAAAAGAATTAGTAGATAAGGTTCGAGGAAAAAAGGGGACAAAAGTTGTTTTACAAATTAAGCGTGATAGTCAATTATTTACAGTTTCACTAACTCGAGATAAAATACATATTTCCAGTGTTTCCAGCTTGATTGATGTAAATCATCCAGCTGTGGCTAAAATTCAAATTAAGACTTTTTCATCCGCGACATCAGAAGATTTAAAAAAAGAAGTCAAGACCTTGCGTAAAAAAAATGTGCAGCAATTTATCTTAGATTTGCGCCAAAATAATGGGGGATTTCTAATTGAAGGTGAAAGAGTTGCTAGTATGTTTTTAAAAAATAATCAGGTGATTGCAAAACTTGAGGAAAAAGGGCAGATTGTTGAGACTATTAAGGCAGGTAAAACACTAGATAATGGTTTTAAAATTACTGAACCAACTATTGTTTTAGTGGATGGTCAAACCGCCTCTTCAGCTGAAATAGTAGCAGCTGCTTTAAATGAAAGCGGAGATAAAATTCTTGTTGGTCAACAAACGTTTGGTAAGGGAACGGTACAATCAATTAATCATTTAGACAATCAGTCAGAAATAAAACTGAGTACTCAAAAATGGTTGACGCCAAAGAATCGTTGGATTCATCAAAAAGGCTTAACTCCAACAATTAAAGTTAATCTACCGACCGCCCAACAGTTAAATGTATTGAATAATAGTTTGAGTTACGATAATCATTATTCTGATAAGCAAAAAAAATTACTGATTTCATTAATGCAGTTTATTGGCTATGATTTAAACTTGCAACAGTTTGATCAAACTTTTAAACAAGCTCTCACTGATATTCAGTCGAAAAATCAATTAAATATTACTGGTGAAATCGATCAAGCTACAATTGAGAAGTTAAATGAATTGATTTTTGCAAAGTACTTAAAAGAAGATTTAGCTTATGAAATGGCATTAGGTCAATTAATTAAAGCATAAAATAAAGAAAGATGAAAAATAGAGCTGCGGCTGGGTTTTTCATCTTTTTCTTTTTGAAAAAATTAATTAAAAATGCTATGATTTATACGAACGTATATTCGTATAAAAGAGGTGGATATTTTGGATTTTTATTTAGCTATCGATTTAAAATCATTTTATGCATCAGTCGAATGTGTAGAACGTCAATTAGATCCACTAGAACAATTTTTAGTAGTAGCTGATCAAAGTCGCAGTGATAAGACGATTTGCTTAGCTGTTTCACCTGCTTTAAAGTCACTAGGATTTCCTGGAAGATTAAGATTATTTGAAGCCAAAGAACGATTAGAAAAAATCAATCAACAAAGAAAAGAACAAGCACCTAATCAAAAATTAGTAAAAAAGACTACTAATATCTATGAATTACAAAAATATTCCTTTTTAGCAGCAGAAATGTTCATTGTACCACCTAGAATGCAATTATATATTGACTATAGTGTAAAAATTTATCAAATTTATCTACAGTTTATTTCTAAAGAAGATATTCACGTTTATTCAATCGATGAGGTGTTCATTTATTTAACCCCGTATCTTAAATTGTATCAATTATCACCACAAGCTATAGCAGAACGAATTGCCCAAGAGATTTTTAATCAGACAGGAATCATAGCGACTGTTGGTATTGGCACGAATTTATATTTAGCTAAAGTAGCAATGGATATTCTAGCCAAAAAAGAAACAGCTAATGAGCATGGTATACGTTTAGCTTATTTAGATGAGAAATTATATCAAGAAAAACTTTGGCAGCATCAACCACTTACCGATTTTTGGCGTATTGGTAGAGGAATTCAACAACGTTTAACGAAATTAAATATTTTTAACATGAGAGATTTGGCGATGTGTGCATTACAACCATTGGATCAGCCAGTTAATATTCAAACCTTATTTAAAGAATTTGGTATTCAGGCAGAATTATTGATTGATCATGCTTTTGGGAAAGAAAGTTGTTCGCTTAAGGCTATTAAAAATTATCAGCATAAAAATAAAAGTATCAGTATCGGACAAGTTTTGCCACATAATTATACTTGTGATCAAGCCTGGCTAATTGTACGTGAAATGACTGAGCAATTATATACACAACTAATTACTCACAAACAAGCTACTACCCATATTCATTTATCTATTGTCTATCAGAAAAATCAGGCTTCAAAAAGCATTCAATGTCGAGGACAATATACTTTTGATCAATTAACCGTTCATTATGATTCTTTAATGAAACAAATGGAACGATTATACTGGCAGTTAGTGGATTCTAAGCAACTTATCAAAAAGCTATATGTGGCTTTTTATCCAGTCGTTGCATATCATGAACCAAGCAGCTATCAGTTATCATTATTTGAAGATTTTGAGCATCATCAATTAACAATGCAACAAAGCCAACAACAATACAATAAGGAAAGACAATTATATACAACAATGGAAGTCATTAAAAAAAAGTATGGTAAAAATTCTGTTTTGAAAGCCTCGAGCTTATTAAAACATTCAACCATAAAAATGAGAAATCAACAAATAGGAGGTCATTTAGCTTAATGATGCAATCGGAAAATGACATACTTTCAAATACAATAGATCAGCTTTTTAAGCAATATCGTCAAAAAATCCCAGTTAGTCCAATGTCAATGGAACAAAGAGCGGCTCAGTTTTTACCGTTTGCGGCCTTAACTGGTTTTGAGGAAAGTATTCAATTAGCCAGCGAAAATCAAGAAACTATTCGGATAAAAGCTGATGATGAAAATGAATTGTTTGATTATTCTTTTTTAGTTGATTTAACGAAAGCCATTGCAACTAAGCAGCAAGTGGAGCTTGTTTATTTTGAATCCCAACCAAATATAATTGATTTAGGAATTTATGTTCAAAAAAAAGTTTGTGTAAAAAAAATAGATTCATTACATAAACAATGCTTAATTGATGATGGAAAATGGATACCATTTAGTAACATTTTTCAGTATAAAATTATTGAAAAATAGTTAAAAAGTTATTTCAGTTTGTGTTATAATTGAATTGGATGATATGTTAAATAAGCACAAGATGTTCTTGTTGCATATTAAATAATGCTAACAAAAGTATCTAATAAAACAATTAGCTTATCTCTAAATAAATGGATGAATTTAAATAACGTTTCGTTGGAATTATTCCTTTTAGAATCGGCTAATAAATATTGTTAGATATTTTGCTTTTTCACAAATGTAAGCGTTTTACTATATGAGGTGGTAAAGAATGAAAGAAGATACATGGAAAAGATTTATCAATGGTGATGAGGGTGTATTAACCAGTTTACCTACAAATATTGCAGATTCTTGGAAAAACTGTCATAGCCATCAAGTGGATCCTTTTTTGCGTAAGCCGCGAAAAGTAATGACGTTAAGTGAAATCAAACAAAAACAACGAGAAAATAAAGTTTTGATTCAATTGGTTAAAGAAGAAGTGAAAAAAATAAAGTATCTGTTTAATATTCAATATCCATTATTTATTTTAACTGATAGCGAAGGGACGATTCTTTGGCGAGATGGTCATCATCAAGCCAAAGACTATGCCAATGACATATATTTTAATGTGGGTAGTCGTTGGGCTGAACTAGATGTTGGAACGAATGCTATCGGTATGGTATTAACCTTAAAAAAAGAGGCGACAATGTCATTGAATGATCATTATGCGGTAGCCTCTAGAAATTGGGGATGTGCAGCCTCACCAATTTTTGATTGTGAACAGAAACTTATCGGTGTTTTAGATATTTCAACTTATAATAATGATTCAGTACAGGATTCGATCTTTTTATTAAATACATTGACTCAAAGAATTAGCAATGATTATATCCATGATGAATTGCAAAAAAAAGTGGAATTATTAAAATATGCTAGTCGGAATTTGTCCGAAGAAATTCTTTGCGATTTACATTTTCAAATCGTCTACTTACCTGAAACTTTACAAGAAGACTTTGAATTAAATCGGGATATCCGTCTTCAATTAGCTAAGGAAGAAATATATGAAAAACAAGAAATCTATCTATTAGATGAATTAATTGGTTATCGTTTTAAAATTTATCCTACTTTAAAACGAAAACAACAAAAGCAATTTCAAATTGTGGGGATTCAAAGCCAAAATCCAAATTATCAAATTTTTCTAAGAAAAGTAGAACAATTAGCCAATAGTTCGGTGCCGGTTCATGTTTATGGGGAATCTGGCAGTGGGAAAGAAATCATTGCCAAGACCATCCATTTAAATAGTCCTTTTAAAGAGGGACCATTAATTGTGGTCAATTGTGGCGCATTAAGTGAGGATTTATTGGAAAGTGAATTATTTGGCTATGCACCCGGATCTTTTACAGGAGCCAACCAAGAAGGCTATGAAGGAAAAATTTTACAAGCCAATCATGGAAGTTTATTCTTAGACGAAATTGATAGCATGTCTTATAAAATGCAGACAGCTTTATTGCGAGTCTTAGAAGAAAAGAAAGTCATTCCGATCAATGGAAAACAACAAAGTGTAGAATTTCGTTTAATTACTGCAAGCAATCAAGATTTGAGAAAACGAGTAATTGAGAAAAAATTCCGAGAAGATTTATTTTATCGGATATATGTGGGTAAATTAGAAATACCACCTTTACGCGAGCGAATAGAGGATTTACAACCATTAATTGATTTATTTTGTCAACGTAAAAATTGGTACATCCCTTGGAAAGATAAAATTTATGCAGTAGCTAGAACTTTTCATTGGCCAGGCAATATTCGAGAATTTAATAATTTTTTAGAAAGATTGTATATTTTTTATCCAGATAGGGAGCCTACTAGTGCGCAAATTTTAGAAATTATTCAGTTAGGTAGTCTTGAAAATATATCTGAAGAGGAAAATAATCAAAAAGAAGAAATTTTATCGGCTCTAGCAGCAACGCATTATCATGTTACCAATGCAGCAAAAAAATTAGGTATTTCACGA
>DYWZ01000044.1 GCA_020742395.1 Enterococcus columbae
TTACAGTTTTACTTGTGGCGCTAACTCAATATCTTTCACTTGAGCGCCTTCACACTGGAATTGCACCATCATGCTTGGAATCAAACTAATTATAACATTTATCTTTTCGGTCTTCGAGTTACCAACAGTAACCCTCATACCGAATGGCATTCATCACCCACCTATAGAGGATGGGCGACTTCTGCCTGAATTACGTTAAATTTGTGACCAAACACTTTCTAAAACATTTGTTTGCGTACGATCTGGCCCAACAGAGAAAGTTGAGATTCTCACACCAACCAATTCAGAAACACGACGAACATAGTTACGCGCATTTTCTGGTAGGTCAGCTAAACTCTTACAACCTGTAATATCTTCAGACCAACCTGGCAATTCTTCATAAACTGGTTTGCAACGTTGTAATTCTTTTAGACTAGCTGGATAATGATAAATTAATTCACCATCTAACTCGTAAGCTATACAGATTTTTACTGTTTCTAAACCACTTAATACATCAATAGAGTTTAAACACAAGTTAGTAATACCTGAAACGCGTTTTGAATGACGCATTACCACTGAATCAAACCAACCCACACGACGTGGACGTCCTGTAGTTGTTCCATATTCATGACCAACTTCACGAATTTGGTGACCAATTTCATCAAATAATTCAGTTGGAAACGGACCATCTCCCACACGAGAAGTATAAGCCTTACATACACCAACTACTTTATTGATTTTAGATGGACCAACTCCACTACCAATTGTCACACCACCAGCAACTGGATTTGAAGAAGTAACAAAAGGATACGTACCTTGATCGATATCAAGCATAACCCCTTGTGCACCTTCAAATAAAACTCGTTTGCCTTGATCTAAGGCATCGTTTAAAATCACAGATGTATCTGTCACATATTGCTTAATTTGTTGACCATAAGCATAGTATTCCTCAAAAATATCTTCAAAGGCAATTGGATTGGCCCCATACATTTTCACAAATAAACGATTTTTCTCTTCTAAATTAATGCGTAATCTTTCTTCAAAGATTTCACGATCCAATAAATCAGCGATACGAATCCCGATACGTGCAGCTTTATCCATATAAGCTGGCCCAATCCCTTTGATTGTCGTACCAATCTTGTTTTCGCCTTTAGCGTCTTCTTGTAACTGATCTAATTGAATATGATAAGGTAAGATTACATGCGCACGATCAGAAATGCGTAAATTATCTGTTGGAATATTACGCTCGTGTAAATAAGCTAATTCCTTAACTAAAGATTTAGGATTTACAACAACTCCATTTCCAATCACACTAATCTTATCTTGATAAAAAATCCCTGATGGAATTAAATGCAACTTATAGGTGGTACCATTAAACTTAATCGTATGACCTGCGTTATCGCCACCTTGATAACGTGCAATTACTTCAGCATTTTCACTTAGAAAATCAGTAATTTTTCCTTTTCCTTCATCGCCCCACTGGGTTCCTACAACAACTACAGATGACATCTGCATGACCTCTTTCTTTATTTTAAATTGCATTCCTTATGTATTTTAACAATAAACAAAGAAAGTTGCAATGAAATTATCGAATATTATTTTCATTTTAATCATATTATCCACTAAAAAACGAACATTTATTTTTTTATTCAGATTTTAATAGAAAAAAGACGAAAAATAGAACTATTTACTAAATTCAACAAGTAATCCTGCATGGTCACTAACCATAGGCTGTTTTTTTCCATCAAAGATTACTTTATATTGTTTCACGTGAAACATCTTATCTAAGAATACATAATCAATCCGTAATTTTTGAGTGTTTTCTGACCAGCCATCAATTGCTTTCACAACGGTATGCTCTCCTTCTTTATTTGAAGAAGCTAAAAAAGCATCCTTTAATTGCAAGGAGCTATCCAAAATCATTTGATGCTCTCTAGTATTCGCCGGATTATTGAAGTCCCCCATTAATAATAAAGGCGTAGTTTGCTCTTTTAATTGCTCGACAGTTTGCTGCCATTCATAATCAAATCCGTCCACCCCAGCCCAAGAATAATGACCTGATAATACGGTCAATGTGCCAAGCGAGCTATTTAATTGCGCTAATAGCTGTTTTCTAGCTAATTTGTGCGGATCTTTTTCGATTGAAGCAATAAAAGCTGATGCCTGTAACGGAGATTTGGCTAAAATTGCTAACCCTTCCTCATAAATATCATAACCAACATGCGCATAGGTCCAACTCCAATAATAATGCACGCCTAGTTTAGCTAATTCCTCTACTAATAAATACGCAAAATTATCCTCATGAATTGCCGCTTGATCAGCTAATGAACAAAAATAATCATCAGGCTCTACTGTTGGCGTTGAAATTAATTGATTGATTTCTTGCAAGGCAATAATTTCAATCTCTTGATTCGCAATCCATGTAGCTATTTCACTTAATTTATTTAATGGATTTTCTTCCATCCAACTATGAGTATTTAATGTCATTACTTTCATCTTCTAGATAATCCTTCCTAATTTCATCTATACAATATGTACGCTAACACAAAAAATCACCTGAGGCTAGCAAAAACAAGATCTATCCTCAACAATGAAAAAAGCGAAGAAACCTCCTCGCTTTTTCAATCATTTCATGATTACGCATTAGCAAGTTACTTCGCCAATGACACTACCTGCTGTTTGTGTTCCTTTTTGAGTTAAATCAAAGGCTGTAACTTGATCCATATTGGTAAAGCAAACAATCATTGTCGCCTCTTTACCTGCCGCTTTTAAGGCAGCTAAATCGACTTGCGCAACCACTTGACCTGCAACTACTTGACTTCCTTCATTCACTTTAATCGTAAATGGTTTACCTTCTAAGCTAACTGTATCAATACCCATGTGCAACAACACTTCTAAACCAGCTTCAGTTTGAATCCCTATTGCATGTTTTGTTGGGAAAATACTAGTAATCTTACCAGCAACGGGTGATACAATGGTTCCATCAGTTGGTTCTACCGCAAAGCCATCCCCCATCATTTTACCAGAAAAGACAGGATCGTTTACTTGGTCAATAGCCATTACTTCTCCATTAGCCACACTAACAACGGTTTCTCGAATCCCTTTGGCTTGTTTTTCTGTTTGATTAGCACTTTGCTTCAACTGTACCTCTGGAATTTCCATACCAGAATCTAAAATATCTTGAATATCTGATTTCAAAACATCTGCTTTTGGTCCATATACAGCTTGTACACCATTATCCTTAATGATTAAGCCCATTGCACCAGCCGCTTTAAAGCTTTCTTCACTACCGACTTTACTTGCATCTTTGACGGTAACACGCAAACGAGTCATACAAGCATCTACATCAACAATATTGCTACGACCACCTAGCAAATTGATAATCGCAAAGGCTTGATCATTCCCTTGAACCGGCGTTTGACTACCTTGAGTATCATTTGTATCTAAATCATAGTTTCCATTACGTCCAGGAGTAGCAAAATTAAATTTCTTAATTAAAAAGCTAGCTAAAAAGTACGTAAATACCCCAAAACCAATTGAGACTAAAACAAAGTGAATTAAATCGCCACCTAAACCAGCTTTAATAGCTAGTGGGGTTCTAGTAAGTAATTCAATATTACCAAATGAGTGTACACGTAAATTGATTAAGTCTGCACTTGCAAAGGCAGCTCCTTGAATGAAAGCATAGACAATATATAATGGAACCGCAGCAAACATAAACATAAATTCTAATGGTTCAGTTACCCCTGTTAAGAAAACGGCCAATGCTGCTGAAACAAACATAGATTTATACAAATGACGTTTGTCTGCATCCACATTGCGATACATTGCTAAAGTCATACCCATTAAAATTCCAGTTGCACCAATCATTTGACCCACTTTGAAACGAGCTGGAGTCCAATGGGTTAATACATAATTATATTGACTCATATCGCCTGAACCTTTTAAGTTCACTAAATCAGTAGCCCAAGCTAACCAAAGTGGATCTTGACCAAATACCTTGGTACCGGCTTGTGCACCAGATAAAATTTCGTAAGTACCACCTAAAGCAGTATAATTAATTGGAATAGTCAACATATGATGTAAACCAAACGGTAATAATAAACGTTCCAAAGTACCATATAAGAATGGTGCTAAAACTGGCGCTGTATCTTGTGATTGAGCAATCCATAAACCAAAATGATTGATCCCTGATTGAATAGTTGGCCAAACTACCGCTAAAATTAAAGAACAAATTACAGACCAAAGAATAACTACAAAAGGAACAAATCGTTTACCATTAAAGAACGATAATGCGTCTGGTAATTTACGATAATTATAGTATTTATTGAAAGCCATTGCTCCAACGAACCCAGCAATAATCCCAACGAAAACCCCCATATTTAAGGCTGGTGCTTCTAATACACTCGTAAAGAAGCCTTTAACCATAATCTTCGTACCAAATAAGGTGTGTGTATACGCTTTCGGATTACTTAACATTTCACTAGTAACGCCAAAGATTGAACCAGTAATACGATTAATTAAAATAAATGCTAAACCTGCGGCAAAAGCCCCACCAGCTCGCTCTTTAGCCCAACTACCACCGATAGCTAAAGCAAATAAAATATGCAGATTACCAATAATCGCCCAACCAATATTTTCAATTACCCCACCAGTAGTCACTAAAGCTGCCACATCTGGATTGATTAAAGGGATAGTTTTCCCGATACTAATCATCAAACCAGCAGCCGGCATTACTGCTACAACCACCATTAAGGCCTTACCGAATTTTTGCCAAAACTCAAAACTAAAAATTTTCCTCATTGTATTTCTCCTTAATCCTTTTTCGGGTATTGCGCAACCGATTTCGTTAAGGTGATTATATATCTTATTTATCTGTTTGTAAACACTTTAATTTAAATTTATTTAATTAATACGATGTTGGTGCAACCGGTTGCTAAAGGTTGTAGTTGTTGTGACTAATTGCCCTATTTTTTCCACTAGCTTTCTCTCTTATCAAAAATTTAAAAAATAAATAAGATTCTAAGTAAACGCTATCTTTAAAAAGACGCTTTGCTAAAATAAAGAAAATAAACAACTAGGAGTACATAATGTTAGATAAGAAAAATAAATTAGATTACTATTTAAAAATTACATTAATCGTATTTTTTGTCGATGGGATTATCACCCATCTTAGCCCTGAAATCGCCATGCGTTCTTGTTTTATATTTGATCTTCAATCCGCCTTCACAGCTAAATTTACTACTGTCGATAACTACCATAATGCCAATCCCTATATTCATGAAACAGCCTATGCAGTGACCTACAAGGATCCTTATAAGTCTTACCCTTACTATTTTGTTGTCAGAAAAGTAGGCTTTCTCTATTTCCCATCAGCAGCTAATTTATTATAAATAGTGGGAATATATTAAAATTCAAAAATTACTAACAATCAATCT
>DYWZ01000045.1 GCA_020742395.1 Enterococcus columbae
TAACTTTTATAGCCATTTTTAAACTAGTTATTGATTAGCATTAGCTACTACATCTTAGGAGACATTCCTGTTGAAATGCTTCTCTAGGACGTTGATAGTTCAAGATTTTCCGTGGTAGCTCATTCATGATATCTGCAATCGACTCTAGTGTCCTTTTATCTATAGAATCTATACTTTCACCTTTAGCTAGGAATCTCCTAATGATACCGTTGTGGTTTTCGTTTGTGCCACGTTTGGAGGAAACGTAGGGATGTGTGTAGTAAACTTTCGTTTTTCCATTTAAAACAGTGGTTAAATTAGCAAATTCAGAACCGTTGTCAGCGGTGATAGATTGAAAGATATTCTCACCGTATTCGCTGATTATCTGATTGATTGCATAAGTGACAGAATCCGTGTCCTTTCCATTAATCACTTTAATGATTTCATAGCGTGTTTTACGCTCCGTAAGGGTTAGTAAGACACTTTCACTACCTGATTTCTTAGCGATGACTGTATCAATCTCAAAATGTCCAAATTCTTCACGCGATTTAACCGCATCTGAGTGATTTTCGATACTTTCACCATAGAGACGCTTATTAGTAGCCTTTGAAGCTTTTTTACGTTTCTTAATAAAAATTTTTCTAACTAGGTCGATATTCTTCACTTCAAGTAAGTTTAGGTCAATATACTTGTAGAGCGTAGTAGTACACACCATTTCATCCTTGAAGAAGGATTGATTACGCTTAGTTTCACCAACGAAGGCATCTGGGGAGAACTTAAATTTTTTAACAACTTCAACAAATTCAGCAAGAAATGCGCACATTGTTTCGAATTTAATGGGACGATGACAAAGTAGACGCTTTTGCTTATAACGTTCATGAGCGTATGTAGGATCATAGATATTAAAGTAGCTTATTTTCTCATTAATTTTCTTTTTTTGTCAGACGGTTCCACGGTTCACTTCATTTACAACTGTTTGGGGAGAAACGCCGATATACTTAGCGATTTTTCTGTAAGAATAACTTTGCTTCAGTAAAGCATTGAGCGTTTCACGCTCTTCTTTTGATAAATGTTTGCCTCTTTGACGCGCTATTTTTGTGTTAAAATTGACTTCAGTCATAGTGAAAAAATCTCCTTATATTATTTTTTTGTCAAATTAAATATACACGATTTTTCACTATGATTATTTTATGTCAAAAGTGTCCAACTTGATTATAAAACTCGTCCTATGTTTTTTCTTTATTTTTGTTCTCTTTTTTTATCTAAATAATAATCAAACACTTAAAATTATTACAGAATAAAAAAAACACATTCTATAAGAAAATTTGACTCTCTTTATTCGAGAACAAAATTTCAATAGAATGCGTTATTATTTTACGGATAAAATCCGATAAATATCCTTGTTAAAATTAATCAAACAAGCAGAAGTTGCTGAAAATTTACCAAAATATATGCTTTTCTGACCAATAGTTTTAGGTAATCAATATTTCATTTATTAATACTATCAAGATTCTTCTACGTTCACTTTAGCAATCTTGCCTTGTTCGATATAAACCATCAAGATAGAAATATCAGATGGATTGACTCCACTAATCCGACTTGCTTGGGCAATGGTTTCTGGGCGAATTTTGTTTAACTTTTGCCGCGCTTCTGTTGCCAAACTATTGATTGCATCATAATCGATATTTTCTGGAATCCGTTTTTCTTCCATACGTTTTAACTTTTCAACTTTTTCTAAGGCTTTTTTGATATAGCCTTCATACTTCACTTGAATTTCAATTTGTTCAATTTCTTTATTGGTTAAACTTGGGCCTTCAGGTAAAAATTGACATAATTCTAAGTAGCTGACTTCTGGGCGACGTAAAAATTCTTTGGCAATCACGCCATCTTTTAATGGTGCCGCTTCTTTAGTGGCTAGAAAGGCTTGAATTTCCTTGGTTGGTTTCAAACGAAGGTGTTCTAAACGAGCAATTTCAGCTTCGACTTTTTCTTTTTTAGCTAAGAAGGCTTGATATTGTTCTTCTTTAACTAAGCCAATTGTATGACCCATTTCAGTTAAGCGGAAATCCGCGTTATCGTGACGTAAAATCAAACGATATTCCGCACGAGAAGTCAGCAAACGATAAGGTTCATTGGTACCCTTGGTAACTAAATCATCAATCATCACTCCAATGTAACCATCGCTACGTTTTAATACAAAGGGTTCTTTCCCTTGCACCTTTAAGGCCGCATTAATCCCTGCTATTAATCCTTGACCAGCTGCTTCTTCATAACCACTCGTACCATTTGTTTGACCAGCTGTAAATAAATTAGCAATTTTTTTCGTTTCCAAAGTTGGACGCAATTGATGAGGGACCACAACATCATATTCAATCGCATAACCCGTACGCATCATTTCTGCTTTTTCTAAACCGGCGATTGAATGAAGCATTTTTAATTGGACATCTTCTGGCAATGAGGTTGAAAAGCCTTGAACGTAAATTTCTTCATTATCCAAGCCCTCTGGTTCTAAGAAAAGCTGATGTCTTGGTTTGTCGTTAAAACGAACAATCTTATCTTCAATTGATGGGCAATATCTAGCACCTACCCCTTTAACAATACCAGTAAACATCGGTGCACGATGCAGATTTTCCTCGATAATTTCATGCGTGCGTTTATTGGTATAGGTTAACCAACAAGGTACTTGATCTTGTTTATAGGCACTATCTGGCGTAGAGAAGCTAAAATGATTGGGTGTTGTATCGCCTGGTTGGATTTCAGTCACTGAGTAATCAATGGTACTTGATTTTACTCGTGGAGGGGTACCTGTTTTAAAACGAGTAATCTCTAAACCTAATTCCTTCAAATGATCCGCTAATCCAATAGATGGCTGTGAATTGTTTGGACCAGAAGAATATTTCAATTCACCAATGATAATTTCACCACGTAAAGCAGTTCCAGTGGTAATAACCACTGCTTTAGCCCCATAACGTGCACCAGTTGAGGTGACTACCCCTTTACAAACATTATCTTCAACAATTAAATGTTCAACAATGCCTTGACGCAAGGTCAAATTAGGCTCTTGCTCAATTGTATATTTCATCGCACGATGGTAAGCATGTTTATCCGCCTGTGCACGTAATGCTCGAACAGCTGGGCCTTTTCCGGTATTTAACATGCGCATTTGAATATAGGTTTTATCAATATTTTTCCCCATTTCACCACCTAAGGCATCAATCTCACGTACGACTACCCCTTTGGCTGGTCCACCAACTGATGGATTACAAGGCATAAAAGCGACCATATCTAAATTAATGGTGATTAATAAAGTCTTATTGCCCATTCGGCTACTGGCTAAAGCTGCCTCACAGCCGGCATGACCGGCACCTACAACGATAACATCATATTGATCTGCTTGATATTCTTCCATGTTTTTTCTCCTCTGATTATTTTCCTAAACAAAATTGACTAAATAGCTGAGTGATTAATTCATCCTGAACACTTTCACCGATGATTTCGCCTAATAAATCCCAACAGCGCGTTAAATCCATTTGAACTAAATCCACCGGCATCCCTGCCTCAATGCCTGTCTGCACTTCTTGTAGGGCCATTTGCGCTTGTTCTAATAAAGCGATATGGCGCGAATTAGATAAATAAGACGCATCATTTTGATTCATTTGACCTGCAAAGAATAACTCACTAATCGCTTGTTCTAATTGTTCTAAACCATCTTGAGCTAATACTGAAATGGCAAAGATTGGACTATCTTGACTGTAGGTTGCTAATAATGTGCGATCTAGTTGACTTGGCAAATCTGTTTTGTTTAATAAGATAATTCGTTTGCTATTTTGCGTCATTTCTAAAAGCTCAATATCTGAAGGCGTTAAAGCTTCACTTTGATTTAAGACTAATAAAACTAAATCAGCTTCTGCTAAGGCTTTTTTACTACGCTCAACACCAATTTGTTCAACAATATCTTGTGTTTCACGAATGCCCGCTGTATCGACTAATTTTAAAGGAACTCCATTGACATTGACATATTCTTCAATAATATCGCGTGTGGTTCCAGCAATATCAGTAACAATCGCTTTATCTTCATCTAGTAAATAATTTAATAGACTTGATTTACCTACATTTGGTCGACCGATAATTGCTGTTTTTAAGCCATCTCTTAAAATCTTGCCTTGATTAGCTGTCGATAATAAGCGGATAATTTCGGCTTCGACCTGCTTAGCATTAGCAAACATCAACTGGCTCGTCATTTCTTCCACATCATCATACTCAGGATAATCAATATTGACCTCTACCTGAGCTAAGGTCTCCAAAATTTCTTGACGCAGCTTGCGAATGAAAGTAGATAGACGTCCATCCAACTGATTCATTGCTAATTGCATCGCCTTATCTGTTTTGGCATGAATTAAATCCATCACCGCTTCAGCTTGCGATAAATCCATCCGTCCGTTTAAAAAGGCCCGTTTAGTAAATTCACCTGGTTCAGCCAAACGTGCGCCCTTTCTTAAAAGTAGTTGCAAGATTTTATTCGTAACCACCATCCCACCATGACAGTTAATCTCAACGACATCTTCGCGTGTAAAGGTTTTTGGCGCACGCATCACCGCTACCATTACTTCATCTAGTACCTGATTACGCTCTTTATCATGAATATGACCATAGTGAAGCGTATGACTTTCAACCGCTGATAATTGTTTTTTTCCCGCAACAAATACTTGATCGGCAATCGCTAGCGCTTCGCTACCACTTAAACGCACAATGCTAATCGCCCCCTCACCAGGAGCTGTCGAAATCGCCGCAATCGTATCAAATTCTTTTGTAACTTGATTCATATTCTCCTCCATCATTAATTCACACTAACTACCACTAACAGACCTCTAACAAAAAAGCGAGTCATACAAAAAAAGTGCCCACTCCACCTGCTAATTTAAAAAAATTAATAGGTAGACGAGCACTTTGACTGCTGGTCTGCTTCAATTCATGTCTCAGGTTAGCATATTTTATGTTTAAGCGCAAGAGCTAAACGTGCTTTTTTCGCTGTTTTCGTGTAAAATAAAGATAACTAGAAGGAAATGAGGGATTTGTTATGAGTACACATGAACAAAACCAAGATTATTATGTCAAAGAGATTTTATTATCAACTGGAAATGTGAATCGTCCGTATATTGTTCGCGATATCGCTTTTGCGACTGAAACCTTCGATTTAGATGTCTTTAATGAAGCGAGTGATTTAAATGAATTACTAGCTGGTGTGAAACAACAATTAAAAGAGCGAGCGGCTAGCTATGGAGCAAGTGCCGTCATTAATTGTCATTTTGATCATAACCATATTAATGATGGTGAACATAAATATATTAAAATTTTTGCCTATGGAACCATCGTCCAATATACCCAAACCACGATTGGTTAATATTGAAAAATTAAAACAGAGGAACACAACAAAAAAGTGTTCTCCTCTGTTTTTTAACGTTTATTTTCGTTTTTATTAATAAAGCGGACGATTCTAAACCACTGTAGTAAGGTACAAATAACTAATAATAGCATCATCACCAAGACAAACCAGCGACTTTTTACTTGAATACTGTTGTAGATACCGGCAGTTACCATCAATTCAAACAATAAAATAGTTAAAAATGAAATTAGCACTTCTCTTTTCATCCAGACATCTCCATTCCACTAAAGCTAGTTTTTTATCATTATAGCATAGTTCTATCGCCATTTACTTAGCGATTTAGCGATACCTGTCTTTTGATTGATTACTTGATTAATGGCTGGCATTTTCTAAGTAGCTTTAGCTAAAAAAAGAGGAATGCACCGACTTAAGTGCGTTCCTCTTTTTTATTTGAATAGAAAAAACTTCCATCTAATTGATAAGAATGATTACCCTATGAATATACTGATTTTTTGATTGATTGTCAAATCAGCTTTAGTCTACTGAACACTCAATTATAACGTTTTTACTGGTTCAACCACTAAATAGCGGAATGGTTCATCACCTTCTGAATGTGTTTGAACATAAGACACTTTACTCAATGCTGCATGAATTTGTTTGCGTTCAAATGCTGGCATTGGTTCTAAGAAAACTGGTCGACCAGTACGTTTAACCTTTTCAGCAGTTTTATCAGCTAGACGTTGTAAAATCGCTTGACGTTTTTCGCGATAATCACCAACATTCAAAACCACTGATAATTTATTGGTAGCAATACGATGCACATAAACTTGAACTAAATACTGTAAAGCATTTAAGGTTTTTCCATGTTTACCAATTAAAATTCCTTGTTTTTTTGTTTCTAATTGAAAAACAATTAGCCCATCTTCACGTTTCATTTTAACTAAAGCTGGTGCACCTAATTTTTGAGTGACTTGAGTTAAATATAAAGCAACTTTTTTCAAAGCTTCCTCATCATCTAATCCTTCATTTTCAAGCGTCACTTCTTCTAAAGAATCGGTATTTTCTTGTGGCAGTGCTACTTCTTCTGTTGTTGCTTCGACTGATTCAGTTTCTTCTACCACTACTTTAGCTAGTACTTCTTTTTCTTCCGGTACACTTGCTACTTCTTCTACTACGACACTTGCTTCTTTAGATGTAAGTTTTACTTGCGCATTTTTGCGACCCATCCCTAAAAAACCTTTTTTACCTTCATCTAAGATTTCAATGATTACTTGCTCTTTGGCTAAATTTAAATCTTTTAAACCAATTTGAATTGCTTCTTGGACAGTTGCCCCTACATAAATTGCCATCAGCTACATCCTTCTTTCTCACACACGTTTTATTTCTTTAATTTTTTACGTTTAGCTTTTTGAATTTCACGTTTTTTCGCACGTTCAGCTCTAATTTTTTCTTCACGTTCTTTTCTTATTTTGAACGGATTATTAATTAATAAGGTTTGAACTACTTGAAATGCGTTTGAAACGGCCCAATATAAAGAAACCCCACTTGCCAAATTAACCCCCATAGCCAAGATCATAAATGGCGTAAAGTACGTCATGATTTTCATACTTGGGTTTGATTGGACTTGGCTCATATTGGATAAATACATACTTACAAAAGTAAAAATTGCAGCTAAAATCGGCAAGATATAATAAGGATCCTTATGGCCCAACTGTAACCATAGGAAATGCCCTTGTTGTAAAGCTGGAACTCTAGAAATTGCCTGCCATAAAGCTGTCAAAATAGGTAATTGTACCAATAATGGTAAACAACCCAGATAAGGATTAGCGCCATTTTCAGCATATAATCGTTGCGTTTCTTCTCTTAATTTATTTTGCGTTTCTAAATCCTTTGAAGCATATTTTTCTTGTAATGCTTTGATTTGTGGTTGCAAATCTTGCATTTTTTGCATGCTCTTCATTTGGAAACTCATCAATGGGAAAAGTAACAAACGAATAATTAAAGTAAATAGAATAATCCCAATCCCTGTATTACCAAAGGATAAAAATTCAATAGCTTTTGCAAAATAATAAACGATATACCGATCCCAAATGCCTGTACTTTGAGCGGATACTTCACTAGTCCCACAAGCACTCAAAAATAAAACTACAGACATTAAGCCCATCAGTAAAATGATACGCTTTCTTTTTTTCACTACACAAATTCCTCTCTATGATTCATTTTCATTAAATATTTTTGCCAGCTTCAATACATGCTGTAAATTTGAGTAGACTTCTGTAGAACTTAATTCAGCCGTGGATTGGCGTGCAATAACGATAAAATCCAATTCACTTGCTAGATGATCTTTCATTTGAAAAATACAAGCTCTTATTTTCCGTTTTACCGCATTTCTAGTTACCGCATTACCAACCTTTTTACCAACTGAAATTCCCACACGAAAATGCTTTTGTTCAGGTTTTTCTAATACATAGACCACAAACTTCCGATTTGCGTAAGAAGTTCCCAGTTGGAAAACACGTTGAAAATCCGTTTCTTTTTTTACTCGATAAGATTTCTTCATGTTGCCTTCATCAATTCCTTTATATCTTACTCACCATTTCATAATACCATATCTATTCTATATTCTTCATCCATTTATCGTAAAAAAGGATAAAAAAAAGACCACTGACTTTCAGTGGCTTAAGCAGCTAATACTTTTCTGCCTTTACGACGACGGTTAGCTAATACACGACGTCCATTTTTTGTACTCATACGTTTACGGAATCCGTGAACTTTTTGACGTTTACGTTTATTTGGTTGATAAGTTCTTTTCATTTATTTCACCTCCAAAATAGAGAACTAATTTTTTACTTACGACATACCTTTTAAGTATAACGAGTACCCTAGGTTTTTGTCAACTGCTATTTTACGAATATGCTTACCAAAAAACAAGTTTTTCTATATAACTTTTCCACAATTTTACAAAAAGGTGCGAAATGGATGTGTAAAAATATTTTTCCACAAAAACTAAATCCACATACTCACCAACAGGTTATCCACATAAAAACAGGTGTTAATAGTTTTATCCACAGATGTTTTTGAGCTTGTGGATAAAGTTTAGTGAACCTTTGATACATTTGATTTTGAATCATATGATCTCTATGTGGAAAACTTTTAAAAATAGTTAGAAATCCACAAGTTTTATCTGGATGTGGATAACTAATTATCCCTATTGTCGATAAAGTTTTACACAATTTTACAAATTTGTGAAAAATTTTTAATCTACTTATTGTGGAAAACTTTTTATTTACATGGTACATTATACTTATTCACAATTATTCTATTTATTTAGGAGGATCGGGAGCATGCCCTCACTTGAAGAATTTTGGCAAGAGCTACTGAAAACTTATAAAAAAGAACTCGTGCCGGTAAGCTATCAAACTTGGATCGAAAGTGCACGTCCCATCTCTTTTAAGGATTACAAATTACTCATTGAAGTTCCTAGTCAACTACATATTACTTTTTGGACTAAAAATTTAGCCGCGAAAATTGTCGAAGTTGGCTACATGTTGTATGAAACCGATGTTGTTCCTGAATTTACTACGCCAGATGAGCACACAGCTACTCAGCCTGAAGAAAAACCAACCAAAACAGGACCTACTGAAAACAAAGAAACCAAAAAGCCTGAAAACAATATGTTAAATCCTAAGTATACCTTTGATACTTTTGTCATTGGTAAAGGAAATCAAATGGCTCATGCAGCGGCTTTGGTGGTTGCCGATGATCCTGGAACCATCTATAATCCGCTATTTTTCTATGGTGGTGTTGGTTTAGGGAAAACCCACTTGATGCACGCTATCGGACATCAAATTCTAAGCGAACGACCTAATGCCAAAATCAAATATGTAAGTAGCGAAAATTTCACCAATGATTTCATTAACTCTATTCAAAAGAATAAGATGGAAGAGTTCCGTAATGAATACCGTACGGTTGATTTATTGTTGGTTGATGATATTCAGTTTTTGGTCAATAAAGAAGGGACGCAAGAAGAATTTTTCAATACCTTTGAAGAACTTTATCGCAATAATAAGCAAATCGTCCTAACTAGTGATCGTCTACCTAATGAGATTCCAACTTTACCAGAACGTTTAGTTTCAAGGTTTGCTTGGGGACTTTCAGTAGACATTACACCACCAGATTTAGAGACTAGAACGGCTATCTTACGAAAAAAAGCCGAAGCAGAAAATCTAGAAATTCCTGATGATACTTTAAGCTATATCGCTGGTCAAATTGATTCTAATATTCGTGAATTAGAAGGAGCTTTGGTACGTGTTCAAGCTTTTGCAACAATGCAAAATATTGATATCACTACCAGTTTAGCTGCCGAAGCGCTAAAAGCGTTAAAAAATAGTCAGCCTTTAGCTCAAGTAACGATTAAAGAAATTCAAGAACAAGTCGCAAAATTCTATCATATTCAAGTAAAAGACTTAAAAGGGAAAAAACGGGTTAAAAATATTGTTGTCCCAAGACAAATTGCGATGTATTTGGCTAGGGAGTTAACTGATAGTTCCTTACCAAAAATTGGTGCCGAGTTTGGTGGTAAAGATCATACCACCGTCATTCATGCACATGAAAAAATTCAACAATTAATCGCAGTAAATACTACCTTAAAATCTGAAGTTGCTGAAATTAAAAATCTACTTCAAGGCTAGTGTGGACAACTAAAAAAATTCTATGAAAGATATCCACAACTTTTCCACAAGTGGAAAACCTTATCTAATCTAGTTTAGCTGCTACTTATCCACAATACTAACAGCTCTACTACTACTACTAACTTTATTTACTTAAATAAAAGAGAATAGAAAAGAGGATTATCCTAAAATGAAAGTTACTTTAAATCGCAGTATATTTATGCAAGAATTGCAAACTGTTCAACGAGCAATTCCTGGTAAATCTACTATGCCTATCTTAACCGGTGTAAAAATGGAATTAACCCCAGAGGGTATGTATTTAACCGGTAGTGATGCCGACGTATCCATCGAAACTTTCTTAAGTAAAGACAACGATAAAGCACAAATGAATATTGAACAAACTGGCGCAATTGTTTTACAAGCACGCTTCTTTGGTGAAATTATTCGTCGCTTACCTGAAAACGAAGTAACCATTGAAGTGCTAGAAGCGAATCAAGTTTCTATTACTTCAGGTAAAGCTAATTTCATCGTTAATGGATTAAGTGCTAGTGAATATCCACAATTACCAGAAGTGGATAGCTGCACACCTTTACGCTTATCTGTCCCATTATTTAATCAATTAATTAATGAAACTGTTTTTGCTGTATCTCAACAAGAAAATCGTCCAATTTTAACAGGAGTACATTTTATTTTAGAAAATGATGAATTATTAGCAGTGGCTACCGACTCCCATCGTTTAAGCCAACGCATGATTCCATTAGAAAGCCAAGGACAACAATTTAATATTGTCATTCCTGGTAAAAGTTTAGTTGAATTATCTCGTGCTTTATCTGAAAATGAAGAATTTGTTGAAATTGCCATGATGGATAATCAAGTATTATTTACGACCACAACGATGAAATTCTATTCACGCTTACTAGAAGGCAATTATCCTGATACAAGACGCTTGATTCCAACAAGTTTTGAAACAAGTATTGAATTTAATGTGCCACAATTCTTACAAGCGGTAGAACGTGCCTCATTATTATCCAATGAAGGTCGCTATAACATTGTCCGTCTATCAATCTCAAATGATGATGTTATTTTATATGGTCGTTCACCAGAAATTGGTAAAGTAGAAGAAAAATTAAACTATGAAAAAGTTGAAGGAGAACCAATCGAAATTTCTTTCAACCCAGATTATATGCGCCAAGCCTTACGTGCATTTGGCGATACGACTATTGTTATCCGCTTCATTTCATCAGTTCGACCATTTACCCTAGAACCTACTGAAGGCAATGGCGGCTTTATCCAACTCATCACACCAGTAAGAACCAATTAAAACAAGGATGTGATGCGACTCGAAAAGCCATGAGCATATAAGTTTTCCAACCCGTCAGGAAAGTCCAGTAACTTTAAAGACTATCCTAGACGGGTTGGCTTATATGCCGAATGGCTAGTCGCAGAACACAGATTAAAACAAGGATGTGAGACGGGTTGAGCAGCTCCGAGCAGCTAAGATTGTCCGGAATGGTAGGAAAATCAGAAATATTTCAAGATTTTCCTAGCCAGGCCGGGTTAGATGCCGAGGAGCTACCCGTCGAACACAGATTACCAAAGATGTGATGCGACTCGAAAAGATGCGAGCATATAAGTTTTCCAACCCGTCAGGAAAATATAGGGTTGGTTACTAGAATATTAATCCTTATGCAGCTATTTCTGTTTGAAGTAGCTGTTTTTTTCTTTTTCTGAAAAACTTTTCTCAACCGAAATATAGTCTAATTTTATTTTTAAGCAGAGTTTTTAAAAGAGTATCAAAAAACCTTAAAAGAATTAAAATTGCTGAAATCGAAAAATAACCATTAAAAAATGGATATTCATTTGTTTTCTTACTGTAAAAAAGGTATAATATAGCTATATGCCCTAAAGAGAATTGAGGATGAAAATGAAACAAAAAATTTTCTTAGAAACTGAATATATGACACTTGGTCAAGTATTAAAAGAGGCCAATATTATTTCAAGTGGCGGTCAAGCCAAATGGTATTTAGCTGAAAATCCAGTTTATGTTGATGGTGAGTTAGAAAATCGCCGTGGTCGTAAATTATATGCTGGCATGATGCTTGAAGTACCTGGAGAAGGTACTTTTTTCATGGCTGCTAAAGGGGCTAAAACGGATGCTGCTGACTAATTTGCAATTAAAGCAGTTCCGTAATTATACCGAGCTTAGCTTGGATTTTTCTAAAAAATTAGTTATTTTTCTTGGTAATAACGCCCAAGGAAAAACCAATATTTTAGAAAGCATCTTTGCTTTAGCGATGACTAGAAGTCACCGAACGACCAATGAACAGGAATTGATTCACTGGGATTGTACCGAGGCTTATGTAGCTGGTGAGGTAAAAAGAGGTCATCAGCAGATTCCATTAGAATTATTTTTGACCAAAAAAGGTCGTAAAACAAAGGTTAATCATATCGAACAAAAGAAATTGAGTAGCTATATCGGTCAATTAAACGTTATTTTATTTGCGCCAGAGGATCTCTCTTTGGTCAAAGGCAGTCCACAGTTACGCCGAAAATTTTTAGATATGGAAATCGGCCAAATGAATGCCGTTTATCTGTATGATTTGCAGCAGTATCAAAAAATTTTAAAGCAGCGTAATCAATATTTAAAACAAATGGCTGAGCAAAAGGCGACGGATGAACTGTATTTAAGTATTTTAACTGAGCAGTTAGTTGAAGCTGGCAGTAAGGTTTTATTGACGCGGCAAAGATTTGCGCAGCGTTTAGAAAATTGGGCCAATCAACTGCATCAAAAAATTAGTCAATCTAAAGAAACACTCACGATTCACTATAGCTCAACCGTGGACTTTGAAGGTACGGATGATTTGGCAATCATTCAGGAAAAGTATCAACAAGCACTAGCTAAGGTGAAGGATAAAGAAAAATATCGTCAAATGACTTTAGTCGGTCCACATCGGGATGATTTGGCTTTTTTTATCAATGAAAAAAATGTTCAGAATTTTGGCTCACAAGGTCAGCAACGAACAACGGCTTTAAGTGTTAAGCTGGCGGAAATTGATTTGATGCACGAAGAAACGGGTGAATATCCGATTTTGTTATTAGATGATGTGATGAGCGAATTAGATGATGTGCGCCAGATGCATTTGTTAGAAGCGATTGAAAATAAGGTCCAAACTTTTTTAACGACTACAACTTTAGAACATTTAAAAAATAAAATGACAGTAGAGCCTGAAATCTACTATGTCGATCAAGGAAAAATTATTAAAGGAGCGTAAGGCATGACTGAAGAAGAAAAAAACTTAGCCGAATTAGCTAAGCAATATGATGCGAGTCAGATTCAAGTTTTAGAAGGACTTGAAGCGGTAAGAAAGCGTCCAGGGATGTATATCGGTTCAACCAGTTCAGAAGGATTACATCACCTTGTATGGGAAATTGTCGATAATTCAATTGACGAAGCTTTAGCGGGCTTTGCGACGAATATCCAAGTAATTGTTGAAAAAGATAATAGCATTACAGTGATTGATGATGGCCGAGGAATTCCGGTAGATATCCAAGAAAAAACAGGCCGACCAGCCGTAGAAACGGTATTTACTGTTTTACACGCCGGGGGTAAGTTTGGCGGTGGCGGTTATAAGGTTTCTGGTGGACTACACGGGGTGGGTTCTTCGGTTGTTAATGCGTTATCAACGAGCCTAGATGTGAAAGTCTATAAAGATGGTAAAGTGTATTTCCAAGAATACCGCCGTGGTCAAGTGGTCGCTGACTTAAAAGTAATCGGCGATACTGATCGTCATGGGACAACGGTTCACTTTGTACCAGATCCAGAAATTTTTACGGAAACCACAGAATATAACTTTGACAAATTAGCCACACGTATTCGTGAGCTAGCCTTTTTAAATCGTGGGTTACATATCTCAATTGAAGATACACGACCAGAAGAATCAATCAAGCGTGAATATTACTTTGAAGGTGGTATTAAGAGCTATGTTGATTATCTGAATCAAAATAAAACGGTCCTTTTTGAAGAACCAATCTATTTAGAAGGCGAACAACAAGATATTACCGTTGAGGTTTCTTTACAATATACAGATGGTTATCATAGCAATTTATTGAGCTTTGCTAATAATATTCATACCTATGAAGGGGGAACACACGAGTCTGGCTTTAAGACAGCTTTAACGCGTGTGATTAATGATTATGCCCGTAAGCAAAAATTGATGAAGGAAAATGATGAAAATCTAACCGGTGAAGATGTACGTGAAGGGATTACGGCAGTTATTTCTGTTAAGCATCCGGATCCGCAATTTGAAGGTCAAACCAAAACTAAATTAGGTAATTCTGAGGTTCGTGCGGTAACGGATCGCCTATTTTCAGAGCATCTTTTAAAATTCTTGATGGAAAACCCAACAGTAGGGAAACAGATTGTTGAAAAAGGGATGCTTGCTTCTAAGGCACGTCTAGCAGCCAAACGTGCACGTGAAATGACTCGTCGTAAGGGTGCATTGGAAATTAGTAATTTACCTGGTAAGCTAGCGGACTGCTCAAGCAATGATCCAGAGCAATGCGAATTATTCATTGTCGAAGGGGATTCAGCCGGTGGTTCTGCTAAGCAAGGACGTAATCGTGAATTCCAAGCAATCTTGCCAATCCGTGGGAAAATCTTAAACGTAGAAAAAGCCAGCATGGATAAAATTTTAGCAAATGAAGAAATCCGTTCTTTATTCACTGCGATGGGAACAGGTTTTGGTGAAGATTTTGATGTCAGCAAGGCTAGATATCATAAATTAGTGATTATGACCGATGCCGATGTCGATGGGGCACATATTCGTACGCTTTTATTAACGCTCTTTTATCGTTACATGCGGCCAGTTGTTGAAGCAGGTTATGTCTATATCGCTCAGCCACCTTTATATGGGGTAAAACAAGGCAAAAATATCACTTATGTGCAACCTGGTAAGGATGCTGAAGCGAATTTACAAAAAGTGATTGATAGTCTACCACAAACACCTAAGCCTAGTGTCCAACGTTATAAAGGTCTAGGGGAAATGGATGATCATCAATTATGGGAAACAACGATGAATCCTGAAAATCGCTTGATGCTAAGAGTAAGTGTAGAAGATGCGATTGAGGCTGACCAAATTTTTGAAATGTTAATGGGGGATAAGGTGGAACCACGTCGCGCCTTCATCGAAGAAAATGCCCATTATGTGAAGAATCTAGATATTTAATAATCGATAGGAGGAGAAACTTGTAATGGAAGACCAAAGAAAAAATATTCATGACGTCAATCTAGCCAGTGAGATGAAAACCTCTTTTATTGATTATGCCATGAGTGTAATTGTATCTCGGGCTTTGCCTGATGTACGTGATGGCTTAAAGCCTGTTCACCGTCGAATCCTTTACGGTATGAATGAACTAGGAGTAACGCCAGATAAACCCCACAAAAAATCCGCACGTATTGTTGGGGATGTTATGGGTAAATACCATCCACATGGGGACTATGCGATTTATGAATCCATGGTACGGATGGCGCAACCATTTAGCTACCGCAATATGTTGGTGGATGGTCACGGAAACTTCGGCTCAGTCGATGGCGATAGTGCGGCGGCGATGCGTTATACTGAGGCGAGAATGAGTAAGCTTGCCTTGGAAATGATTCGAGATATTAATAAAAATACTGTTGATTTTCAAGGAAACTATGATGATTCTGAAACCGAACCCGTTGTTTTACCTTCACGTTTTCCAAATCTATTGGTGAACGGAACGACTGGGATTGCCGTTGGGATGGCTACTAATATTCCACCACATAATTTACGAGAAGTCATTGCAGCGATTAATTTAGTGATGGATAATCCAGAAGTAACTACAAGTGAACTAATGGAAGTCTTACCTGGACCAGACTTTCCAACAGGTGGTTTGGTAATGGGTAAATCCGGTATTCGTCGAGCGTACGAAACCGGAAAAGGTTCAATTACTGTCCGTGGTAAAGTTGAAATTACGCAACTTGCTAATGGAAAAGAACGCATTTTAGTGACTGAATTACCTTATATGGTCAACAAAGCTAAATTGATTGAACGTATTTCTGAATTGCATCGAGATAAACGAATTGAAGGAATTACCGATTTACGCGATGAATCTAGTCGTGAAGGTATGCGAATTGTTATCGATGTACGTCGAGATGTTAGTGCATCTGTTATTTTAAACAACTTATATAAATTAACTGCTTTGCAATCTTCTTTTGGAATTAACATGTTAGCTATTGAAAATGGTATTCCAAAAATTTTAGGATTAAAACGCATTTTAATTGACTATATCGAATTCCAAAAAGAAGTCATTACTAGAAGAACTGAATTTGATAAGAAAAAAGCTGAAGCACGTGCCCATATTTTAGAAGGGTTACGAATTGCTTTAGATCATATCGATGAAATTATTCATATTATCCGTAGTTCTAATTCTGATGATGAAGCCAAAGCGACGATGATTGAGCGTTTTGTTTTATCTGATCGTCAAGCGCAAGCAATTTTGGATATGCGTTTACGTCGATTGACCGGTTTGGAACGTGAAAAAATTGAAAATGAATATCAAGAATTATTGGCTTTTATCGCTGATTTAGCTGATATTTTAGCAAAACCAGAACGTGTCGTTGAAATTATTCGCACAGAATTAGGTGAAATTGGTAGCCGTTTTGGTGATGATCGCCGTACTGAACTGTTAGTTGGTGAAGTTCTAAGTTTAGAAGATGAAGACTTAATTGAAGAAGAAGAAGTGGTTATTACTTTAACGAATAATGGCTACATTAAACGAGTGGCTAAAAGTGAATTCCGGGCACAACATCGAGGAGGTCGTGGTGTTCAAGGAATGGGTGTTCATGATGAAGACTTCGTGAAGACATTAGTTTCAAGTTCCACTCACGATACCTTATTATTCTTTACCAACCAAGGAAAAGTCTACAAAGCCAAAGGTTATGAAATTCCAGAATATGGTCGGACAGCTAAAGGTATCCCAATTATCAATCTATTAGGAATTGATTCAAGTGAAAAAATTCAAGCGATTATTCCTGTTTCTTCAACACCAGAAGAAGGAAAATATCTATTCTTTACAACAAAATATGGGGTAGTCAAACGAACAGAAGTGACCGCCTTTGCCAATATTCGTAGCAACGGATTAATTGCCATTGGTCTAAAAGATGGTGATGAGTTAGTAAATATTTTAGAAACACATGGCGATAATACGATTATTATCGGTACTCACGATGGCTATTCAGTCACCTTTGCTGAAACGCAAGTTCGCGATATGGGTCGTACCGCTGCTGGTGTCCGTGGAATTAGGTTACGTGAAGGAGACTATGTTATCGGTAGTGCAGTAATGTATGATGATAAAGAAGTGTTAGTAATTACTGAAAATGGTTATGGTAAACGTACCTCTGCTAGTGAATATCCAATTAAAGGTCGTGGTGGTAAAGGGATTAAGACAGCCAATATCACTGAGAAAAATGGTCCATTAGCTGGATTAACTACTGTTGATGGTAGCGAAGACATCTTGGTTATTACCGATAAAGGTGTAATCATTCGTTTTAATGTTGATTCAGTTTCTCAAACAGGTAGAGCAACTTTAGGTGTACGTCTAATGAAGATGGAAGATGACACAAAAGTAGTTACGATGGCGACTGTCGAACCGGAAGAAACAGAAGAAAATGAAGAAGTAACAGAAGCTACTTCAGAAAATACAGATAATCAATCACATGCATAAATTTGTTTCACGTGAAACATCTATTAAAAATATCAATCTTCTCTAAGCAAAGAATAGGGAAGATTGATATTTTTTTGATAAAATTAAAGAAAAACAATATAGAAAGCTGAGAATTATGGATAAAAACGCCCTTTTTTTACTCATCAATCAACATTTTGCAATATTGCCTGAGCATTTATTCGAAAAGAATCCTGAATTTGCAGTCTTTAGACATTTACGAAATAAAAAATGGTTCGCGCTTTATATGGAGGTACCAGCGAGTAAATTTGGTCAACAAGTTGAAGAAATTTGGCCCATTTTAAATTTGAAATTATATCCTGAATTAATTGAATTATTACGGACGCAACCAGGGTATTATCCAGCCTATCATATGAATAAACGCTATTGGCTAAGTATTCATTTAACTAAGATAACTGTTGCTGATCTTTTACCATTAATTGAAGAAAGCTATTATTTGACTAAGGAGAAAAAGAAAAAATGAAAAAGAAAATTTACAGAGGGATTCTATCTGTATTTGTTATTCTAATAATTGTTGTACTATCATATATTTGTTATTTATTTTTGAGTTATCATCGAATAGTAGACAATTTAAAATTAGCCGTTAACAATGCTCAAATTGAGCAAATAAACCCAAATAATCAGTCTAAGCAAAATTATCGTATTACTACTTTTAATATCGGCTATGCTGCTAATCCGCAAAATTATAGCTTTTTTATGGATGGTGGACAATATGCCAGAGGATTTAGTCAAGCTAACGTACAACAAAATTTGCAAGGAATCATTCATCAGTTGCAACAAACTGCCTCAGATTTTATTCTTGTTCAAGAAATTGATCAAACAGCTACTCGTTCTTATCATCTAAATGAAGTCAAACAAATGACGCATACATTGAATGATTATGCGCATGTATTCGCCTTGAACTATGATTCAGCTTATTTATTTTATCCTTTTACGCAGCCCATCGGTAGTGCGAAATCTGGTTTACTAACTTTAAGTAAGACGAATTTAAAAGAAAGTACGCGTTACTCACTCCCTATAGCCGAAGATTTAAGTAAATTTACTGATTTAGACCGAGCGTTTACGGTAACCGTAGTAGCTACTGAACCTAAAAATTTAGCTTTAATCAATATTCATCTTTCTGCTTTTACTAAAAATCAGACGATTCAAGAAGCCCAAATCCAAAAATTGATAAAATATATGCAATTTTATCGTGATAAAGGCTATGCAGTGATTGTTGGTGGTGATTATAATCACGATTTATTAGGTGATACGCCTAAATTATTTGGTACCAAACAGGAACAACTAACTTGGACTCACGCCTTTCCTAAAGACAAGTTACCAGCTGATTTTACCCTAGTGAACCAAGAGGTCATCGAAGCGGAAGTTCCTTCTGTACGTGCCAATGATCGCCCTTATACGAAACAAAGCTATGTAAATTTGGTCGATGGTTTTATCGTTTCCAAAGATATTAAAGTCAATCATCTAAAAGTTTGGAATTATCATTTTAAATATTCGGATCATAACCCAGTGAGTATGGATTTTAGTATTCAATAAAAGTAGAATATAATCTAGGATTTTTGCGTAATTAATCAATAGCAAGGGAATCTAAAATTACGTGAAAATAATCTTTGCAATTTGCTTGAAAAATGTGTATAATATTTGATTGTGAGTAGTCTAAACTGCTCTCTCTGCTCTTGTTCAAACGAGGGCCAAAGTCCATAGGGAGGTGAAAAAATCAATGGAAAATACGAAATATGAAATTCTTTACATTATTCGTCCAAACATTGATGAAGAAGCAAAAACTGCTTTAATCGAACGTTTCGATGCAATCTTAAAAGATAACGGAGCTGAAGTTATCGAATCTAAAGATTGGGAAAAACGCCGTTTCGCATATGAAATGAACGGTTTCCGCGAAGGAATCTATCACATCGTTAAAGTATCTTCTCCATCAAGCGCTAGCGCTATTAGCGAATTTGATCGTCTTGCTAAAATCAACGAAGACATCATTCGCCACATGATTGTTAAAGAAGAAGCATAATTAGTTTCACGTGAAACAAAAACGATGGGAGATGAGTAACCTTGATTAATAATGTTGTATTAGTTGGTCGTTTAACTAGAGATCCAGATTTACGCTATACGGCTAATGGCATTGCTGTAGCTACTTTTTCACTTGCAGTGAATCGTAATTATACGAGTCAAAATGGTGAAAGAGAAACTGATTTCATTAACTGTGTTATTTGGCGTAAACCAGCCGAAACTTTAGCGAATTATGCGCGTAAAGGTAGTTTGGTAGGGATTACCGGTCGAATTCAAACAAGATCATATGACAATCAACAAGGACAAAAAGTTTATGTAACTGAAGTAGTTGCTGATAATTTCCAATTATTAGAGTCTAAAGCAGTTTCTGAACAACGTCGTGCACATGAAGGAACTTCATTTGATGCGAATCAGTCTGCATCATTTAATTCAGGGTTTAATCAACAACCTTCATCTCAACCATTTAGCGGAGTGCCTAGCTTTGATCGAGACAACAATGCTAATCCATTTGGTGGCTCGAGCGTAGACATTTCAGATGATGATTTACCATTCTAATTAATTTTTTGATAGAGGAGGGAAATAGGATGGCACAACAAAGAAGAGGCGGACGTAAACGTCGTAAAGTAGACTTTCTTGCAGCAAATCACATTGAACATGTAGATTACAAAGATGTTGAATTATTAAAGAGATTTATCTCAGAACGTGGAAAAATCTTACCACGTCGTGTAACAGGTACTGGTGCTAAAAACCAACGTAAATTAACTGTTGCAATTAAACGTGCTCGTATCATGGGATTACTTCCATTTGTTAACGAAGATTAATAATAAATGAACACTCCAAGATCAATGGTCTTTGGAGTGTTTTTATATTTATAAACAGTTTTTCTACTATACAAAGACTGAATTGCACCTTTTAAGGAGCTATGCAATTTTTTGGGCTTTGTGGTAAAATAGGACTAATTAGGAATTAAAGGAAAAGTAATAAGAGGGAAAAATAATGACAGCAATTGGGATTATTTCCATTGATAACTATGATGATATAATTGATAAACTAGATGATAAGGAAAGCTCTTATTTGAATACGATGATTACCTCGATTATCTCTGATTGGGCGAGTGAGCATCAAATTTTTTATAAGCGAATTAATGCTGAGCGTCATTTTTTTGTAGCGAGTGAAGCAGATATCGAAAAGATGCAAAGTCAAAAATTTGATATTTTAAGCAACTTTAAAGATCAAGCCCATAAGCGTGAGTTACTATTAACGATGAGTATGGGGATTGCCTATGGGAACGGTTCGTTAAAATTAATTGGCGAGATTGCGCAGGATAATTTAGATTTAGCCTTGATTCGTGGAGGCGATCAGGTGGTAATAAAAGACGATCAGCTAGATTCCAAACCAATCTTTTTCGGTGGCAATTCAGATGGCACAATTAAACGAACCAGAGTACGTTCAAAGGCGATGAGTACAGCTTTGAAGCGTGTCATGCAAGAAAATGATCAGATATTTATTATGGGCCATCGTTTTCCAGATATGGATGCCTTCGGAGCTAGCTTTGGGATTGCTAGTTTAGCCAAGATGGTGCACAAAAAATGCTGGATCATCCTTAATCGTGAAGAAATTACTCCAGAATTGCAACGTTGTATTAATGAATTAAAGCAATATCCTGAATTAGACAGTTTATTGATTTCTGATCAGGAAGCTTTGACCCTGCTTAATGAAAAGAGTGTACTGGTTATGGTTGATTATCATCGACCATCGATGTCTATTTCACAGGCGGTATACGATGCCTTTGAAAAAATTGTCGTTATTGATCATCATCGGCGAGGAGAGGAATATCCGAATAAACCATTATTAAATTATATCGAAGCCTCAGCCTCTTCTGCTTCAGAATTGGTAGCCGAATTACTAGAATATCAAATCAATGCCGAGATTCGTCTATCTAAATTTGTTGCAACGATGATGTTAGCTGGGATGTATGTGGATACGAAAAACTTTACCTTCAGAAGTTCTTCACGGACCTTTGATATTGCAAGCTATCTAAAGGCGCAAGGTGCAGATGCCACGCAGGTTCAGTATTTATTAAGCTCTGATTTGGATTCTTATTTAGAGATGAGTCAATTAATCAGTACCAGTCAATATATCGCACCGAGAATCGTTTGTGCAATTGGTTTAGAGGATCGAATCTATGGCCGAGTGACTACCGCTAAAGCAGCGGATACCTTGGTTTCTATGGTCGGTGTAGAAGCCGCCTTTGTCATTACCAAGCAGGCAGAAGATATAATTGGAATTAGTGCGCGAAGTATGGGCAATGTCAATGTCCAAAAGATTATGGAAGCCTTAGAAGGTGGTGGTCATTTTACGAATGCTGCCACAAAAATAAAGGGCCAATCACTTGAAAAAGTTCGTAAAATGCTATTTAATGAAGTAGAGAAGTTAGAATTAAGCTAGGGAAGTGAATAAAGATGAAAGTTATTTTTTTAGCAGATGTGAAAGGTAAAGGTAAAAAAGGCGAAGTAAAGGAAGTACCAACCGGTTACGCACAAAACTACCTAATCAAAAATCAGCTAGCAAAAGAAGCTAACAAAGAAAACATGGCTGAATTAAAAGGGAAACAAAAGGCACAAGCTAAGCACGAAGCAGAAATCTTGGCAGAAGCGAAAGAATTAAAGGCTTTTATTGAAAAGGAAGAAACAGTCGTAACTATCAAAGCTAAAGCGGGTGAAGACGGCCGTTTATTTGGTTCTATTCCATCAAAACAGATTACAGATGCCTTAAATGCCCAATATCAATTAAAAATTGACAAACGTAAAGTTGAATTGAAGCAACCGATTCGTTCATTAGGCTTTACGAATGTACCAGTGAAATTACATCATGAGGTAACAGCGACGATTCGTGTCCATGTTGTTTCTGAATAAGCCAAGCTAGGTATGGGCTAATCAACCTGCGATAGACTAACTGTAGGCTATCGTAGGTTTTTTGTGTCGTTAATGATGCAAGCGAAGGCTTCATTGATTTACGTTTTAAAATGAAAAGAATAAATTGTACTTTTGTTGATAATTCGCTACAATAATGAAGAGACTAGAGCTAGGAGAAATTTTATGAACGAAGGATTACAAGAGCGTATTCCCCCACAAGATATTGAAGCAGAGCAAGCGGTATTAGGGGCGATTTTTTTAGATAGTGATGCGCTCATTGAAGCAATGTCACAAATTGAACCACGTGATTTTTATCGGCGAAGTCATCAGATTATTTATCAGGCGATGATTGCTTTAAATGATCGAAGTGAAGCGATTGATATTATCACGTTGAAGGCGCAAATTGAACAGGATCAGTCACTTGAAGATGTGGGTGGTATTGCTTATTTAACTGAATTGAGCCAAGCAACCCCTTCAGCGTCTGGTGTGGCGCACTATGCCAAAATCGTTAAGGATAAATCCACCTTGCGAGAGCTAATCCAAGCAGCCAATCGTATTTTGACTGATGGCTACAACCAAGAAGAAAGTGTTGAAGAAATCGTTGAGGCAGCTGAACGTGGAATTTTGACGGTTTCCGAAAAGCGAAATAGTACAGGTTTTCAAACCATTGCAGACGTATTGAATCGAACGATTGAAAATATTGACCGTTTATCGGTTCAAAATGAAGAAATTACGGGTCTGCCAACCGGTTATCCTGAATTAGATCGCATGACTGCTGGCTTACAAAAAGAGGAATTAATTATTTTGGCGGCTCGACCTGCTGTAGGGAAAACTGCCTTTGCGTTAAATATTGCTCAAAATATCGGTACTCGTACTGGACAGACAGTGGCAATCTTTAGTCTGGAAATGGGGGCGGAATCACTAGTTAACCGGATGCTTTGTGCAGAAGGAACCATTGAAGCAGCACATTTACGTACGGGCCAATTGAGTGAAGAAGAATGGCGTAATTTAATTATGGCGATGGGAAGCTTGTCACGAACGAGTATTTATATCGATGATACACCAGGGATTAAGGTATCAGAAATTCGTGCTCGTTGTCGGCGCTTAGCTCAGGAAAAGGGTAATTTAGGGCTAATTTTAATTGACTATCTGCAACTGATTGAAGGCTCTGGTAGAGAAAGTCGCCAGCAAGAGGTTTCAGAAATTTCTCGTCAATTGAAGAAATTAGCTAAGGAATTGAAGGTACCCGTTATCGCCTTATCACAGCTATCGCGTAGTGTGGAGCAGCGTCAAGACAAGCGACCTGTTTTAAGTGATATTCGTGAATCAGGATCTATCGAGCAAGATGCCGATATTGTCGCCTTTTTATACCGTGAAGACTATTATCAACGCCAGGGAACTGAAGACGACAAGGCACAAGAAGAGCAAGCTGTTGATGATGTGATTGAAGTGATTATTGAAAAAAACCGAAGTGGCGCACGGGGAACCGTCGAGCTTCTCTTTAAAAAGGAATATAATAAATTCGCTTCTATCTCAAGACGCGATGATTTTTAAGAAATGGCAGTATACTTGTTAGAAAAAGTATACTGCTTTTTTATCTATAAAGGCTGATTTTTTATACTCCTTTTATAGATTTTTGCTTTATATCAAAACTAAAATGGAAGAAGATTGATTGTTAGTAATTTTTGAATTTTAATATATTCCCACTATTTATAATAAATTAGCTGCTGATGGGAAATAGAGAAAGCCTACTTTTCTGACAACAAAATAGTAAGGATGGTACTCATCAAAATTTGTGTACGTCACTTTGTAGGCTGTTTCATGAATATAAGGATTGGCATTTTGGTAGTGATCGACAACAGTAAATTTGGCTGTGACGGCTGTTTTTAAATCAAATACAAAAGTAGTACGCATGGCAATTTCAGGGCTTATATGAGTGATAATCAGACCAAGGAAAAATATGATTAATGTAATTTTTAAATAGTAATCTAATTTATTTTTCTTATCTAACATTATGTACTCCTAGTTGTTTATTTTCTTTATTTTAGCAAAGCGTCTTT
>DYWZ01000046.1 GCA_020742395.1 Enterococcus columbae
CTTATTCTAATGGCAAAATAGAAGCCAAGAATACACATATTAAAACTTTAAAACGGGTTAGTTATGGTTTTCGATCATTTGTGAACATGAAATTAAGACTATTTCTGATGAATGGTTTAATTGAATCGAAATAACAAAAAGAGCAGAGATAGCAAACAGCTGTCTATCTCTGCCCATTCCTTTTGTAAAACTCATCAGTCCAATTTGACAAAGAGCCGTTTTTTTACATTTAGATGTCGAATCAAACAATTTGCTAAATTTTTGTTTGGGAAATGCTAAAATATCGCTAGAGTCATTGGCTTAATTTGTAAGTTATGGTACATTTAAGGATAGAAATAATAATAAGGAGTCGTTTATATTGATTAATCGATGCCCACATTGTGGTTTTGAACCTATCAAAGATCAGCTTGTTTGTCCAAACTGTGGCAAAGAAATTAAAGAAAACATAGCTGAAAAGTTACGAATTGATAATAAAGAAGTTATTCACTTAGAAGAAAATGCAATAGAAAAAAATGATAATATTGTTTGGTCTGATTTACAAGAAGTCCCAATAGGAACTTTAATGGAGCATATGTCTGGCGAAAAAGATCAGCACGCGACTGAAAAAAATGATCAAACTGCTGATGATATTGAAAATAAAGAAGAATCGACAGTTGATGTAAATGATCAATCAGCTCAAGAGACTACTGAAAAAATAGTGTCTAAAGAAAATAATGATGAAATGAAGATTGATAATCAAGAAGCAGAAACTAGCTTAGATGATACTGAAAATGAATTAGATGAAGAACCTAATCCGATTCTTGCACAGTATTTAGAAATGCATAATGCACGAAAATTAGCTCAACAACAAGCAGAAGCTGTTGAAAATAATGTAGTTCAAGAAATTGCTGAAGAAAAGGTTGTAAAAGATAGTCAACCTGAATCGGTAATGAGTGAAGAAGTAAATGAAGCACCAATCGCTGATGAAGCTTCAGCAAAGCCAAATAAAGCGATGCAATTTGATCCAGATTATCTTATTGACGATTCAGATGATGAAAATCAAACAAGTCAACCATCTAACGAAACGATTGGTGCGACTTTATCCCAAATTTCTAAATTAAATCAAGAAGAAACTGGTCCTTCGACTAATGATGAACAATTAGAGGCAACTTCTTCATCGGATGATACTACGAAATTTAAAAAATGGCGTTCAGTTGCTTTAGCGGCTGCTTTATTGTTAGCAGTAGGTACAGGTTATTGGTATGCCCATCATCAACGTAACGCAAGTGATGAAAAGGTACTTGAACAAGTAGATCAACAAGTGGAAAAATTATCTACAAAGATTGATCAATTGTATACAACCAAACAACGAGATTTTATTAAATCTACTATTACCTTGGCCCAAATCAATCAATTAAATAAGCAATTAGCAAATTTTGATGGACAAGAAAATTACCAAAAATTAAAGAAACGTCTTGAAACTGCTAAAGATCAGTTATTAAGCGAACAAGATATTAATGATTACTTCACTAAAGCTATTTTGGCTAATGGTAAATTAAATCATGATGCACATATTGATTATTCCAAGAAATTTGATTTACAGCTTAGAAAAGGCAAAACAGCTTTTGATCAATTAGCTAATCTAGCAATTAAGCAAGGTCAAGATGAGTACAAAGCTTATGAAGATGCCAAAAAAGCAGTAGATGATTTAATGTCTGGTTATAAGAATCAGTTGTTAGCAAGTTCGGTAACTAGAGAAAAATATCAACAAGCGAAAAAATTAGTTGATCAATTATTTGATAGTAGTCAAAAAACAACTATGGCAAAACAACTACAAACAATTGACCAAGCTTTGACCAAGCAAGAACAAGAACAAAAGCAAAAACAAGAACAACAAAATCAAAGTAGTGCTACAACTCAGGATAGCAATGATTCAACTACAAGTTCAACTACGAATGGATCAACTGCTAATACTAATCAAAGTGGGCAAGCTACTACAAGTGTTGGTGCAGAAAATGCCTACAATACGCAACCTGTTTATGCAAGTTGGATCAGTGAAGATACTCAAGTTTTAACTCCACAAACAGCACATCAAGTCAATAATCAACCATTGATTGCAAGTCGTTTGAGTGATTTACAAGATGTAAATAATCCAGCCTGGTCTTGGGCACCTGGGGTAAAAGAAAAAGTGTTACAAGCTTGTATTGATCGCGGTTATGTTGTACCTGGTGGTTACGTTTTAGAACGTGTTCGTATTGAAAATGGCGAAGGCTATTATAATTTATATTCAATTAGTCCAAGTGCTAAATTCAGTGCTAGTCCAGATAAACCAATGTATGTGGTTACGATTAACTGTAAGACAGGTTTTTATAAAGGAAATGGTAACGATCATACCATTCGTTAACAAATGACTATTGTTATTACCTCCTTTTTTCGATAAGATAGTATTTACTATTCTTATTGAAAAAAGGAGGTTTTTCATTTGGAAAATCAATTAACGTTTAAACAAGGCGTTCAAGCATGTTTACCCACTATTTTAGGGTATATTGGTATTGGTTTTGCAATGGGAGTTGTTGGTAAAGATGTTGGACTAGGAGTTTTCGCTATTGCAATGATGTCTATTCTTGTATATGCAGGCAGTGCACAGTTTATCATTTGTGGTTTATTAAGTATTCATGCGCCACTTTTTTCAATTGTACTGACCGTATTTTTGGTTAATTTACGGCATTTTTTGATGAGTTTATCGGTTGCACCAATGTTTAATCAAGATTCATTATTAACAAGAATAGGAATTGGCAGTTTATTGACTGATGAATCCTACGGTGTAGTTATTACGGAAATTTTACGAAAACATCCGGTGAATGCTAAGTGGATGAATGGACTTAATCTTGCAGCTTATATTAGTTGGATTATTGCGACCATTTTAGGTGCACTATTTGGTGGATTTATTACGAATCCTAGTAAATATGGTTTAGATTTTGCTTTAGTCGCAATGTTTTTAGGTTTATTTTTATTTCAAGTAGAAATCCCATTAAAAAAACACACGAAAAGTACGGTTTTAATTTTAATAGGTATTTTAGTAAGTTTAATTATTTTAATGCGTATTAGCACCTCGGAAATTGCTGTTTTAGGTGCCACTTTATTAGGTTGTTTGATTGGAGTGATGACCCATGACGCTAAATGAAGGATATTTGTTTTTACTATGTGGCATAGTTACCTGGTTGCCACGTATTTTACCGTTTATTTTCTCTAAAAAACTGATTTTTCCATCAAAAATACAATTATTTTTAGATTATTTACCAATGTGTATATTGGGAGCGTTATTTTTCCAAAGTTTGTTTACATTTGAAAAAAATCAGTGGCCAATCCTTAAAATTCCTGAATTGATTGCTTGTATTCCAACGCTAATCGTGGGATACTATACTAAGGATTTAATGAAAATTGTTGTAACTGGTATGATTAGTATAGCAGTTTTACGACTAATCTTTTAATTAGAGGAGACATGATGAACGAATTATTAGCAACAGTCATTAGTGGCTTGATTATTGATGAAAATAATGATTTTTATTTTTTACAAAAAAATGGCCAAACTTTTCGCTTAAGTAAAAGTGAAGGAAATCATGAAATTGGGGAAATGGTGGAAGGCTTTGCCTATCTTAATCAAAAACACGAAGCTTGTGTGACGACACGTTTGCCTAAAGTGAAAAAAGGTTATTATGCTTTTGCAACGGTTACTGAGGTCCGCAAAGATTTAGGTGTTTTTGTTGATATTGGTTTAAGTGATAAGGACATGGTTGTTTCTTGTGATGAATTACCTACAATTCGTGAATTATGGCCAAAACCAGGCGATCAGTTATTGGTTAGTTTGCACGTAGATGCCAAAGATAGAATTTGGGCTGTTTTAGCTGATGAAAAGATTTTTAAAGCAATGGCAAGAAGAGGTCAAGAAAGTCAACAAAATGCGAATGTTACAGGGTTTGTTTATCGACTAAAATTAGCAGGTAGCTATCTTTTGACTGAAGATTATTATATTGGTTTTGTTCATCCAAGCGAACGCTATCAAGAACCACGTTTAGGTGAAAAAGTCACTGCCCGTGTTATCGGGGTGCGTCCTGATGGTGTGTTGAATTTATCAATGAAACCACGAGCACATGAAGCGATTAACGATGATGCACAGATGATTTTGGCATATTTAAAACGAAGTCAGAGTCATTCAATGCCTTATACTGATAAATCGACGCCAGAGGAAATTAAACAGATGTTTGGTATCAGTAAAGGGCAATTTAAGCGAGCGTTAGGGCATTTAATGAAAGAAAAATTGATTGAACAAGTTGACGGACAAACAAAACTGCTATAATATTTGATTGATAGCTAGTTTTTATAAACTAACTAATTGTTTACAATTGATGAATAAATAATAGTATTAGTGAGTCAGGAGGCATTTTGAGTCGTGAATAATACACCAACTTTAAGTAAAATAAAAAAATTATTACATGATTCTGGATTTAAATTAACGCCTCAACGTGAAGCGACATTATTGGTTTTACTTGAAAATGAAAAGGATCATTTATCAGCTGAAGAGATTTATTTCTTTGTTAAGCGAAAAAATCCTGATATTGGTCTAGCCACCGTTTATCGGACATTAGAGATTTTAACTGAATTAAAAGTTGTTGATAAAGTAAGTTTTAATGATGGTGTTGCCCGATATGATTTGCGAAAAGAAGGCGCTAAACGTTTCCATCATCATTTGCTATGTTTAGAATGTGGCGATATTGAAGAAATTGAAGAAGACTTATTAGGCGGCGTTGAAGAAGTGGTTGAACAACGTTTCCACTTTTTAATTAAAGATCATCGCCTAACTTTTCATGGAATTTGTAAAAACTGTCAAAAGAAAATGAAACAACAAGCACAGGATTAGCAGTGATGAAAGACTGTTGGGTAGAAAGTGTGTGGACACTTCTGCCCTTTTTTTGAGTGATAAAGGGAATATTTATGGAAGAGATTTTAACGGGATATTTTGAATATTTAAAGCAAGGAAAACATTTATCACAAAATACTTTGCAAAGTTATCAAAATGATTTAAAACAATATTTAGCCTATGTCCAATCAAAAGAAATAACGAACTGGTCGATGGTTACGCGTAAGATAATTTTAGATTTTTTAGTTTATTTGCAAGAAAGAAATCGTGCGCAAGCATCATTAATGCGGATGCTTAGTAGTATCAAACGATTTCATCTGTATTTACAAATTGAGCAAATAACGCAACAAAATCCTACTTTGCAAATTGAATTACCCAAAAAAACAATTAAGGAACCAGAATATTTAACTTTTGAAGAGATTGAACGGATTATGCAGGTACCTAATTGTCAGACGCTTTTGGGGTTACGTGATCGAGTGATGTTGGAATTACTTTATGCATCTGGTGTAAGAGTAAGTGAGTTTGTAGAGCTAAAGGTTTCTGAATTTAATTTAGTCATGGGATTATTACATTTAACGGGTAAAAGTAATCGTGAACGAATCATTCCCTTAGCACCGTCGACTGTAAAGTGGCTTCAAAAATATTTAGAACAAGTCCGCGATCAACTCGTAAAAGAACAAACACCTTATATGTTTGTGAATCATCGTGGTAAGCAGTTTACTCGTCAAGGTGTATGGAAAATTATTAAACAGATTATTTTAGAGGCGAAGATAGAAAAAAGCGTGACTCCTCAGACTTTTCGCCACAGTTTAGCTGTTCATTTATTACAAAATGGAGCCGATTTAGCAACTGTTCAAGAAATATTAGGTCACGTAGATATTTCCACTACTGAAATCTATGTAAAAATGACTAAAAAAAGACTGAGTGAAACCTATTTGAAGTATTTTCCACGGGCATAAGAAGTATTAGAGAGGGTTTTATGAAAGAATTACAGATAAAATTAGATGTCTTTGAAGGACCGCTGGATTTATTGTTACATTTAATCAATAAATTAGAAATTGATTTATATGATATTCCAATTGCTGAGATTACCGAACAGTATTTAAATTATATTCATGCTATGAAAACGTTGGAATTAGAAATTGCCGGTGAATATATTGTGATGGCTGCTACTTTAATGGCGATGAAAAGTAAGTTATTGCTTCCTACACAGACAGTAAGTTTTGATGATGAATCGCTGTATGAAGAAGATCCACGTGAAGTCTTAGTTCAGCAATTGGTGGAGTATCGCAAATATAAATATGCCGCTGAAAAATTGGCAGATAAGGCCAAAGAGCGAAGTCAATATTATACCAAAAAACCAATGGATTTACAGGAGTTTACCCAAGAGCAAACATTGGATCAAAATCAAGTAAATACCATTGATTTATTTTTAGCTTTCCATCAGTTACTTGAAAAGAAAAAACGTCAACAAGTGATGCAAGCAACGATTGCTGCCGATGAATTTAGTATTGAAGAAAAAATGCGAGAAATTGAGCAAAAACTTCAAGAAGAACTAGGAGAAAAAGGCCTAGCATTAGAAGAACTGTTAACCGTGTATAATCGTAGTGAAGTGGTAGTTACCTTTATAGCTTTATTAGAGTTAATGAAACATCAAAAGATTATTGTGAAACAAGAAAATAATTTTGCTGCACTTTATTTATATGCTGCTTAGCTATTTTGAAGAATTATAAGAGAAAGGTTTTTATAATTATGAGCATTATGAGTCAGATAGAAGCTTTACTATTCGTTTCTGGCGATGAAGGAATGAGTCTTGATGAGTTAGCATATTTATTAAAAACAACAACCGCTGAAGTTTATCAAGCATTAGAAAAATTAAATCAACATTATTTAGAAAATAGTGAATGTGCGATTGAATTAAAAGAATTAGGCAATCGTTTTATGTTGACAACTAAAAAGCAATATACCCAACTTTTAAAAAAATATGCACAATCACCGATGGCTAACCGTTTATCGCAGGCTGCTTTAGAAACATTAGCTGTGATTGCATATAAACAACCTATCACACGTTTAGAAGTTGATCAGATTCGCGGAGTAAATTCTAGTGCGTCCATTCAAAAACTACTGACATTTCAATTAATTGAGGAAACAGGACGTTTAGATGCTCCAGGCAGACCTAGGATTTATGCAACTAGCCAATATTTTATGGATTATTTTGGCTTACGTGATTTAAAAGAATTACCCGATATTAAAGAAATGGAATTGGATTTAGCTCAAGAGTTGCCAAATCAATTATTTAAAGAAGTGGATGAGGCAGTCTTGCATCTACCAAATCAAGATGAAAAAAATGCTGAAAAGGAGTAATTTATGGAACGATTACAAAAAGTGATTGCCCATGCTGGAATTGCCTCAAGAAGAAAAGCGGAGGCCTTAATTACAGCGGGGAGAGTAAGTGTTAATGGAAAAATAGTTACAGAATTAGGTGTACAAGTTTCGCCTAAAGATAAAATTGAAGTGGATGAAGTGCCGATTTATCAAGAAGAGCCCGTGTATTACCTATTTTATAAACCAAGAGGGGTAATTTCTGCGGTGAGTGATGATAAAGGCCGTAAAGTAGTTACTGACTTTTTTACCGATGTTAAGCAACGAATTTATCCAGTTGGTCGATTAGACTATGATACTTCTGGTTTATTAATTTTAACGAATGATGGCCAATTTGCGCAACGCTTGACTCATCCTAAACATGAAGTGAATAAGGTTTATGTTGCAAAGGTAAAAGGGATTGCCGATCAAAAGAAATTATATCCATTAACGAAAGGTTTACGCTATCAAAAGATTCAATATGCACCTGCCAGATATGAAATTCTTTCAACAGATGTAAAAAAACAAACAAGTGTGATTCAATTAACGATTCACGAAGGAAAAAATCATCAGGTAAAAAATATGCTTGAAGCTGTACAATTACCGGTTCAAAAATTAAAACGTGAAAAATATGGTGAATTAACACTTGCTGGTTTGCGACCGGGGGAATTTCGTGAATTAACCAAAAAAGAAGTTAAACAATTACTTGGTCAATCAAAAAATAAATAAATGATTCGTCAACTATGGCACTTTGGTGTTTTTTTTGTAAAATTTATTTTTATCTTAGGCAAAAGAAGAGTTAAAATCATTGTATTTTTTCTCAAATACGATATAATACAAATGAACTAAAAAATAAATATAACTAAAGGTTCGTCTTCAGGGGCAGGGTGTAATTCCCGACCGGTGGTGATAGTCCACGACCTGTTTAGTAGTATTACTAAATGGCTGAATTGGTGAAATTCCAATACCGACAGTATAGTCTGGATAAAGAAGATAGAGCGTATTTGATTTACCCAATTTTTGTGTGATTTGGATACCCTATTTTCCCTGTGAAAATAGGGTATTTTGTTTATTTTTTCACAAAACAAACACGGTAGATTTAATAAGTTCGGTGAAGATGGATCCTTGTCAGGAGGATTTTCATGAAAAGTAGTAAAGTTCAACAATTAGTCGGTATCGCAGTTTTAGGAGCAATGGGGTTGATATTACAATATCTAGCGTTCCCTATTTTTCCAGCACTCAGTTTTTTAAAAATTGATTTTAGTGATATTCCAGTTTTAATCGGTATGTTTTTATTTGGTCCATTTGCGGGAATAATGACTGCCTTTATTCGTTCGTTTTTACATTTATTAACAACAGGAATTGCTGATCCAGCTAATTTGGTTGGAGATGTTGCTAGCTTTTTAGCATCAATGGTTTTTAGTTTACCAATCTATTATTTCTTTAAAGGAAAATTGAGTAAGAAAAATCAAGTAGTCGGTATTTTATTAGGTGTGCTTTCTCTAACGATTTTTATGAGTGTTGCGAATTATTTGGTTATTACCCCTTTATATTTAAAATTTTACGGTGTCAATGCCAATCAATTTTTAGGTATGAGTTTGGCAAAATACATTGCAATCGGTATTATTCCATTTAATTTAATCAAAGGTACTTTGGTTAGTGGTGTATTTGTAGTTTTACATGCTAAACTATTGCCTTGGTTATCTAAGAAAACAGTTCGTTCAAACGTTAAGCATCGTGTATCCTAAGCGTTTGATTAAATATTAAGTTTAACAGACAATAATAATAAACGAATCTTCAAAACGGCAAATTCGCTGATAGTTGAAGATTCGTTTTTTTATATATGTAGCTTAAAATAGTCATTTAAACCCAATGAAAGTTCGTATTTAATCATTGGAAGTTTGATTCAAAAGGATTGCACGAACTGGACACTTACGATATGCTTGTAATGTTGTAGAAACTTGTGCAGGCTTTAATGATAAATGAGTAGCTGAAGGGGCTTCTTTAAAACAAACAATGCCTTCTTCATCATATTCGAATATATCTGGTGCATAGACTGCACAAAGGCCGCAAGCAATACATTGTTCGGGTACAATTTGACAAATTGATTCCAAAATTTCACCCACTTTCTGGAGGAATCTATGAACGAATTTATTCTAGCTTTGTTTTATCAAAAAGACAAGCTTAAACGTAAAACCTTATATTTAATTCTGACCGGTAAAAAAACCACTTCAACTCTTTTTTATGCTAAAGTGCATGGTTTACTAAGCGTGTTTGGGTTATTTCCGTATCTGAGTGAAACATTCTATGATGATTCAATCAATCAGTTAATCGCGCAAAAATTTATTAGACTTGAAGAGGGCCAACTATATAAAGTGAAAAATATAGATGCAATCTATGTAAAATATGAAAAAATATTATCTCAGCTAGATGGTTGGCGTTTTTCTAGAAATGACAGTCAGCTATGGCGATTATTTCAGTGTTTAGTACAAAATTTATCGGTTTGGCCTGATGAATTAAAGCAAATTCCTTTAGAAGTTAGTCCTTTTTATACTGTTTGGTTAGATGAAGTATTGAGTAAAATGACAGCTAAAACCAAAGAACAATTTATTCAGGATTGTTATGCTATTTTTGATGCGTTACCTGAAAAAGTGAGCTTGTTTTTAATCCAATCCTTATCAGGAGCAGATTATCAAGGTCAGGCTTTTTTTCAGTTATGTCCAAGTGTTTATCAAAACCATCCTTGGAATGAATGCTATTATTTATCTAGAATCCATCAGTTTTGGTATCAGGTTTTACACCATCCAGATAATTTAGTCTATCAAATTTTTTATACGCAGTTACAACTCAATTATAATCAAAGTATGTTACAAACGCGGCATTTATTTTTACAAGGTTATACCATTGAACAAATTGCTAAAATGCGCCGCTTAAAATTAAGTACGTTAAATGATCATCTTATTGAATGGGCGTTGGTAGATTCAAAATTTCCTTTTGAAAAATTTGATTTAATGGATGATGCGACCATTTTAACGCAAAGTTTTCAAGATTTTAAAAACAATTATCCTGAAAAAAACTTTATTTGTTATCGCTTAAGTCAAATTTATCAATTAAGTCTAACTGAAAGTCAAATTACTTAATTAGGAGATAATGCTATGTTAAAAGAACAGACGACCTTTTCTTCATTAGAAGAAGCTTTAATGTATTATTATGGTTTCACTGATTTTCGACCAATGCAAAAAGAAATCATTCAGGCATTATTAAATCGAAAAGATGTACTTGCTCTTTTACCTACTGGAACAGGAAAAAGTTTGTGTTATCAGTTAGCAGGATATTTATTGGAGGGAGTAGTAATAGTGATTTCTCCATTAGTTTCTTTAATGGAAGATCAGGTGAATAATCTATGGTCGATTGGTGAAAAACGTGTAGTTGCCTTGAATAGTTTATTGACACCAGCTGAAAAACAATATGTTTTACAAAATTTATCTAACTATAAATTTCTTTTCTTAAGTCCTGAAATGGCTAGCCAGCCTATTGTTATGCAAGCTATTTCTAGTCAAAAAATTGCTTTGCTAGTTGTAGATGAAGCTCATTGTATTTCTCAATGGGGAATTGATTTTCGACCAGAGTATCGTAATATTGATTCATTTAAAGCCTATTTAAATCATCCTTTAACGCTTGCTTTAACAGCTAGTGCGACCCAAACTGTTAAAGAAGAACTTTTAAATTTGGTGCTTTCTGATAATTATGAGTTATTTGAACAACCGATTGATCGAAAAAATATTTTTTTACAAGTTATGTCGGTAGATGAAAAATTAACAACACTAAACAGTTTATTAAAAAATTTAAAGGGTGCAGGAATTATTTATTGTGCCACAAGAAAAAAAGTAGAAGCTTTATATCAAGAATTAAAGTCAGATTATCAAGTTGCTTACTATCACGGTGGTTTAACCGGTAATCAAAGGCAATTGTTACAAGCGCAATTTAAAAGAAATCAATTACAAATTTTAATTGCAACCAATGCTTTTGGAATGGGGATTGATAAATCTGATATACGCTTTGTGATTCATTATGAATTACCGGATAGTTTAGAAAATTATGTTCAAGAAATTGGTCGGGCTGGCAGAGATGGCAAACAAAGTCAAGCGATTCTGCTTTATCAAGCAAATGATGAGCAAATTCATTATTTTTTACAAGAACAACAAAAAAATGCCCGCATAGAATACGAAAGTTGGCATGAACATGCTCCACAGCTGCTCAACGAACAATATTTATCCGATCAACAGCTCAAATGGCAACAACAAATTCAAAAAGAGGGCTACGAAATATTTATGCAACGTTTGCGTTCAAATGAAAACGTAAAACTACAAATGTTACAAAAAATGCTAGCCTATATTCAGACGACGAAATGTCGGCGTCAGTGGCTAGCTGAATATTTTAATAATACACAGCCAAAGCAACCGACCTATTGTTGTGATATTGATACGGACCTTTCACCAGAATATTTTGAACAAATCCAAGTACATTCAAACCAACAAGAAAATGCGGAGAAGCAATGGCCAGCTATTTTCAAAAAAATTTTTAAAACTGATTAAATATCCTTAATTTTTTACGCAAAACTTTTTCTAGCTATGGTATAATGATTCGGAAAGTAAATAGGAGGGAACGTTACATTGCCTAAGAAAGTAAAGAAAAAAGAGAATAGACAAGTGAATGAACCTTGGGAACAACCCATTTATGAAGTAGAATCAGAACAAGTGCCTTCGCGTGTACAAAGTGGTCGTAGAAAACGTGGCAATCATCGCTTTTTAACTATTGTATTAATTTTATTATTTATCATTGCAGCAGGTCCAGCGGTGTTTGGTGTGTGGAAATTATATGTTGATCATCAAGCTACAACACAAAAAGTTGCTAGCAAAGAATCTAGTGAAAAATCTGTTGCTAGCTCGTCAACGACAACCACTTCTACTAGCACTACATCTGAATCAAGTGAATCGACTGAAACATCAGCTACAACTGCTGAATCCAGTGAAAATCAAACTACTAATCAAAATGAAGAAACAACCACTCAAGCCGGTGAAGAATACACCACTGTTCAAGCTGGGGAAGGTCCACAGTCAATTGCTAATCGAACAGGTGTTTCAGTAGAAGATATTTATCGATTAAACGGTATGACTGCTGATAATTTTAGTTTAACACCAGGTCAACAAATTCGGATTAAATAATAAACAATTTGTATAAAATAAGTAACTGAGTTTATCAATGAGTTAGCGACTCTTTAAACTCAGTTGCTTTTTGTTGAGAAAGTTATAAGGAGAATATGTATGTCGGATAAATTAAATATTGCTATTGATGGTCCTGCTTCTTCAGGAAAAAGTACGGTTGCCAAAATTATCGCTAAAGATTTGAATTATATTTATACAGATACTGGAGCGATGTATCGCAGTGTGACTTATTTAGCTTTGAAATATCAGGTTGATTTTGCTGATGAAAAAGCATTAGTCGAGTTAATTCAGCGTTATCCTATTACTTTTAAACAAAGCAAAGAAGGGCAGTTAGTTTTTGTGGATGGTGAAGATGTTACCACGGCTATTCGTCTACCAGAAGTTACTCAAAATGTATCACAAGTTGCTGCTTTAAAAGCTGTCAGACAAAAACTTGTACAACAACAACAAGTCATTGCTAAAGCTAAAGGTGTGGTAATGGACGGACGTGATATCGGTACAGTGGTCTTACCGGATGCAGAAGTCAAAATTTTTCTTGTCGCTAGTGTTGATGAACGTGCACAAAGACGCTACAAAGAAAATCAAGAAAAGGGCATTGCTTGTGATTATGAAGAATTAAAAGAAGCAATTGCTAAACGGGATTATTATGATTCTCATCGCGAAAATTCTCCTTTAAAACAAGCTAAAGATGCTATTTTAATTGACACGACAGGTATGTCTATTCCAGAAGTTGTTTTGGCAATTGAAACGATTGCTAAGGAAAAATTAAATCAAGGGTAAAATTCTATTCGTTAGTTATTCTTTTTTTATTTAGAATAACTAACGAATTTTGTTTTGATAATATTTTTTTTGAAAAAATAAGCGAAATCGCTTTATTTTTTTTGCTTTTTGCAATAAACTAAGTATTGTAGTGTATATATGAACAATTGTCGGTTAGGAGGACAAATGTATGACAGATTTTGAAGTTCAATCACATGAGACAGTTAACGAAACGATGGAGGAAGCTTTAAACAATGTACAAGAAATTAAAATTGGCGACATTGTTAAAGGGGAAGTTCTAGCAATCGAAGACAAACAAGTGATTGTTGGTATTGAAGGCATTGGTATGGAAGGAGTAGTTCCAGCTAAGGAGTTATCTACCATGCAAGTAGAAGATATCAATTCACTAGTAGCTGTTGGCGATATTTTAGAACTAGTTGTGATATCTACTATCGGAAAAGATAAAGAAAACGGTAGCTATCTATTATCTAAGCGTCGTTTAGATGCCAAAAAGGTATGGGAAGATATTGAAGCAAAATTCCAAGCTGGTGAGATTGTAGAAGCACCAATTACTAGCGTAGTAAAAGGTGGCGTAGTCGTTGATCTTGGAGTGCGTGGTTTTGTGCCAGCTTCCATGGTAGACGATCATTATGTCGATGATTTTAATACTTACAAAGGAAAAACTTTGAAATTTAAAATTATTGAAATTGAACCATCTGAAAATCGTTTGATTTTATCACACAAAGCAGTGGTTGAAGAAGAAAAATTAAAACGTAAAGAAGAATTAATTGCTTCAATTAAAGAAGGAGACCAATTAACAGGAAAAGTTGCTCGTTTAACGAATTTTGGTGCTTTCATTGATTTGGGTGGTATTGACGGACTTGTTCACGTTTCTGAAATTGCCCATACACATGTTGCTAAACCAAGTGATGTCTTAACTGTAGGTGATTCAGTAGAAGTTGTCGTATTAAATATTGATCCAACAACTGAACGTATTTCTTTATCAATTAAAGATACTCAACCTGGGCCATGGACGAATATTGAAGAAAAAGTAGCAGTAGGTAGTGTATTAGAAGGTACAATCAAACGCCTAACTAGTTTTGGAGCATTTGTTGAAATTTTACCAGGAGTAGAAGGTTTAGTTCATATTTCACAAATTGCTCATAAACATATTGCAACACCACACGAAGTTTTACGTGAAGGTGAAGTTGTAAAAGTGAAAGTTTTAGATGTTTTACCTGAAGAACAACGTATTGCTTTAAGTATTAAAGCTTTAGAAGAAAAAACAGTTGTAAATAAATCAGAAGAAGTAGTAGAAGAAGAAACCTATGAACTACCAGAAGAATCAACTGGCTTTACTATGGGAGATATCTTAGGCGATGCTCTAAAAAATGAAGAATAAGAGTTGAAAGCACTCTGATATGCAAAAAAGTTTTAGCTAAAGTCAGATACTGACTAGGCTCGGATTAAACAATTGTTCATAGTTAAAGATTCATTATTTTTAACCTACACGAGACGATACAATTTGTATTGAATATTGAAAATAAAACTTAGCGGAAAGTTCAAAAATTCGAAAGGGACGTTTGAACTTTTCGCTTTATTTGCTTTTTTATTGAAAAAAATAAGTTTAACTTGCAAGAATGTGTAAGTTTGGGTAAACTAATCTAGATTGAGAAAATTAGGAGGAAAGAATATGGCGAATCCAACGATTGCAATTGTCGGCCGTCCAAATGTAGGAAAATCGACTATTTTTAACCGAATTGCTGGTGAGCGCATTTCGATTGTAGAAGATACTCCCGGTGTAACTAGAGATCGTATTTATGCTAAAGGGGAATGGCTAGGTCGAGAATTTAGTATTATTGATACTGGTGGTATTGATTTAGGCGATGAACCATTTATGGAACAAATCAAACATCAAGCAGAAATTGCTATTGATGAAGCGGATGTTATCATTTTTATTTCAAGTGTGCGTGAAGGAATTACTGATGCTGATGAATTGGTCGCCCGTTTATTATATAAAAGTAAAAAGCCAGTCATTTTAGCTGTAAACAAGGTAGATAATCCGGAACTTCGAAATGATATTTTTGAATTTTATTCATTAGGCTTGGGTGATCCCTATCCAATTTCTGGCAGCCATGGCTTAGGAATAGGCGATGTGCTAGACCAAGCGGTTAAATATTTTTCAACAGAAATTGAACCAGAAGAAGACGATGTGATTAAATTTAGTTTAATCGGCCGTCCAAATGTAGGCAAATCATCTTTAATTAATGCGATTTTAGGAGAAGAACGCGTCATAGTTTCTGATGTTGAAGGAACAACTCGTGATGCGATTGATACCCATTTCGTAGGAGAAAATGGTCAGAAATTTACGATGATTGATACTGCTGGAATGCGTAAACGTGGTAAAGTTTACGAATCGACCGAAAAATATAGCGTGATGCGTGCAATGCGAGCGATTGATCGTTCAGATGTCGTTTTACTTGTTTTAAATGCCGATGAAGGAATTCGTGAACAAGATAAACGGGTAGCTGGCTTTGCTCATGAAGCTGGTAAAGGTATGATTATTGTTGTCAATAAATGGGATCTAGTTGAAAAAGATACTCATACTATGCGTAATTTTGAATTAGAAATTAGAGAAGAATTCCAATATCTAGATTATGCACCATTGATTTTTGTTTCTGCGAAGACGAAACAACGATTAGATAAATTACCTACGATGATTGAAGAAGTAAGTCAAAATCAGAATTTACGAGTGCCATCTGCAGTATTAAATGATATTATCATGGATGCAGTTGCGATTAATCCGACTCCTACAGATAAAGGAAAACGATTAAAGATATTTTATGCTACTCAAGTGAGTGTGAAACCACCAACTTTTGTTATATTTGTTAATGAAGAAGAGCTGATGCATTTCTCATATGCACGCTTTTTAGAAAATCAAATTCGCAAAGCTTTTACCTTTGAAGGAACACCTATTCGAATTATTGCAAGAAAAAGAAAATAACATGTCATGTTTTCAGGAATTTTCTAGTTTGTAATCAAAATGAAACATTGCTTAGCGTAAAATACTCGAAAAATCCTTGATATTATAGGATTCTTATGATAACTTAGTATCAGGATATTGATATATGATTCAATATTACGCACTAGCCTTGGACCACTCAAGGATGGTGACTGATGGAAAACATCACATCAAATATCAGGAGGTGAATCATCCATGGCAAATAAAGCAGAATTAATCGAAAAAGTTGCAGCGGCTACAGAATTATCTAAAAAAGACGCTACTGCTGCAGTAGACGCTGTTTTTGCAGCAATCCAAGACGCTTTAGCTAACGGTGAAAAAGTTCAATTAATCGGTTTTGGTAACTTTGAAGTTCGCTCTCGTGCAGAACGTAAAGGTCGTAACCCACAAACTAACGAAGAAATTATCATTCCAGCAAGCAAAGTACCTGCTTTCAAACCAGGTAAAGCTTTGAAGGAAGCCGTTAAATAAGGTATATTTTAAAGAATCCTTGAGTATCAAGGGTTCTTTTTTTTTCTCATTTTTCTATAGGCAAAATCTACTTTTTTGATAAAATCATCTGATAATGTATTGGAATACCCATGATTAAAAATGATTAATTTGCTAGATTAGCGAAAGAATATTAGGGAAAATTCTTTATAAATTTTATTTTGATTAAAAAAAAGTGTTGACTTTTAATTAAATTAGAAGTATATTGTAAAAAAATTACAAAAATATCATTTGTTTGTGAGGAGACGATTCATATGCGCAAATTGAGCAATGATTTATTATTAATTGTCATTATTACCTAGAGGACTTTGAACACGGAAAGTATTACCGAATGTTTGAGTCCTATTTGTGTTAGTGAATGGGATTCTTACCAAGCATCCCTTTCATTATGAAACGGATGCTTTTTTATTTTTAAAAATGAACGATTTGGAGTGAACACAGATGAGAAGTGATCAAATAAAAAAAGGAATCGATGCTGCACCGGCCAGAAGTTTATTATATGCTACTGGTCAAGTAAAAAGTGTAAAAGATATGGAAAAGCCGTTTATTGCGATTTGTAATTCCTATATTGATATTGTTCCTGGACATGTACATTTAAGAGAATTAGCAGAAATTGCCAAAGAAGCGATTAGAGAAGCTGGCGGGATTCCATTTGAGTTCAATACAATTGGGGTAGATGATGGAATTGCAATGGGCCATATCGGTATGCGTTATTCACTACCAAGTCGAGAATTAATTGCAGATGCTGCCGAGACGGTGATCAATGCGCATTGGTTTGATGGCGTTTTTTATATTCCTAATTGCGATAAAATTACACCAGGAATGATTATGGCAGCGATGAGAACTAATGTACCGGCAATTTTTTGCTCAGGTGGTCCGATGAAAGCCGGTGTTGATCCTAGAGGACATCAAATGACCTTATCTACCATGTTTGAAGCAGTAGGAGCATATAAGGCAGGAAATTTAACTAGTGAACAGTTCCAATTTATGGAACAAAATGCTTGTCCAACTTGTGGTTCATGTGCAGGAATGTTTACTGCAAATTCAATGAATTGCTTGTTAGAAATTTTAGGATTAGCCTTACCAGGAAATGGTACTACTTTAGCTGTATCAAAAGAACGTCGCCAATTGGTTCGCCAAGCTGCGTTCCACTTAATGGATTTAGTCAAAAAACAAATTAAACCACGAGATATTGTGACAAAAGAAGCGATTGATGATGCTTTTGCTTTAGATATGGCAATGGGTGGATCAACAAATACTGTCTTACACACACTAGCCATTGCTAATGAAGCTGAAATTGACTACAACTTAGAAGATATTAACGAAATTGCTAAAAGAGTACCTTATCTTTCTAAAATCGCTCCATCTTCAGCTTATTCAATGCATGATGTACACGAAGCAGGTGGTGTGAGTGCAATTATTAAGGAATTAATCGATGTGCCTGGAGCGATTCATCCAGATAGAATAACGGTTACTGGAAAAACCATTCGTGAAAATGTTCAATCAGCTAAAATTAATAATCCAGAGGTTATTCGTAGTAAAGAAAATCCTTATAGTCCAGTCGGAGGATTATCGATTCTTTATGGTAATATCGCCCCTGATGGTTCGGTAATCAAAGTAGGCGGGGTTGATCCGGATATAACTAGTTTTACTGGTAAGGCGATTTGCTTTAACTCCCACGATGAAGCAGTTGCAGCAATCGATGATGGTACGGTTCAAAAAGGCCATGTAGTGGTGATTCGTTATGAAGGACCAAAAGGTGGACCAGGAATGCCAGAAATGCTAGCTCCAACTTCAAGCATTGTTGGCCGCGGCTTGGGTCGTGACGTAGCCTTAATTACTGATGGTCGATTTTCAGGAGCTACAAGAGGGATTGCAGTAGGTCACATTTCACCCGAAGCCGCAGCAGGTGGTCCCTTAGCTTTAGTAGAAGATGGCGATTTAATTACTATTGATTTAGTTCATCGAACCCTTAATGTACAAGTGTCTGATGAAGAATTAGTTAAGAGAAAAGCTAGTTTACCAAAATTTGAATTTAAAGTGAAAAAAGGTTGGTTAGCCCGTTACACAGCTTTAGTAACTTCTGCAAATACAGGTGGCATTATGCGGATAACGGAGTAAATTGATAAAAAGAATTGAGGGGATTATATGGAAAATCAGACAAAGCTTAATGGTTCTGAGCTTTTGTTAGCAAGTTTGAAAAAAGAAAAGGTTGAGTTAATTTTTGGTTATCCTGGAGGAGCGGTTTTACCACTTTATGATGCCATGTATGACTTTGAAATTCCAAATGTCTTAACTAGGCATGAACAAGGAGCAGTACATGCAGCAGAAGGCTATGCCAAGGTAACTGGCAAACCTGGTGTCGTTGTGGTGACGAGTGGTCCAGGAGCAACCAATGCTATTACAGGCATTGCTGATGCGATGAGTGATTCATTACCCTTAGTGGTTATTACTGGGCAAGTTGGGACTAAAGGCATTGGCACAGATGCTTTTCAAGAAGCGGATATTTTGGGAATCACCCTCCCAATTACCAAGCACAATTTTCAAGTTAGAGATATCAATGATCTACAGCGTATCGTCCATGAGGCTTTTCACATTGCCTCAACTGGTCGACCAGGACCCGTAGTAATTGATTTGCCTAAAGATATTTCTCAAGAAATGGGTACATTTTTAGAGCAATTTGAAGTAGATATTCCTAGTTATCAACCGAATACTTCTGTTTCTTTACCACAAATTGAAAAAGTAATGCAGCAACTCAAACGTGCTAAAAAACCATTATTACTGGTTGGTGCGGGAGTTAGTTATGCCGATGCTACTGAAGAGTTACGTAAATTTGTTGATAAGTATCAAATTCCGGTAGTTGAAACTATGATGGCTTTAGGAACAGTTCCTAGTAATCATCCATTAAATCTTGGAATGGGTGGCATGCATGGAACATATGCTGCTAACATGGCACTTTCAACTTGTGATTATTTAATTAATATTGGCTCAAGATTTGCTGATCGTTTGGCTACTTCGCCAAAAAGTTTTGCGCCTCATGCTAAAATTGCTCATATTGATATTGATCCGGCTGAAATTGGTAAAGTGATTCGTACAGATATTCCAGTAGTAGCCGATGCCAAAGATGCTCTAAATAAAATGCTAGCTCTTGATACTAAACCTGGCAATTATTCAGAGTGGATCAATACTTGTCAGAAACGACAAGAACAACATCCATTATATTACGAGCAAACAACTACCGAAATTAAACCACAAAAAGTTGTAGAGTTAGTTGGTGAAATCACTGATTCAAAAGCCTATGTCGTTACTGATGTAGGTCAACATCAAATGTGGGTTGCGCAATTTTATCCATTTACTTTTTCAAGACAGCTAATTACTTCTGGTGGTTTAGGTACAATGGGTTATGGAATTCCTGCGGGGATTGGTGTGAAATTTGCCCATCCTGAAAGTCAAGTAGTGGTTTTTGTAGGAGATGGGGGCTTTCAAATGACCAATCAAGAATTTGCTATCTTAAATGAACATCAATTAGATATCAAATTTGTTTTGATGAATAATCATGTATTGGGAATGGTTCATCAATGGCAAGAAAAATTCCATGGTGCTAGATATTCAGCTTCAGAATTTCATACCCAACCTGATTTTATGAAATTAGCAGAAGCCTATCATATTAAAGGTGTTAGAATTAATAATCCATTCACATTTGAAGATGAGTTAAAGGCAGCTTTTGCTATGCCTGGTCCAGTATTAATTGAAGTGGAAATTCCAGCTGACGAACATGTCTTGCCAATGGTTGCAGCTGGTGCACCAAACCATAAAATGATAGGGGTGAAGTAAATGCGTAGAACGGTTACTGCAGTAGTTTATAATCAAGCTGGGATTTTGAGCCGGATTACAAGTACGTTGAATCGACGGCAAGTAAATATTGAAAGTATTTCAGTGGGTACGGTTGAACGAAAAGATATCTCTAGAATGACGATTTCGTTTAATGTCGAAACGGAAGAACAAGCGCAACAGGTGATTAAACAATTAAATAAACAAATTGAAGTGTTAAAAGTGACTGATTTAACCCATACACCGCATGTCGAAAGAGAACTAGCCTTAATCAAGGTAAATGCTCCAGCTAATCAACGCTTAGAAATTCAAGCAATGGTTTCACCGTTTCGGGCAGATATTGTTGATGTAGCTGCTCAAACAATTACTATTCAAGTGGTCGGTCATCCAGATAAAGTTGAAGCTTGTATTGAGCTTTTAAAACCTTATGGAATCAAGCGAATGGCCAGAACAGGTGTTACAAGTTTAATTCGTGGTTAAAAGCAATAAGCTTTTCCAAATAAAAAAGGACTTTGAAAAAAGGTATTGGAGGAAAAAATTATGGTTCAAGTTTATTATGAAGATTCAGTAAAAGAAAATGCACTACAAGGAAAAGTGATTGCCATCATTGGTTATGGATCACAAGGGCATGCCCATGCTCAAAATTTACGTGATAATGGTAATCAAGTCATTATCGGTATCCGTGAAGGTAAATCGGCTCAAAAAGCTCGTGAAGATGGCTTTGAAGTTTATGAAGTAGCCGAGGCTACTAAAAAAGCTGATGTAGTGATGATTTTAGCTCCGGATGAAATTCAAGGTAACTTGTATGAAAACGAAATTAAGCCAAATTTAGAAGCTGGCAATGCTTTGGCTTTTGCCCATGGCTTTAATATTCATTTTGATGTAATCCAACCACCAAAAGATGTGGATGTCTTTTTAGTAGCCCCTAAAGGACCAGGACATTTGGTTCGTCGAACATTTGTAGATGGCTTTGCAGTTCCGTCATTATTTGCCGTTTATCAAGATGCAACAGGTAATGCTAACCAATTAGCCTTATCTTATGCTAAAGGCATTGGTTCAACACGAGTAGGTGTTTTAGAAACCACCTTTAAAGAAGAAACTGAAACTGACTTGTTTGGTGAACAAGCAGTGCTTTGCGGAGGCTTGACTAGTATGATTGAAGCCGGGTTTGAAACATTAGTAGAAGCTGGCTATCAACCGGAACTAGCATATTTTGAAGTCTGTCATGAAATGAAGTTAATTGTCGATTTAATCTATGAAGGTGGTTTTGATAAGATGCGCCAATCTATTTCAAATACTGCTGAATATGGAGATTATGTATCAGGCCCACGAGTGATTACTGAACAAACTAAAGCAAATATGAAAGCTGTCTTAAAAGACATCCAAAATGGTTCGTTTGCCAAAGGTTTTGTAGCCGATAATCAAGCTGGTTTTCCTAAATTTAAAGAAATGCGTGTGACAAATGCTAATCATCCAATTGAAGCAGTAGGTACAAAACTACGTAAGATGATGCCTTTTGTGCAAAATCCAAATGATTAAAAAATAGGAAGTGAACTAATTTGACCATCATAACCAAACAAGCAGTAGAACAAGCCTATGAAGTGTTGAAATCAGCAGTTAGTCATACACCACTACAATATGATCGTTATCTCTCTGAAAAATATCATGCGAATGTTTATTTAAAAAGAGAAGATTTACAAAAGGTCAGATCATTTAAATTAAGAGGGGCTTATTATGCAATTAAAAATCGTACCAAAGAAGAGCTAGCTAACGGGGTAGTTTGTGCTAGTGCTGGAAATCATGCGCAAGGGGTAGCTTATACTTGTAATGAGATAAAAGTTCAAGCAGTTATTTTTATGCCTAGTACTACACCGGCTCAAAAAATTTCTCAAGTAGCTTTTTTTGGCGGTGATTATGTAAAAATTAAACTGGTCGGTGATACCTTCGATGCTTCGGCACAAGCAGCAAAAGAATATGCTAAGGCTAAACAAATGACTTTTATCGATCCATTTGATGATGTGGACATTATTGCTGGACAAGGTACTTTAGCAATTGAAATGATGCAAGATTTAATTCAAAAACAAGTCCAAGCAGATGTAGTAATTGCAGCGATTGGTGGTGGTGGTCTAATTAGTGGGATCAGTACCTATGTGAAAGCTGTCAGTTCACAAACCAAAGTCATTGGTGTTGAGCCAACTGGTGCACCATCTATGCAAGCAGCTTTTGCTACTGGTCATCCAGTGCGTTTGCCAAGAATTGATAAATTTGTTGATGGGGCAGCTGTTCAAGAAGTAGGTAAACATACCTATGAAATAGCTAAGCTTTTTGTTGATCAATTATTAAGTGTTGATGAAGGTTTGGTCTGTTCGACTATTTTAGATTTATATAGCAAACAAGCGATTGTTGCTGAACCGGCCGGTGCTTTGAGTGTTGCTGCATTAGAATTATTAAAAGATGAGATTATTGGTAAAACCGTTGTCTGTGTAATTAGCGGAGGAAATAATGATATTAATCGCATGGCTGAAATTGAGGAGCGCTCGTTAATTTATCAAGGCTTAATTAATTATTTTGTAATCAATTTTCCACAAAGACCTGGTGCATTACGTGAATTTTTAAATGATGTTTTAGGACCAGATGATGATATCACTTTGTTTGAATATACCAAAAAAGTCAATCGAGGAACAGGACCGGTTGTTTTAGGTTTACTTTCAAAAGATAAAAATGATGTTCCGATATTGTTAGAAAAAATGGCAATATTTGATCCAAACTATATTCGTTTAAGTGAACATCCAACCTTGTATACATTATTAGTTTAATTTTTAGTGATTATTTGTTTTTGATACCTTTAGCTAGTAGGTACTGACTAAAGGTATCAATAGCAGATAATCACTTTATTCATTTCACCAATTGAATAAATCTGTGGTATAATGAACTGATTTAAGTGCTACTGGAGGAATTGTGATGTCATTTAGTGAAAAAATGTTACAATCATTAGCTGATGGAGATATTGATGGTGCAGATTTACTGTTACAACAAGCGCTCATTCATGATGATCTAGCTATTCTAATTGAATTGGGCGAAATTTTAATCGAACGAGGCTTTTTGATTGAAGCCAAAGAAGTATTTCTTCATTTACAAGAAAATACTAAGGAAGAAGCTGATTTGGTTCAAATTTATTTAGCTGAAATTGCTATTGAAGAAGAGGATTTTGAAACAGCCTTTTCATTATTAGATGAAATAAAAGAAACTAGTGAATATTATCCTAAAGCGCTATTTGAAATGGCTAATGCCTATCAAATGATCGGCTTTTTAGAAGTAAGTTTATCAAAATTACAAACCTTATTATCTCTATTACCAGACGATCCAACTGTACAATTTGCTTATGCAGAGATTGCCTTATTGGCTGAAAGGGATGCATTAGCTCAAAATATGTATGAACTTTTACTTGCTGCTGGTTACACTGAATATAGCAATGTTTCAATTTTAGCTCGTCTCGCATTAACCTTAGCTAATCAAGGAAAATTTGAAGAGGCTTTAGCCTATTATCAAGAAGCATATCAGCAAAAGAAAAATGTAGATGTATTATTACATCTAGCAAGATTACAAGTGCAATTAAAAGAAAATCAATCAGCAATTGAGTATTATGAAGAATTATTAGAATTAGATCCTAGCCAAAGTGATCCCTATGTCGAATTAGCAGATATTTATATTCAAGAGCAACAACCCATCCAAGCGAGAGATTTATTATTGCGTGCAATTAAAGAAAATCCTTATTTCGTTTATTTCTACTTACATCTTGCCGAAGTTTATCAACAATTAGAAGATTTTGACAATGCACAAATCTACTTAGAACAAGCCTTGAATTTAGGTGAAGAAGAGGATAATGTATTGATTGCCTTAACTAAAAATAGTTTTTATTTAGAAGATTACCAAAAAGCATTAGATTATTTTGCAGGAATTGAAAATGCTTATCAAGGCGATTTATTATGGATTGTAGCGCAATGTTATAATCAATTGGAAGACTTTGAACAAGCTAGTCGCTATTATGAATTAGCTAAAGAAGAACTACAGAACAATGCGGCCTTTTTAAAAGATTATGTTTGGTTTTTACGTGATGAAGGTAGAATAAATGAGGCATTGTTGCTTTTACAAAATTATCTTAGTCAGCAACCTATGCATGATGAATCATTACATGAACTATATGATGAATTAAGTGAAAATCAGTGGTAAAATATAAATAGTTATAAAACTATCAATAAATGTATATAGATACTTAGTGAAAAATTAAGCATCAATCAAAAGAGGTGGGAAAAATGGATGTTACTGTTGAAGGAAAGAAACAATTTTTGTCTTGGTTTATTGCCAATCAAACTTTTTCAAGGCGTGAAGTCTCTTGGTTGGTCAATTATTTAATTAGCCATGAAACCATTTTAAACCACGCGCATATTGTTGAACAAATAGAAAAAACGCCTAGAGGGTTATTAATTCAATCTTCTCAACAAGGAGAACCCAATATTTTATTTTATAAAGATAAACAAAAATTTACGGATATTGATCAAATTTTTCACGAGATTCGCTTTCACTGGCAAGAAAAATTATATATAGAATGTCGATTTGCTAATGCTTGGCAAGAAGTTTTATACTTAGGTGTTTTAGAAGATAATCCATATGCACCATGGAATCAACAATTAGCTGATAGTGAGTTTCAGAAAGTGGATGATTATTTCTTGGTTTTAGAGAAACAAAATCAAATGAATCAATTGCTCAATCAAATTGATCAAGCTCTAGAAAAAGGTGATCAAGTACTATTTAATGAATTATCTAATCAATTAAAACAGCTAATTACGTCTCCTGCTCAATAAAAAAATGATATTTCCTTGGGATTCCAGGAAATATCATTTTTTTTAACGTTTTTGTTTTAAAAGGGTTTTTTTAGGGACTAAATAGGTAAAGCCTTCACCAATGACTTCATGGACATTGATAATCGAGATAAAGGCTTTTTCGTCTACTTCATGAACTAAACGTTTGATGACAGGCACTTCTCTGATACCAACTACCATATAGATAATATTTTTTTCTTCACCAGAATAGCCACCTTCGCCTTTGAAATAAGTAATTCCACGATAGACATTCTCTCTTAGGGTTAAAGCGACTTCTTGACTTTTATTTGAAACAATTAGCAAACCTTTTTCAGAGTAACCGCCATTAATTACTGCATCAACAGTGCGGGAGAAAACAAAACTAAAAATTAAAGTATAAATCATCCGATGCAAATCTACATAGGTTAAAGATAGAAGTAAAACAACGATATCAAATCCAAATAATGTTCGCCCAATGGCAATACCAAATTTTTTATCGAAAATTCTAGCGATAATATCACTACCACCGGTTGTTCCACCTACACGATATATAATACCACTACCTAAGCCCATAATCGCCCCAGCAATCAAAGCTACGATAAGTAAATCATGTTGTAAATCAATAACTAGAGGTACTCGTTGCCAAAAATCAATCCAAAATGAAACACCAAAAATACCTAATATTGTATAAATTAAGGATTGTTTACCTAACATTTTTCCACCAATTAAAACGATGGGGACATTTAAGATTAAGTTTGTAATTGCAGGATTATAATTAAATAAGGCCTTTAAAATTAAGGTAATCCCAGCAATTCCTCCTTCAGCTAATTTATTTGGAATGTTTAAAAAGACCAAGCCAAAACTAAAAATTGCTGTACCTAATATAATGACAAAAATATCAAAAAAGAGTTTCCATGAAACTTTTACTGACATAAAAATCCCTCCTGTTATATAAATTTACCGACTATCCTACTGTAGCAGATAAAATTGCAAAAAACAAATAAGAAGATAATGATAAAAAGATGTAAAAATTGTCAAAAACGTTTAGTTGAGTTAACGAAATTTTCAGACAGAATCTCATAGCTATGTTATAATGAAAAACGATTATATTCAGTATTATGAATAAAGTAAGGAAGATTAGATGAAATTAACCCGTTTACCAAATGAATTTAAAAAAGCTTTGCCGGTAATTAATCAATTAACTCAAGCAGGCTATGAAGCTTATTTTGTCGGCGGCTGTGTCCGTGATGCGATTTTAGGTTTACCGATTCATGATGTAGATATTGCCACTAGTGCTTTTCCTGCTGAAATCAAAGAAGTATTTGAAAAAACGATTGATGTAGGGATTGAACATGGCACTGTTCTAGTTTTATCTGGTGATGAAAGTTATGAAATCACCACTTTCCGTACAGAATCAACCTATCAAGATTATCGTAGACCAGATCATGTAGATTTTGTTCGTAGCTTAGAAGAAGATTTAAAACGCCGTGACTTTACGATTAATGCGTTAGCTTTAGCGCATGATGGTAGTGTTATTGACTTATTTGATGGTTTGAACGATTTAAAAAATCGTTGCTTGCGAGCAGTTGGTCAAGCACAAGATCGTTTTCAAGAAGATGCTTTGCGTATGATGAGAGGCTTGCGCTTTATTTCGCAACTTGATTTTCAATTAGAGGCTAAAACAAAAGAAGCTATTTGTAATCATGCTGAATTATTAACCAAAATTTCTGTTGAGCGTATCTGTATAGAATTTGAGAAACTACTCGTTGGCAAAAATCGTTCACAAGCACTGGCGCTATTTATTGAAACGAACTGTTTTAAATATTGTCCACAACTTACTCGATACGAAAAACAGTTAAGCAACTTTGCGCAGGTAGCTAATCATCAATTACATGATGTAACAGTTGCCTGGGCAGCAATACTGACTTATTTTAATATGCCGTTGCAACAAGTCCGACCATTTTTAAAAGCTTGGAAAACATCCAATCAATTAATTATTGAAGTCCAATTACTATTACAAATGCTTATAATTAGAAAACAACGCATATTCAATGCCATTGATTTATATCAATTAAATGAAGACATTATTCCTAAATTAAGTGAATTATGTGCCTTTTATCAATTATCAGAACCAACTAATTTACTTTTACAACGCTATCAGGCATTGCCGATTCATCAATTAAAAGATTTAGCTATTAACGGGCATGATTTAATGACTTATTTTAATCGCCGAGGCGGTAGTTGGTTAAAACAGTTACTATCTTTATGCGAAAGTGCGGTTTTGATGAATGAAATAAAGAATGAATATCAAGAATTATTAAGTTATGCCAATTCAAAAATGGATTGTGAAAAAATAGATTAAGCGTTTTATTTTTTAAAATGGTTTAAAAAAATATTGTTATAAAAATATTAGTTTTTTCCTAAGAAATAGTAGATGTTATTTAGAAATAGACTGTATATTTCAAGGACATGAGTATTTTTTATTATTTTGAACTTGAAAAAATCTTGTGAAAGTTTCCTTTTGTTTACGTTTTTGAAATCGTATGCTAAACTTAAAGACGTAGTAATGATTTTTTTAGGAGTGATACTATGGCAAGAGAAATGAAAGCTTTAAAATTCTTATTCCGTAATGGAGAAACTTGGACGATTGATCGTCGTCATATTGGTGACTTATGGATTAAACAAATTACAACAAGTTATGGACGCATTAATGGTAGTGAATTTGTTGAAATTCACCCATGCGCAGGTTTTAAAATCGAAATTTATCCTGAAGCAGATAATGTAGCTACTTCTGATATTAACTTAGGTGGCTTAGAATTAGGAATGTTTGATCGCGCAATCAAGTATGAAGATATTGAAAGAATGGAAATTATCTATCGTGCAGGCACACCTGATTTAGTTTACTTCCCATATGAAGATAAAGATGGGGATGGATTGGATAATGTACATCAATCAACCAAAATTAGCGAGAAAAATGGTTGCTTATATATCGTAATCGATCCAACTAAAAATGTAGAAGATGTATATGGTGCAAATTTCTAACTTGAATCGCTGGAACCAGTAGTCTTGGCTACTGGTTTTTTTGTGGACAAAAATAGTTGTTTGTTGATAGTATGAAAATAGTGCTAATTTTGGAGGGAAATTTCTTGAAGAAAAAATATAGTTTAGGTGCGATTATTATCGCGATTATTTTGGCAGTTGCTACAAATTATATGAAAGAGCAAGAACCTACCAAGACAACCAACGTTTCAAATGAAGTCAAACAAGCCAAAATAATCAAAAATCCAAAAAAAAATATTGATAACTTAAGTCAATTATCTAATTACGATGGTCAACATGTAGTGATCACTATTCATCAAAATCAACCGACTTTTAGTCAAGCAGAATTATCCTTAGCTAATGGTAGCTGGCAACGTTTTAGTGAACTAGACACTAAAAATCGAGTAGGACAAGCTGACGCAATGTTAGGCTATGATTTAATGCCTCGAAAAAAACGTGAGGATATTTCTAAGGTTTATCCAACAGGTTGGCGCCAAAAAAAGATGAGCAATGGAGAATTTATTTATAATCGTTCACATCTTATTGCCCATCAATTAACGGGTGAAAATGCAAACTGGAAAAACTTATTTACTGGTACAGAAATGATGAATCAAGAATATATGACTCAATATGAACAACCCGTAGCTGATTATATTAAACGGACTAAACACCATGTTCGCTATCAGGTAAAACCAATTTTTATGGGCGATGAATTAGTTTGTCGTGGTGTACAAATGCAAGCTAAAAGTATTGAAGATGATCAAATTAGCTACAATGTATTTATCTACAATGTAGAGCCAGGATATACGATTAATTATCTAACTGGACAAGCTACTAAAGCCAATTAAATACGTCAAGTAAAAATACTTAACATTTTTTTTGAAAAAGACTAGCATTCTTTAATTAAACATGGTATGATAATTCAGTCTGAGAGATTTCTTGGAGAGATCAACGTAAATTTGAGGAGGGAATAAAATGCGCGTAAACATTACTTTAGAATGTACTTCTTGTAAAGAACGTAACTACTTAACAAGCAAAAATAAACGTAACAATCCTGATCGTTTAGAAAAGAAAAAATATTGCCCACGTGAAAGAAAAGTTACTTTACACCGTGAAACAAAATAATACGACGATAATCGTTCGTTTAAAAAAGGGGAAATCATTGGCGATTTCCTCTTTTTTATTGGCAAAAGAAAAACAATCAGTTAGAATAAAAACATATTTAAAATTATCAGATGGGTGTGAAAAGAATGTCAAAAGAAATGATTCGACAGAAGATATTAACCCGTTTAACCAATTTAGCTGAAACAAAAGAGGAAAAATGTAAAAGAGAAGCTCAATTATACCAAGCTTTATTACAAAATGCTAAATGGCAACAAGCCCAATGCATTGGCATGATTCGCTCAACTTACTTAGAAGTGGCAACTTTTCCTTTGTATCAAGCTGCCTGGCAAGCTAAAAAAACAGTCGTCGTTCCCAAAAGCTTATCCAAACGTCAATTAGCTTTTTATAAAGTTGATGAAAATACCTCTTATATTAAAACTAACTTTGGCGTTGAAGAGCCTGTAAGCCAAGTTTTTATTGATAAGCAACAGATTGATTTATTGATTGTACCAGGAGTGGCCTTTAAAAAAGATGGTTATCGTATTGGCTATGGTGGTGGCTTTTATGATCGATATTTAGCTGATTATAAAGGAAATACAATCAGTCTAGTATTTAAAGAACAACTAATCGATGATTGGCAACCAGATTTATTTGATATACCAGTTCAGCAAATCATTATTGCTTAGAATGGAGATTATTATGAAAAAATTTTTTGGTGGACCATTTGTCACTAACAGTTTATTAGCGATACAAATCCTCGTTTTTATTCTAGGTTATTTCTTACCGATTAATCTATTTGGCGTAATGAATGGACCTTTGATTACGTTGGCACATCAGTACTGGCGTTTATTTACACCGATATTTATTCATTTTGGGTTAACTCATCTACTGTTTAATTCGGTAGTCTTGTATTATATGGGCCAACAGTTAGAAGCAATTTATGGTCATGCACGCTTTTTATTCATTTATTTGCTTAGTGGTGTGATGGGCAATATTTTTAGTCTAGCTTTTAATGCTGCAAATATTCATTCAGCAGGTGCAAGTACTGCCTTATTTGGGATGTTTGGGGCTTTTGTGGCGATGGCTATGCATTTTAAAAATTATCCTATGCTTCAATCGATGATGAAACAGTATCTATTGTTAATAGTCATGAATTTAGCGTTAGGGTTGTTTATCTCATCTATTGATATTTTTGGTCATATTGGTGGTTTAATTGGTGGATTTTGTTTAGGACAAACGATTGCGCCAATTCAGCAAACTTCGGCCTATAAAAAGGCAGTTCAAATTCTTTTTGGCATACTTTTTCTATTTTTATGCCTAATTTGTTTATTCTACGGTTTTAAAAAGTATCAATTACTAGTATAATACTTAGGAAGTGTTTTTTTTATGAAAACTTTATATGATGTTCAGCAATTACTAAAACAATTTGGTATCTACGTTTATGTTGGTAAAAGAATTTATGATATTGAATTGATGAGTATGGAAATTAAGCAATTATACGAAGGGCATTTAATTGATAAACCAACTTATTTGAATGCTTGGGCAATTTTAAAACGTGAGCATCACATTGAAGAAAGTAGAGGAGATGAATGGCAATGGCTAAAAAAATCATAGGTATTGATCTTGGAGGAACAACGGTAAAATTTGCTATCATGACATTAGATGGTGAAATTCAACAAAAGTGGAGTATTCCAACCAATATTTTAGATGAAGGACAACATATTGTTCCAGATATCATTGAATCAATTAATCATCATTTGTCACTTTATCAACTAACTGCAGATGATTTTGTCGGCATTGGAATGGGGACTCCAGGTAGTGTCAACCGCACAGAAGGTACGGTAATTGGTGCGTATAACTTAAATTGGAAAACGTTGCAACCGGTTCGAGAACAAATTGAAAAAGGTACAGGAATTCACTTTACCCTTGATAATGATGCCAATGTAGCAGCTTTAGGTGAAAGATGGCAAGGTGCCGGTGAAAATAATCCTGATGTTGTTTTTGTTACTTTAGGTACCGGTGTTGGCGGCGGTGTCATTATGGAAGGCCAATTATTACATGGTAAAGCTGGTTGTGCTGGTGAGATTGGTCATATTACCGTTGATCCACACGGCTTTGAATGTACTTGTGGGAAAAAAGGTTGTTTAGAAACTGTTTCCTCGGCAACTGGTGTGGTACGTGTCGCACGTAAATTAGCGGAAGAATATGCAGGGAATTCTGAATTAAAACGTCGCCTGGATGATGGTCAAGATATCACTAGTAAAGATGTTTTTGAATTAGCCAATGACAACGATGCTTTAGCTTTAATGGTTGTTGATCAAGTATGTATGTATCTAGGTTTAGCTTTAGGAAATATTGGTAATACTTTAAATCCAGCTAGTATCGTAATCGGTGGTGGGGTGTCAGCTGCCGGCGAATTTTTACGTAGTCGTGTGGAAAAATACTTTAATGAATATGCTTTCCCACAAGTTCGTGAAAGTACTGAAATTAAATTGGCACAATTAGGAAATGATGCTGGAGTAATTGGTGCAGCATCACTAGCCTTACAATTTGTATAATTTATTATAGGAGAGTTTATCGATGAGTTTTTGGTTTTGGTTGAATATTATTCTTTTGTTAGTTTTGCTTGCAATGCTTGCTAACTGGGCATACTATCAGTTTATGAGCAAACGTTTTGCAACTTTGTTAGAAGTAGATGAGTTTAAAGCCGGTATGCGTAAAGCCCAAGTGATTGATGTACGTGAGAAGAAAGAATTTGACAGTGGCCATATTTTAGGTGCACGCAATATTCCCTATCCAATGTTAATGCAATCTTTGGCAAGTATTCGTAAAGATCAACCGGTATATTTATATGATACTAGAATTGCTTTGAGTACACGTGCTGCTAAAAAACTACGTAAAAAAGGCTATCAAAATATCTTTATCTTAAAAGAAGGTTTTGATGGCTGGACGGGCAAAACAAAAGGTAAAAAATATGATGAATAAAAAAAGAGAGTCAGCTGACTCTCTTTTTTTATCTAGCAAAACTTTTACGATGGGCAATTTTGCGTTTTACTTCTAGTTCGCGTTCTTTTTCTTCTTCAGGTTCAATATATACTTTTTTAACCACTTTAGCAGTGCCGTATGCAGCTAAAACCGTTGATAGACTTCCTACTAAGAAGCCGGAAAAGAATTTTTTCATTTTAATCACCTCGACAAAGATTTCCTTATAATTTTATTATGACGTAAAAAGGTCAAAAAGAAAAGTGAAAACCCTTAAAAAAACTACTAAAAACACATTGAAAAAATTTAGTAAATATTTTATAATAAATTTACTAAAACAAATAGAAAAGAGGAAATCTCATGACAGAATCATTAAAAGAAATTTTTGAACAACAATTTGATGCAACATCTACAGGTAGTTACTTTGCACCAGGTAGAATCAATCTAATTGGAGAACATACAGATTATAATGGCGGACACGTATTTCCCGCTTCAATCACATTAGGTACATATGGTGAAGCAAGAAAACGTACAGATAAAACAGTTCGCCTATATTCAGCTAATTTCCCAGACAAAGGTGTAATTAGTTTTGATGTGGATCAATTGGTTTACGATAAAGCTGATGATTGGGCAAACTATCCAAAAGGGGTTATCAAATTTATTAAAGAAGCTGGTTGTACAGTAGATACTGGATTTGAAATTGCTTTTTATGGCAATATTCCAAATGGTGCAGGTCTTTCATCTTCAGCATCTATTGAATTATTAACTGGTGTAATTGTTCGTGATTTATTTAATTTAGATTTAAGTATGCTAGATTTAGTAAAAATTGGTAAAAAAGTCGAAAATGAATTTATTGGGGTAAATTCAGGAATTATGGACCAATTCGCTATTGGTATGGGTAAAAAAGACCATGCGTTATTGCTAGATACGAACACTTTAGAATATGAAGTGATTCCAGCTGCATTTGGTGAATATGTGGTTGCTATTATGAATACGAATAAACGTCGTGAATTAGCTGACTCTAAATATAATGAACGTCGCGCTGAGTGTGAAGAGGCTTTACGTCGTTTACAAACTAAATTAGCGATTCAATCATTAGGTGACTTAGATGAAGCTACTTTTGAAGCCAATAAAGCGTTAATTGGTGATGAAACCTTAATTAAACGTGCAAAACATGCGGTTACTGAAAATCAACGCACTTTAAAAGCGAAAAAAGCTTTACAATCTGGCGATTTAACCGAATTTGGGTTATTATTAAATGGTTCCCATACTTCATTACAATATGATTATGAAGTAACTGGTATTGAATTAGACACATTAGTTGAAGCTGCTCAAGCACATCCAAGTGTGTTAGGTGCACGTATGACGGGTGCAGGCTTTGGTGGTTGTGCGATTGCTTTAGTGAAAGCTAGTGACTTTGAAGATTTTAAAGATAAAGTAAAAGCTGTCTATCTTGAAAAAATTGGCTATGCTACAGATATTTATCAAGCTAGCATAGACGATGGTGCACGTAAATTATAAGAATGAAAAGGTGAATAAAATGTCAGTATTAGTACTTGGAGGAGCTGGTTATATCGGCTCACACGCAGTAGATCAATTAATTAATCAAGGATATGAAGTTGTTGTTGTTGATAATCTGTTAACAGGTCATCGACAAGCCGTTCATCCTAAAGCTACTTTTTATGAAGGCGATGTTCGTGATGGGGCATTTTTGCGTTCGGTCTTTGAAAAAGAAACCATTGAAGCGGTCGTTCATTTTGCTGCTAGCTCCTTAGTAGGTGAATCGGTAGAAAATCCATTAAAATATTTCAATAATAATGTATATGGAATGCAGGTGTTATTAGAAACCATGCATGCATTTGGGGTAAATAAAATTGTCTTTTCTTCAACAGCGGCTACTTATGGTGAGCCAAAACAAAGTCCGATTACCGAAGACACCCCAACGAATCCTAAAAATCCATATGGCGAAAGTAAGCTAATGATGGAAAAAATGATGAAATGGTGTGATCAGGCATATGGCATGAAATATGTCGCTTTACGTTATTTCAATGTTGCCGGTGCTAAGGCTGATGCAAGTATTGGTGAAGATCATACGCCAGAAACACATCTTGTACCAATTATTTTACAAGTTGCTTTAGGTCAACGTGAGGAATTGAAAATCTTTGGCGATGATTATCCTACAGCAGATGGTACTTGTATTCGTGATTACGTGCATGTCGAAGATTTGATTGCTGCGCATATTTTAGCGTTGGAATATCTTAAGGCTGGTAATGAAAGCAACTTCTTTAATTTAGGAAGTAACAATGGCTATTCGGTAAAAGAGATGTTAGCGGCAGCTAGAGAAGTTACCGGAAAAGAAATTCCAGCTGTCATTGCACCAAGAAGAGCAGGGGATCCTAGCACTTTGGTAGCCTCTAGTGAAAAAGCCAAAAGCATATTAGGTTGGCAACCAAAATATAATGATGTGAAAAAAATTATTGAAACTGCTTGGAATTGGCATGTAAGTCATCCAAATGGTTATGAAAATTAGAAGGTGGAAAAATGAGTATTAGTCAAGTCGTTACAGATTTTACAACCTTAGCGATTCAAGCTGGAGGTTGGATGGAAATGGATCGGTTATATGTTCAAAACCGCTTGTTGCATTTAATTGGTGAAGATTCATTGGAAGAAACAACTATTCGTCCAGTGACTGAAGATTCTTTGAGTCTACTTGA
>DYWZ01000047.1 GCA_020742395.1 Enterococcus columbae
AAGCTTAAACCTCAACGGCTTAACTTTTCCTAATCAAGAAAGCGAGCTAACCGAGATTGAAAACAAGGTATTGAAGCTTATTCCTACAGGAAAAGAAAACGCAAGATCATGTTCTTACATTGCTGAAACACTAAAAATCAGCATTAGAACAGTAATCGAAACCGTAAGAAGATTAAGGCTAAAACATTTTGATATTGGTAGCACCACTAATAATGGCTATTACCAATTCAAAGACACAAAAGAGTATTTAGAGTTCATGTCTAAGTATTCAAAAGAGCAAGCCCGTAGAAATGAAATTTTAAAGGCTATGGAAATAACTCCAATGGCTAGAAAAATAGCTATTGAAGCTAATGAAGATGCAAAGGGAGAAAAAGCAAAATGAAAAAGTATCTAATTAATCAAGATGACACTGTGAGAGTTGGTCAAAGCATTTACAAGATTGACCCTAACTCACCTGAAACAAGTTTTCTTGTTCACACAACAGCTTTAAAGAACTATGAAAACCGCCTTATCAAAAATGGTGTAGATGCTGAAATTTTCCACGCTGGGAACAATCAAAACACCACCGCATTAATGCAAGGCGACATTATAGCAAGCAAACAAGAGCCTAGAATAGCTTTTATTCTTATTTCAAATCAATTAATGTCATTACATGAAGCTAAATATGCACTAGACGCATACAGTGAAAATAAAAATCCTAATGTTGTTAGCTTGCCTAGTCCCTCACCTAGTCCACAAATAGAACAGGAATACAACAAGCGAGCAGATCAATTAGACAAAGATATTTCTACCGTAAAGGCACTAATTGAGAATGCTGAAAATGAGGGCTGGGAAACTATTGACGGTGTAACTTATGGCGCATCCCACACATGGCGAGAAATTGCACAAATGGCCCTAGATTTAGCAGACCAGCAAGAATGGATAGAACGGTATGAAGATAAATATTGCGAGTAATCAAGGGGTAAATATGCTTAACAAAACCATATTAATTAAAGATGCAATTATTGGACTGAAACAACTTAACGAGCCTATTTTTGGCTCAATCAGTTTTAACAAGCCAGTAAATCAAAACACTGTTATCACTATTAAAACTAGCAACATGACCATTCAAGCGCCTATTGCTCAAATTAAATTAGTCGTTTTTAAATTGGATGCTGAAACATTTGGTTTCATTTTTCAAAATAAATTTTTATACGACAAAAAAGACTTTGAAACATGGAATCAAGATACTAAACGCCTAGCATCCCATGAACTAGAAAGGGACTTTTAACATGCAGATTAGTTTAGACGATGACCAAGTTGCACAAATTAAGACGCTTATTTTCTCCACGATTCAAAAAGGTATTCAGCAAGCCGTTAACACTCGCCCTTATTTGAACCGCAAGGACATTGCGAAATATTTTGGCGTTGCTGAATCTACTATTACTTACTGGGCTTCTTTAGGAATGCCCGTAGCAATCATTGACGGTCGCAAACTGTATGGTAAGCAAAGCATAACTCAATGGCTTAAAGCCCACGAGATGCCGTCCCAAAAGGCACAAGAGCAAACAAAAAAGCCCTCAACTATTGGCTTAGTTAAGGACAACAAGTAAAAATCACACGTATAATTTTTACTCTTAGATTATAACAAATTTGTTGGCGCAAAAGAGTTAATCAAAGGTTTTTAATTGGAGCATTCCTTTTGAGGGATGCTTTTTTACTAGATAGGTGGTGAAACATGAAAAACACTTCTTCAAATGATGCTAATTTAAAAATACCGCAAGTATTGATTAATGTTTATCACTTACGCCCCCTTGCTATCTTAGTATACAGTGAAGTTAACGGAATATACAGTAAATATCATAAATGCTACATTACAGACAAGGAACTAACTAGACGGCTTAACAGATCTGTTTCATCCATTCAAAGAGCAATAGCTAAACTTAAAGAGCTGGGCTTAATTCAGACAAAACAAAAGCCAAACTACAAAGGGCGATATATCACATCAACACCCGTAAGCATGGACAAATATATATTGCTACCTGTTAAGGTTATTAGAAACAAAGATTTAAGTTTAGGCGCTTTACTGGTGTACGGCTCTTTATATTCAAGACATCATAAACAAATAAAAATCAATGCTGACAAGCACCAAGAAAATGCATCTTTGATTATATCTGTTACCAATCAAGAATTAGCTAATGAGTTAGGGAAAACATCACGCTTCATTCAAATTAAAGTAAAAGAATTGCTTCAAAAGAATTACATCGCTATCAATTCAATTAATGGTGTTGGCGTTGAAATAAATCTTTTACCTGTGGATAACTCTAAAAAAGATGGTCGTCCAATAGACAACCTACGAACAAAATGCGTAGCCACCCACGAACAAAATGAGCATCCACCTACGAATAAAATGCGTAGCCACCCACGAACAAAACGAGCAACTAATAGATATTTAATTAATAATATTAATAAAGATGATTATTCATCATCATCTAATAAAGATCATCCGCAAGCGGTTGACCCCTTTGACCCGTTTGAAGTTGGCGAACCATTAAAAGAGCCTGTATATTATGACAGCATCCCTAACGATGATGAAATGCCACCTAAAGCAAATAATGATGAAACTTCTAAGGACATAGCAGAACTTAATACCCTAGATATTCAAAATGCTACTCAACACAAAACTAGCCCTATAACTGGGAAAAGTGGTTCAGAAAGTGGAAACAAGTATATAGATA
>DYWZ01000048.1 GCA_020742395.1 Enterococcus columbae
TCGCTTCCTTTTTATTTTAAATAATTAGTTGTATTATAGCATGAATTCATTTTAAAATGAAAGATGAGACTTAAGTAGGAGCGTTTTTTATTGACGTTTATGTTATAATAGTCCAAGATATAATATGAGGAATTTGTGATAATGAAGGTGTGGTGAGAAGATGAGAGTAGCTTTATTTAGCGATACGTATTTTCCGCAAGTAAGTGGCGTGGCTACTTCGATTAAAACATTGAAAGATCAGCTAGAACGCTTAGGACACGAGGTTTATATTTTTACTACGACAGATCCAAATGTTACTGAATCTGAAGATCGAATTATTCGTATGCCCAGTGTTCCTTTTATTTCTTTTACTGATAGGCGAATAGTTGTTCGGGGGATGTATGAAGCCTATCAAATCGCTAAAGATCTATCAATTGATTTGATTCATACTCATACTGAATTTGGTGTCGGTTTATTAGGAAAAATCGTAGCGAAAAAATTAAAGATTCCTGTGGTGCATACTTACCATACGATGTATGAAGATTATTTACACTATATTGCCAAAGGAAGAGTGATTCGTCCGAGTCATGTTAAGTTTTTAACCAAAATGTATACAAATCATATTGATGCGGTGATTTGTCCAAGTAAACGTGTTAGTCGTAAGTTGCAAAGTTACGGTGTTGAAAAAGCTATGAAAGTTATTCCAACAGGGATTGATTTATCGCGTTTTGTCAGAGAAGATATTACGCAAGAAGACAGTCAAAACTTACGAGAAGAGTTAGGCATTCAATCTAGTCAGATTATGTTATTATCTTTAAGTCGAATTTCCTATGAAAAAAATATTCAAGCAATTATTCAAGGAATGCCTAAAGTTATCGGTGTTTATCCTGATATTCGTTTAGTGATTGTTGGTAAGGGACCTTATCTAGATAATTTAAAAGCGTTGGTTTCGACTTTACACTTAAGTGAGAATGTTATTTTTGTTGGCGAAGTGCCAAATGATAAAGTAGCTTATTATTATCATGCAGCTGATTATTTTGTCAGTTGCTCTACTTCAGAAACGCAAGGATTAACCTATACTGAAGCAATGGCTTCTGGAGTGCCTATTATAGTAGAGGGGAATGAGTATTTAGATGCATTGATTAGCCATCCAAGTCTGGGTATAACCTTTGCTAGTGATGAGGATTTTGCAGATACTTTGATTCAGTACATTGGTGAAAGTATTCCTACAGATAAAACCATCTTGGCCAAAAAACTTTATGAGATATCAGCGGAATGTTTTAGCAAATCTGTGCAATCTTGTTATGAAGAAGTAATTACTCATTATCAGGTACGCTTAGCTGAAAAAAAATCAGCTCCACCAATAGAAAAAATAAAAGTTAAGTTACGTTCAATTCGTACGCCATTAAATCGTTTATAAAGATAGGTATGAGTTATCTAAGTTTGTATTTTGACCTGACAAACTTAGATAACTTTTTTTGCAAATAGTTAGGAAAATAAAAAAAATCACGGTATAATAACATTATGAATAAATGAGGAGTGATGATAATGAAACTTGGTTTTATTGGTACAGGTGTGATGGGAAAATCAATGATTAAACACTTAATGGATGCAAATCATCAACTGTACATATATAATCGAACAAAACAAAAAGCTGATGAACTCGTCAAACAAGGTGCTATTTGGTGTGATACCCCTGAAATAGTAGCAAATCATGCTGAAATTATTTTTACCATGGTTGGTTATCCGAAAGATGTAGAAGAAATATATTATGGTCCAATGGGGATTTTTAAATCTGACATTGCTGGAAAAATTGTTGTCGATTTTACAACTAGTACACCATCGCTAGCCCAAAAACTTTATGATAGTGCCAAAGCTTTGGGGGCTGATAGTTTAGATGCCCCAGTTTCAGGTGGCGATTTGGGCGCAAAAAATGCGACATTAACCATTATGGTTGGTGGGGATCGAGCAATTTATGAAAAAGTACTCCCTTTATTTAAATTAGTGGGTAAAACATATAACTATCAAGGTAATGCTGGAAAGGGTCAACACACTAAAATGGCCAATCAAATCATGATTGCCGGTACTATGACTGGGATGACTGAGATGTTGGCTTATGCGCATAAAGCCGGCTTAGATTTAGAAAGTGTTTTAGAAACTTTGGCTGGTGGAAGTGCGGCTAACTGGTCAATGATTAATTATAGTCCGCGTATCTTAAAAGAAGATTTTACTCCTGGTTTTTTTGTTAAACATTTTATTAAAGATTTAAAGATTGCTTTGGATGAAGCTCAAAAAATGGATTTAGATTTACCAGCAACTAAAGAAGCTTGCCGTTTATATGAATCTTTAGCTGAAGCTGGCTTTGAAAATGATGGTACACAAGCTTTGATTAAATTATGGTGGCCAGAAGGAAAAAAAGATTAAAAAAATAATTTTTTTTATCAAAACCAATGCAATATGACAAGGTTTTTGATACAATGAAACAGAAATGATTAAAGGGAGGATTGCCGGATGAAAAGTTCGCAATTAGTCGCCATTATTAGACGTTTAGAAGCGATGATTGAAGCTCAAGATAATGAGGTGCAAGTACGTCGTTTTGAAAAAGAAGGTGTTGAGCAATGTATCGTAACTTACGATAGTTCAACAGAAACGTTTGAATTAACTGAATCTGAATCAAATCAACCATATCAATTTGATAATATTGATATCGTAGCGATGGAAATTTACGATTTAATTCAATAATTATTTTAGTTTTTTTAACAAGGAAAAAGCACGATTTGGCCATCATTACAAGTTGGTTAATCGTGCTTTCTTGTTATATAATTCGGTAAAATTTTAAAAAAATATAAAGAAAAATAAAAAATGACTTGCAAAATGAAGGGAGTTCAGATATAGTTTGATTATCAAATCTTTTGACCATCAAACTATCTAGGTGTGGAAAATATGGAAACAAATTTTGAACAAATTAACCAATTATTGGTCGATGTATTCAATGATATTTTGGTCATTGAAGAATCCGAATTGAAAAAATCTCAATTTAAAGATTTATCAATTACTGAAATGCATACAATTGAAGCTATTAGTATGTATAAAAAGAAGACTACTTCAGAGGTAGCTAAAGAGTTATCAATTACAGTAGGTACATTAACCATTGCGATTAATAAACTGGTTAAAAAAGGATATGTTGAAAGAATCCGCAGCGAAGATGATCGTCGCGTAGTTAAATTAGGTTTGACGAAAAAAGGTCGATTAATTTATCGAGTGCATCAGCATTTTCATCGTGAAATGATTAAAGCGGTACTTAGTGGGATGGATAAAGAAGAAGCGGATGCTTTATTACGTGCATTAGGTAATTTACATGCCTTTTTACAAGAATACAAGTGAGAGTTGGCATTATGGCAAATTATAATCGAATTATTCAGGTGGCGCATGCAGTACCTGAAAAGATTGTGACAAATGAAGATTTAGCGCAAATCGTCGATACTAGCGATGAATGGATTTATAGTCGGACTGGTATCAAAGAACGACGGATTGCTCAAAATGAGCGCACATCAGATTTATGTATCAAAGTGGCTGAAGATTTATTGGCTAAGAGTCAATTGTCACCAGAACAAATAGATTTTATTTTGGTAGCTACTATGACCCCTGATTATCAGAGTCCATCAGTTGCCTGTCAAGTTCAAGGAGCAATTAGAGCCAATGGAGCATTTGCCTTTGATTTAAGTGCTGCGTGCGCAGGTTTTGTCTATGCACTATCAACAGCGGATAAATTACTAAAGGCTAAAACAGAACGTTCTTATGGGATGGTCATTGGTGGAGAAGTGTTGAGTCGAACACTTGATTGGCAAGATCGAAGTACTTGTGTTTTATTTGGTGATGCAGCTGCTGGCGTACTATTAAGTAACCAAAGTGAATATGGAATTATTCGTGATCGACTTTTTGCAGATGGTAATCGTGCACAGGCATTAACTTCTGGTGGTTGTCTTACAAGTTCACCGTTTAATACAAGTAATCAGGATACCTCAAATTATTTAAAGATGAATGGGCGAGATATTTTTGATTTTGCTACTAGAGATGTAGCTAAGTCATTAGCTGAATTTGTCGATACGGATTTGTCTGATGTGGATTATTTTTTGTTACATCAAGCGAATGCACGAATTTTGGATAAAATGTCCAAAAAATTGGGAGTAGAACGTGATCGATTTTTACAAAATATGGATCGATATGGTAATACTTCAGCAGCTTCGATTCCGCTGTTATTATCAGAAAAAATTGCTGATCATACCTTATCACTTGGTAAAAACCAAAAATTGATTCTTTCAGGTTTTGGTGGTGGCCTAGCTTACGGGCATATATTGCTTACCTTATAACCTGTTTAGATATAACTTAAAAATTGTGTATATTTGTATTTTGGAGGAAATAAAATGAGTAAAGAAGAAATTTTAACTAAAATTCAAGAAATTATTGTAGAAGAATTAGATGTAGAGGAAGAAAAAGTTACGTTAACAACTGATTTGCAAGAAGATTTAGAAGCAGATAGCTTAGATTTATTCCAAGTAATTAACGAAATTGAAGATGCTTTTGATGTAAAAATCGAAACAGAAGAAGGAATTAAAACTGTTGGCGATTTAGTTGACTTTGTAGAAAAAAATCAAGATTAATTCCAGACAGTAACAAGACAAGGCATAAGCTCATAATAATAAGTAAGTCTTCACATATTGCTATGTGTAACAGAGCTTATAAGTGAGTAAACCTTGTCTTTTTATTTTAGATTATGAAGTTGAAGTAAGTAGAGGAGAACATGATGAAGACAGCATTTTTATTTAGTGGTCAAGGTGCTCAGTATATTGGTATGGGTAAAGAGCTATATGATCGATATGAAGAAGTACGCGAGACATTTACTAAAGCCAGTGAAATTTTGGATTATGACATGGCCAAATTATGTTTTGAAGAAAATGATCAGTTAAATTTAACTGTTTATACACAGCCAGCAATTTTGACGACAAGTGTTGCTTTTTATCGTATTTTGCAAAATAAAGGACTTTTACCGGATGCTGTAATGGGATTAAGTTTAGGTGAATATTCAGCTTTAGTAGCTGCTGAAGTATTGGATTTTCAGACGGCTTTAAAGATTGTTCATCAGCGTGGTCAATTAATGACCCAAGCAGCACCACCTGGAACTGGCAAGATGGTGGCAGTAATGAATACACCAATCGATATTATTGAAGAATGTTGTCAAAAAGCTAGTACTTTAGGTATTGTTGCACCAGCAAATTATAATACACCGCAACAAATCGTTATCGGTGGTGAAGTAAAAGCAGTAGACCTTGCGATGGAATATTTAAAAGAAAATAATGTGAAACGCATGATTCCGTTAAATGTCAGTGGGCCATTTCATACTGCTCTATTGGCTTCAGCTTCACAAGGATTAAAACAGATTTTTGCTAAGGTAACTTTCAACCAACCGAAAATTCCGGTTATTAGCAATACAACTGCTCAAGTAATGGAAGCGGCCAATATTGCTTCATTATTAGAAAAACAAGTAATGTCACCAGTTCGTTTTTATGAAAGTATTGCGACTTTAAAAGAGTTAAAAGTGGAACGTGTGGTTGAAGTAGGTCCTGGTAAAGTTCTAAGTGGATTTGTTAAAAAGATTGATAAATCAATCCAAATTTCTCGAGTTGAAGATGAACAAACTTTGAATGAAACCCTGACAATTTTAGGAGGAAATAATGGAAATTAAAGGACAAAATGTTTTTATTACAGGTAGTACACGCGGAATTGGCTTAGCGATGGCTAAAGCCTTTGCTAAAAAAGGTGCGAATATTGTGCTGAATGGTAGAAAACCTGTAGCTAATGATTTAATTCAAGAAATTGAAAGCTATGGTGTGAAGTGTGTGGCTATTAGTGGTGATATTGCTGATTTCAATCAGGCTGGTGAAATGTTAAACCAAGCAAAAGAACAACTTGGACCAATTAGTATTTTAATCAATAATGCTGGTATTACAAACGATAAATTATTATTGCGTATGTCTGCTAGTGATTTTGAAGAGGTAATAAAGATTAATTTAACAGGCGCATTTAATATGACGCAGCAAGTGTTAAAAAGTATGTTAAAAGCTAGAATGGGTAAAATTATCAATATCTCAAGTGTTTCTGGTTTAATGGGGAATGCTGGTCAAGCCAATTATGCCGCGAGTAAAGCTGGTTTAGTTGGTTTTACCAAATCTGTAGCCCGTGAAGTAGCCCCAAGAGGAATTACCTGCAATGCGATTGCACCAGGTTTCATTCAAACAGATATGACAGAAGTATTATCAGATAAATTAAAAGAAGAAGTCACTAAATCCATTCCATTACAACGCTTTGGTCAAGCCGATGAAGTAGCTAATGCGGCTATTTTCTTAGCTGAAAATGATTATTTGACCGGTCAAGTTATCAATGTTGATGGTGGACTTGTGATGCATGGATAGTTTAGGAGGAAAACAGATGAATCGAGTAGTAGTTACTGGTTTTGGGATTGTTTCACCCATTGGTAATGATGCAGAAAGTTTTTTAACTAGTTTAAAAGAAGGCCGTAACGGAATTGGCCCAATTACAAAATTCGATGCTAGTCAAACAGGTGTATCTGTAGCAGCTGAAGTTAAGGATTTTCCATTAGAAAAATATTTTGTAAAAAAAGATACAAAACGTATGGACCTTTTTTCAATTTATGGGGTTCATGCGGCTTTAGATGCGATTGAAATGGCGAATTTATCATTAGAGCAAGTGGATGCCGATCGTTTTGGTGTGATGGTAGGTTCTGGAATAGGGGGATTACCAACTATTGAAGAACAAGTTTTACGGATGAATCAAAAAGGTCCAAAACGCGTTTCACCAATGTTTGTGCCAATGTCAATTACCAATATGGTGGCGGGTAATATTGCCTTGCGTGTAGGTGCCAAGGGAATTTGTACCACTACTGTTACTGCATGTGCATCAGGAACCCATTCAATTGGTGAAGCCTTTAGAAATATCAAACATGGTTATGCTGATGTAATGTTAGCAGGAGGATCAGAATCAACTATTTGTGAAGTTGGGATTGCTGGTTTTGCTACCTTAACTGCTTTGACAACAGAAAGTGATCCTAATAAAGCTTCTACACCTTTTGATGTAAATCGTAGTGGGTTTGCAATGGGTGAAGGTGCTGGTGTATTATTATTATAATCACTTGA
>DYWZ01000049.1 GCA_020742395.1 Enterococcus columbae
GCTTTTGATGATAAAGATCCAGATACATTTTTTGAGATATTAAAGACGTTACCAGATACACTAGATGAAGTACTGAAAGAGAAATTACAAAACTTATTAAACTATGAAGAAGGGATAAGAAACGCACTGATTTATCCTTATTTTAATGGCAAAATAGAAGCCAAGAATACCACATATAAAAACTTTAAAACGGGTTTGTTACGGATTTCGATCATTTATGAACATGAAATTAATACTGTTTCTGATGAATGGTTTAATTGAATCAAAATAACAAAAAGAGCAGAGATAGCAAACAGCTGTCTATCTCTGCCCATTCCTTTTGTAAAACTCATCAGTCCAATTTGACAAAGAGCCTATAAATTAAAATATTCTTATTATTAAAATTAAATTTTATCAATTAGTCTTTCCTTTGCTTTTGAAAATTCGTCTTCAGTAAGTACACCTTGATCAACTAATTTCTTTAATTTTGATATCTCTGATGTCATATCATTACGGGGCTGAACAACATTAGAAATTGTATTGGATTTTAACTGTTGAATCATCTCATTCGTTTCTATACGATTTATTTCTGATCTAGCTAATAAACCACCTATAAAATATAAAGGCTCAATAGTTAACAAGCCGATTACTATAAAGTACACTGACCAACCACTACTTTGTGGGATTTTATTCTTGCCGATAAATGCAATTATCTGAGGAATTGCGAATATAATAAATAATATAGTAAGGACTGCATTAGCATTGGATTGCATAATTTGTTGTGATTGCCACCCATATGTATTTTGTATGTCAATCTCTGCGATAGTTTTATAAACTATTAACCCAAATCCTATGACGACCCATCTTAACCACCAGCCAACATTAATAACTTTCCTAGCTGTAGATGAGGTTCGAATTGTTCTTCCATTAGTGGAACGAATTGAAACTTGAGTTGTTTCTTTTGGTGTATATATTTTATATTCTAAATTCGCAAAATAAAATCCTAATATTAGAATTGGGTTAAAGGTTAGAATACCAGTTAACATAACTGCTAAATTCCAAGTCGAAGATGTAGGAACATTTTTTATACCAAAGAACAAGATGATTTGACTTAATAAAGTTAGATAATTGAACGGTAATGAATTTACATGATCTGGGGAAAGTATAATCAAAATTATAAATACTGTCCATATCCACCAGCTAATAGCAATAAGATTTCTCGCTCTGGAAGGAATTACATTTTTAGAGAACAAAAAGAAACTTTTCATATTTACACTCCTAGAAATATACTTATTTTTATTGTAACATGCCATTCCGTTCCGTTCAAGAAAATATTTTCCAATACTAAAATTATTGAATTGCTAATGTATCCATTATTGTACAAAGAGATTAATTAAATTTCATAAAAAAATAAATATAGCAAAATATTAATGCGTTAGATTTCAACTCTTTTAGGTCTCATAATCATCAAATATTATATTTTCAGGATAATATCAAATTCTCATAAAAGACTTTTGCAATCAATCTTATGTCCTGAATAATTCATAGCTCTAAATTTAAGCTATTTTTTTGAACAAAGTGCCTATATTTAAATTAGGCAGATACATTCTTCCAAAATAATGTGTTTTCGAACAGGATATATACGGAAGAAGACTATAATAAAAATTATTTTTCTATTTAAGGGCAGACTGACCCCTTGGAAAAATAGGTTAAAAATTTTTACGATAACTAGCCTAAATCCATTGCCTAGATCGCCGTAGGCGTTCAAAAACCTTATAAAATTCAGTTTGATACACATGATAACTCGACAGTTTGAGATAGACTTGTCTACCTGTTTTAACGAGTTTTCCGGCAACTTTAAGCAATGTCAATCGTATAGAATGAATCGTCATCCCCCGATTCACTTGTTCAAATCCAATGGTCTTTAAAAAATTGACGAGGTTGTAAACCAGGACACTGATCATCATTCTGACATGATTTTCCAGGAAACGCGGACTATCTGTTTTGTCAAAATAAAAGCCTGATTTCGCTTCTTTGATGAAATTTTCCATTGTTCCACGCTTGCCGTAAAGAGAGAATATGACTTCAGGCGAGACATTATCGGATAGATTTGTCACAATGAATGCGTGGTGAAAAAGAAGCTCTCCTGTTTCACAGATTGATCGAATACAAACGCGACGGGGTTTTGACCAGGATTGTGCTTGATAAGGGAGTGAAAATACTGTATTTCTCGGTCTTCCCATTTTTTATTATCCCCATAAAGAACAGAGTGTTCAGTTAACTGACTTAACCTCCGATTGCTCTTTAATCGGATAACGTACTGGCTTTCAGTTGCTTCACAAGATTCATACACCTCTGGTGTGGCGAAGCCGCTGTCACCCCGAACCAATATCTCGGTATGAGGTAACGTGCTCTTGTAGTGGTGTAACAGCGGGTCGATAAAGGCTTTTACCCCTTTAGACGTGTACTGATTGCCTGAACGCAGTTCAGCTTTTAGGAAATCTCCGGTCAATCCGTCAAATGCAACTAATGGGTGATAGCCGTAGGTTTGATAATGGGCATTATAATCTGTTTGTTCTTGGCGTCCAAAGGTATCCGAATGTGTGGAATCGACATCGATGATTAACTCGGTGTCACTACGAATCAAACGCTCTTTATCAATCAGCGACTGATTTAATGCTTGGAGTTGATCCATGTTCTCCTCGGTGAAACGATCTAAAAACCGTGAGATTGACGATTGTGAGGCCAACTCTTTTTTACCGAGTACAGCTTGAAAGACTGGATCCTGTCTTAATAGATTAGCTGATGAGTCTGCCGAGTACCCAGCAATTAACTGTATAATGAGTTGTTCTAATATCGCTAAGTTATCATGTGTGAAGTAAACACGTTTGTCTTTAATATGGAGCCACTGTTTAGCTACGTGTGAAAAGTCGAAGGTATTCATCACCTCTTTAACTAAGACCAAACCCGAATCACTCGATAAGCGACCACCTGTATGTGAAATAGTCAAATTTGAATTGAATTTTATCTGGTTTTTGTGTAAGCTAGTCATGAGAAGAACTCCTTTCTTATGGTTGGTTTCGACACCTTTACCATATCAGAATGGGGTTCTTTTTGCATCACTTAACAGGTGAAAATGAAAAAGTAAATGAAGACTGCCGTTAGGCAGTTTCAGACGGTTTGAAGTCAAAGTATGAATTATTCAAGTGAAGGTATTTATTTAAACAAATCATTCCTAAATTGCGTTTGATTCTGTTACAATAGACTTGGATTGTATCAAATGAATGAGGTGTCTTTGTGAAAAAGAAAAAATTACTATTAGTAGATGGAAATAGTGTTGCATTCCGAGCGTTTTATGCGCTGTATAATGCAATGGATAATTTTAAAAATTCTGATGGCTTGTATACTAACGCAATTTATGCTTTTAAGAATATGTTTGAAAAAATCTTAGATCAAGAACAGCCAACGCATGCTTTGGTTGCTTTTGATGCTGGCAAGACCACCTTTAGAACGGAAATGTACCAAGAATATAAAGCAGGTAGAGCGAAAACACCTAGTGAATTTAGAGAACAATTACCTTATATTCGCTCATTAGTCCATGCTTTTGGGGTAAAGGAATATGAACTACCCAATTTTGAAGCGGATGATATTATCGGGACCTTAGCAACCTTGGCTAGTCAAGAAGAGGACTATGAAATCGTGATTGTTTCAGGAGATAGAGATTTAACCCAGTTAGTTAGTGACCGAATTACGGTTTATATCACCATTAAAGGGGTTAGTGATCTTGAGGTTTGTACCCCTGAGTTTATCGCAGAAAAATATGATGGATTAACCCCTAGACAAATTATCGATTTGAAAGGGTTAGCTGGTGATAAGTCGGATAATTTACCAGGCGTGACTAAGGTTGGAGAAAAAACAGCGATTAAATTGTTAAAGGAATATCACAGTGTTGAAGGCATTTATGAACATATTGATGAACTAAAAGCCAGCAAGATGAAAGAGAATTTAATCAATGATCAAGAGCAAGCCTTTTTATCCAAACGGTTAGCAACGATTAACACGACCGCTCCGATAAAAATTGGCTTGGAAGAGATTAGTTATCAAGGACGGAATAATGATGAGCTAATCGAATTATATCGAAAATTAAATTTCCAATCATTTTTAGATAAAATGGACACTTCACAGGTAAAAGAAGATTTAGTAGCGATTAATTATGAATATATTACAGATTTATCTGATGAAATGTTTAAAGCAGACGAGTGGACCTTATACGTTGAAATGTTGGGGGATAATTATCATACTGATGAAATAGTCGGTTTTGCTTTTGGTAATCAGGAAAAAATCTATGTCAGTGATAATGTTGATTTATTATCAGATTTACGCTTTGTTGATGCACTATCAAAAGGAAAATCCATACAGACTTATGATTTAAAACGTCAATTAGTTGCACTAAATCGTTATGGCTGTAAAAAGGTGCCATTTACTTTTGATAGTTTATTAGCAGCTTATTTACTGGACACTACAGATAATAGTAGTGATATTGCCAATGTTGCTTGGAATTATGGCTATAAAGAGATTCAATCGGATGAACAAGTTTATGGTAAGGGGGCTAAACGAGACCTGCCTGAAGACAATCAAGTTTTTTATGCGCATCTTGCTCGCAAAATTAAGGCGATTCAGTGGTTAACTGAACCACTAACCAATGAGTTAAAGGAAAAAAATCAATGGCAATTATATGCAGAAATGGAGTTGCCATTAGCCTATGTTTTAGCAGATATGGAGATGACTGGAATTACGGTTGATCCAACTCGTTTGCAGCAGATGAAGCAGGATTTTGCTATTCGACTAAACGAAATCGAAAATAAAATCTATGAGCTTGCCGGTGAAGAATTTAATATTAACTCGCCGAAACAATTAGGTGTCATTTTATTTGAAAATTTGAGTTTACCAGTGATTAAAAAGACTAAAACAGGTTATTCTACTGCAGTCGATGTGTTGGAGCAATTAAAAACGGCTCATCCAATTATTGAAGAGATCCTTAGCTATCGTCAATTAGCCAAGTTGCAATCTACCTATATAGAAGGCTTGTTAAAGGTGATTCAACCAGATGGCAAGATTCATACGAGATATGTCCAAACCTTGACGCAAACTGGTCGTTTAAGTTCGGTTGATCCTAACTTGCAAAATATTCCAATACGTTTGGAAGAAGGTCGTAAAATCAGACAAGCATTTGTGCCGCGTTCAAATGATTGGGTGATTTATTCTTCCGATTATTCACAAATTGAATTACGTGTTTTAGCGCATATTTCAAATGATGAACATTTAAAAGCTGCCTTTATTGAAGGGCAAGATATTCACACTTCGACAGCGATGCGAGTATTTGGTATTGATGATCCTAAAAAGGTTACAGCTAACATGCGTCGTGATGCTAAAGCAGTAAATTTTGGAATTGTTTATGGCATTTCTGATTTTGGCTTGTCGCAAAACTTAGGTATTACCAGAAAAGCCGCTAAACAATATATTGATACCTATTTTGAACGTTATCCTGGAGTCAAAGATTATATGAAGAATATTGTGGTAAAAGCTAAAGAGGATGGCTATGTAGAGACACTTTATCACCGTCGTCGATACTTACCAGATATTCATGCGAAAAATTTCAATGTACGTTCATTTGCTGAGCGTACTGCGATTAATTCACCAATTCAAGGGACCGCAGCTGATATTTTAAAAATGGCTATGATTGAATTACATCAGCGCTTAAAAGCTGAAAATTTCACAGCGAAAATGTTATTACAAGTACACGATGAATTGGTTTTTGAAGTACCAAATGATGAGTTACCGCGTTTAGATAAGTTAGTAAAAGAAGTGATGGAGCATGTGGTTAGTCTACATGTCCCGCTGATTACCGATAGTAACTGGGGCAATACATGGTATGATGCGAAATAATTAGGAAAGGAATATAAGTTATGCCAGAACTACCTGAAGTTGAAACTGTCCGTAAAGGCTTAAATCAACTAGTCTGTCAAAAAACAATTAGTCAAGTAGAAGTGTTTTGGCCAAGAATAATTGAAAATGATTCAGTTGAATTCTTTTGTGAAAAATTACAAGGACAGACCATTTTGCAAGTTTTACGACGTGGAAAATTTTTGATTTTTAAACTGAGTGAAGGCTGTATTATTTCTCATTTACGAATGGAAGGAAAGTATCATTTTTATGCACAAGCAACTCATCCTAATAAGCATGAGCATGTTGTCTTTCATTTTACTGATGGGACCAATTTACATTATCAAGATGTCCGCAAATTTGGCCGAATGATTTATCTTTCAAAAGAAGCTGTAACAAACTATTTTGCAGCGAAAAAATTAGGCCCTGAACCAACAGAAGAAATGTTTGATTTAGCTACGTTTACAAGCAAAGTTAAATCTGCGAAGAAAAAAATCAAACCTTTATTGTTAAATCAACAATTGGTGGTAGGTTTAGGCAATATTTATGTTGATGAAGCTTTGTGGCAAGCTAAAATCCATCCGGAAACCATGGCGTTTGATTTATCCAATGAGCAAATTCAACAATTACATCAAGCGATTATCGAAGTGTTACAACGGGCGATTGTTGCTGGTGGTACAACGATTAGAAGTTATGTGAATGCTTTAGGAGATGCTGGTAATTTTCAGGTGGCCTTAAATGCTTATGGCCAAACTGGTAAACCATGTAAGAGATGCCAAACGCCGATTGTTAAAATTAAAGTAGAGCAAAGAGGCACTCACTTTTGCCCGGCTTGTCAGA
>DYWZ01000050.1 GCA_020742395.1 Enterococcus columbae
TTAAATAATCTTATAGTGTCGCTGTGGCGGAATAGGTAGACGCACTAGTCCTTCCAAAGGATACCAGTAAAGGGCGGAGCTTAGCTCAAATTAGGGTAGGTATCATGCAAGGTGCAAATCCTTGCCAGCGACTTTGGGTTTGCGGTACAAGATCCCGAAAGTAAAACCGCATTGAGATTGAGTAGTAGTGGAGGCAATCAGACCCATATACTATTCTATGGCTACTGCAAGAGGAATAGGCAATCTCAATTATAAGCATGCTAGAGCTATACCTCATGAGCTCCTCTGAGGTGTAGTTTTTACATATTAGATCACTCGTTGAGTGGTCTTTTTATTTTGCACAAAGGAGGTAACAACAATGTATAGACCGCAATACTTAGAACAGAAGTATGAAGTAATCACCGTTCATAAAGGTAATGGCGAAAAAGTACATGAGTTTAGAAAACCAATGAAGAACGATACATATAAACGAAAGGAAAGCAATGAAGTTATTCCATTGTATGGCAAAAGAACAGCCAAGCATTAAATAAGATTGCGAAAGGAGACGGGACATGACCGAGGAATTCTATAGATGGCTATTACAGTTGATAAGAGAAGATCGTTTAGTTAAGTTCTATCAGTCTCCTAAATGGCTCAGACTTAGAGAGAAAGCGATGAAACGAGATCACTATGAATGCCAAGAGTGTAGAAGACTAGGTAAGTATCATAGAGTAGAGAACGTTCATCATATAAAGGAAGTCAAAGATAGACCTGACTTAGCTTTAGATTTAGATAATCTTATTTGTTTATGTGTTGAACATCATAATGAAGTTCATGGTAGATATCTTACAGCATTGGATAAACAAGAGAAGAAGATAGAAAGCTTTGCTAACTTCGATGCAAGTGAAAGGTGGTAAGTGCATGATCATCAATGACAATGGCAGAGAGTATGATACAGAAAAGATTGAAGAGTATTCATCTTATACTCAGGGATTAATTAAACGTTTGATATACGTTCGCTATGTAGGTATTAGGGATCTGTTATCAGATAACTGTTGTAGTAAATACAAAGTGAATCAAGTAAGAGAAGCGTTGAATAAAGATAATAACGTCGAAAGAATAAAAAATGTTTTTGGATATAGCATTGAAGAGATTAATTATTACATTGACTTCGCTGAAGCTTTCATTCCGATGGTGAGATAACCCCCCCTTAAAATAAATCGCAATTTTTTTGGGGGTGATGAAACGGAGGGGGCTGTCAGGAAAAGAGATTTTTTCGAACTTTATCATGAAAGGAGGGCTAAAATGTTTAAAAACGAATTGTCTCAAAATCGCTACAGAGAAAAATTGCGCCGCTCTTTAATAAGTCAATTGGAAAGTCGGAAAACAAATATTGAGCCATTCTTAGATAATGTTGATCGTTATATCAGTTTATGGGAAACGGCGATATCACTGGAAGAAGATATATCCGAGAACGGTATTAGATTGGAGAATGGTAAAAAGAATGAATCAGTAGCGTTGCTTGTTTCTGTCAACAAACAAATGGGATTGATGTTGGATAAACTTGCCATTACTCCTGAATTGGTAGGTGAAGCAAATGAATCAATTCCTGAGTTATAAGCATATTGAAAATTGGTTCAAAGCTATAGAAGAAGGCACTGTCAAGGTATGCAAAGAACAATTATTACTAAAAAAGTATCTAGAAGAAAGAGTCTTTACTAGAGAAGATATTTACTTCGATAAGCAGATGGTAGAGGATTCAATCAATATACCAGCACAATACTTTCCATTCGAATTAATTCCATGGGAAAAATTTCTACAATGTTTTATTTATGGTGTTCGATGGAAAAAAGATAAAACGCTAGTGTTCAATAGATATTTAACTCTGATGGGTCGAGGGAATGGCAAAACGGGTTATGCATCATGGAACAACTTCTTTCTACTAACCGCTAAACACGGTATTAAAAATTATGATATTGATATCTATGCCAATAATGAGAGCCAAGCAAAGACTAGTTTTGATGATGTATTTAAAGTAATTAAAGATCATCCTGATTTAGATAAAAAAGTATTTAAAGCGACGAAGGAAGTTATTCAAAATATCGCTACAAATAGCAAGCTTCGTTATAACACGGCAAATGCTAGAACAAAAGATGGGAAACGACCAGGAGCGAACCGCTTTGATGAAATTCACGAAAATGAAGATTATTCAATGATGAATGTAGCTACTTCTGGTGGTGGTAAAATTCGAGATTATAGAGAATTTTATGATACAACTAATGGTCATGTTCGAGGTGGACCACTTGATGACATTATAGAAGAATCAAAAATGATTCTTTCTGGAGAACTTGGAATTGATAAGGATGGAGCAGAATTTTCTAGTTTGTTTCCATTTATTTGTCGCTTGGATAACGATAATGAAGTTGATGATCCCGACATGTGGGAAAAAGCTTGCCCAACCATTAATTACAATGCAGATTTAAAACGGAAAATGTTTCAAGAATACTCTCAAATGCAACGTAATGCTGGTTTAAGACTTACGTTCATGACAAAACGAATGAACAGACCTATGGAAGATACGCGATTTGCTGTTGCTTCATATGATGATGTTCTGCATACGAAAGAAAAAGAATTTCCTGAAAAAATGGATGAAGTGATAGGAACAGTCGATTTTGCTGATAGACGAGATTTTGCCAGCGTTGGGTTGCTAGGAAAATATGATAAAGATGTGTATTTTACACAACATACTTTTATCCACGAATCAGCTCTTCGATTACAAAACATAAAACGAGAGGTTATAGATATTTCTATAGCTCAAGGTAAATCACAAATCGTTCATGGGAAAAATATAGAAGCAGATTATATTGTAGGTTGGTTTCTTGAAATGAGTAACAAATATTACATTAAAAAAATCGCTATGGATATGTACCGTGCAAAAATATTGAAGCCCGCTTTAGAAGAAGCGGGTTTTACTGTGGAAATTGTTCGAAGCGGATCTGTTACACATGGTATGTTAAAAGATCTAGTTGATGACCTTTTTATTAATCAACGTTTATACTTTGGTGACGATGCGATTATGCGTTGGTATTGCATGAATGTATATGAAGAGCATATTTCTAATGGGAATATACGTTATGAAAAAATAGAACCTGAAACTAGAAAAACGGATGGCTTTTTTTCATTCCTTCATGGTTTGAATTTTTTAGATGATATTTATGATTCTGCTCCTGTAACAGTCACAAATAGCTCAGTAGAAAATACAGGAACTGGATTTACTCCTCTAGTATTCTAACTTGAAAGGAGGTGAGAAAGTGGGGATTTTTCAAAAGGCGGTAGGATACTTCACAAAAAAAGCAACGGTTTCTTTAGAAGAATACTTTTGTAAATTACAAGTTGATTTTGTGTATCGAAAATTTGCGATTGAAACTTGTATAGATTTGATTGCAAATGCGATGAGTAAAGCGGAATTCAAGTCATATGAAGATGGAAAGAATAAAAAGAATGATCTTTACTATAGACTGAATGTAGCTCCTAATAAGAAAAATAATGCAACAGAATTTAGAAAAAAGCTAATCAGGAGATTAATATTCTACAATGAAGTATTGATTGTTTCTCCGTCTAATAATTCTAGCGAAATATTTATTGCGGATAGTTGGGATGTCACAGAGTATGCATTAAAAGATGATGTGTTTTCTCAAGTGCAAATTAACAACATAGTCCTTGATAGAGAATTTCTAGAAAGTGATGTTATCTATATAAAATACGCAGATCAACAAATTAGGCAACTAGTCGATGCGTATTATCAAGCGTATGGGAAACTCATTTCTAGTGCCATGAATGTTTACAAGCGTTCTAACGCTCGTAGATACGTACTGAAAGGGAATTTATTCCGATCGCAAGACAATACAACACAAGATCAAATCAACAAAATGATGACATCACAATTTAAGGCTTTTATGGAAGCTGATAATGCAGGTGCGGTATTTCAATTACAAAATGAGTACACATTAGAAGATTTCAGCGGAAACTTCCAAAGCAATTCAAGAGATATAAAAAACTTAATAGACGACATCTTTGAGATGACAGCAGCAGCGTTTCACGTTCCGAAAAACCTACTAAAGGGAGACATGAGTGGGTTATCGGATCAAGTGGACGCTTTTTTAATGTTCGAAATCATTCCAATTGCTGAACTTATTCAGGATGCGTTTAACGCTAGTCTCTATGAAGCAGAAGAATACTTGTCAGGGAATTTTGTACGTGTTGATACAACTATGATCAAGATTACTAGCTTCAAAGATTTGGTTGACGCTATTGATGTCGGCATTAGAAATGGGGTATTTACAATCAACGAAGGAAGAGAACGCGTTGGAAATGATCGCTCTGATAAGGCGATGGCAGATGAAATATTTATAACTAAAAACAACCAACAAGTATCGAAAGGAGGTGAGGCGAATGACGACAATGAAAACATTTCTAGCAGTAAAGAATGAAGGCGCAGTACCGCAAATTTTTATTCAGGGATTTATTGGTTCTAGTTGGTTCTTTGAAGGGAATACTGACAAGGGAATCAAAAATATTTTGGATAGTCTAGGTGATCAAGAAGAAATTGAAGTAGTGATTAATTCAAACGGTGGAGACGTATTTCAAGGGATTGCTATTGGGAACTTACTTAAGTCAAATAAAGCAAAAATCAACGTTGTGATTAACGGATTAGCCGCTAGTGCTGCTTCAATTATCGCAATGGCTGGCGATACTGTAAAAATTTACAACAATGCACAATTGATGATTCACCGCGCTTCCACATATGGAGAAGGAAATGTCGATGACTTCCGCACGATTGCTGATCAATTGGAATCAATTGATAAGTCTGTAAAGGCTTCATATAAAACAAGATTCAACGGCACAGATGAAGCATTGCAAGAACTTCTTGAAAAAGAATCGTTTATGGATGCAGAAACAGCTTTGAGTTATGGGTTGGTCGATGAAATTATCGATGCAGAAAATAGCGCAGGTACTGAAGCCAAGAAAGAACAAAGCGTCGAAGAAATTTTGAATGACGTTGAAGAAAAAAGAGCAGAAAAAATTGCTGCATTTACAGCAGCATTAAACAAAACATTTGGACAAGGAGATGCAAAATAATGACAGTTAAAAATTTAAAAGGTGTAACAGCTGCAAGTGACCAATTGATGAAAGCTTTTAAAGATGGTAACGAAGAATCTTTTAGTGCAGCTATGGTAAGTTTGTCTAAGGAAATTCAGGATAAAATTTTAGAAGAAGCAACAGCAAAAAATCAAGATCAATTAGTATTAATGAACCGTGGTCAGCGTGTGTTAACTACACAAGAAACAAAATTCTATAACGAAGTAGTAAATAACGAAGGTTTTGCAGGGGTCGAAGAATTAGTACCAGCTACTGTATTTGAACGCGTATTTGAAGATCTGGAACAATCTCATCCACTATTGCAAAAAATTACTTTTGTTAACACAACTGGTGTAACAGAATGGATCGTGTCACGTGGAGTCAATCCAGCATGGTGGGGTAAACTTTGCGAAGCTGTTAAAAAAGTTTTAGATAATGGCTTTGATGTAATTAACATGAAGCAGTTCAAACTATCAGGTTATATTCCTGTATGTAAAGCAATGCTTGACTTAGGTCCAGTATGGTTAGATCGTTATGTCCGTACTGTTTTAGTAGAATCATTGAGAATTGCATTAGAACAAGCAATTGTTGATGGTACTGGTAAAGATATGCCAGTCGGAATGATGCGTGATATGAGTAAACAAACTAGCGGAGAATATGCTGAAAAAATAGCAGAACCTATTACAGCTTTAGATGCTGCAACAATGGGTAGTTTGATGGCACGACTATCGAAATTCAATATCGAAGGTGTAGATGATCCGATTTATCGTAATGTGAATCCTTCTGATGTGGTCCTAATTGTGAATCCAACTGATTACTGGTCTAAAGTATTCCCAGCTAAGACTGTACTGACTGCTAATGGAGAATATGTACAAGTATTGCCAGTACCAGTTTCAGACTTGCAGTCAACAGCTGTGCCAGAAGGAAAAGCAGTTATTGGGGTAGCTTCAGATTACTTTATGGGTGTAGGATCTACACTAAAAATTGAAGCTTCAGATGAATACCATTTTGTTGAAGACGAACGCATTTATCTAGCTAAACAATATGCAAATGGACAACCTAAACGTAACGATAGTTTCATTGTGTTAGATATTAGCGCTTTGGGAACTACTACTACAACTACAAAACCAACAACCACAACAACCACAACAACTACAACACAAGCGTAGGTGATCAGAATGAAGTATATTCTTTGTCAGCCGGCAATCAATCGGTTTAAATGGGAGCTTGAAGTTTGTTTAACTAATCTGAAGAAACTAGGAATCAAAGATATCGTATTGCTTTTCAGCAGACACGATGATCAGATTCCTATTTTTTTTGAGAAGGAATATGGCGTTGAAGTTCATGTGTACGATGATCTGCGGGACGACAAAGAGTATATTCCTTCGATTAAACCATATTTATGGTGGAAATATTTAGAAGAAGATCATTCACGTGAGGACGACCGATATTTCTATATCGATTCGGATGTCATTTTCAATAAAAGAATTAATTTGCGCAAATTGCCTTCTAAAGATGATGTTTGGTATTGTAGTGACTGCTGTAGTTATCTAAGTCTTGATTATATTAGAAGCTGTGAAAACGGAGAAAATATTCTAAAAGATATGGCAAACATTGTAAATGTTACAGTAGAATCTTTGGAAACTATAAACGCTAATTCAGGAGGCGCACAGTGGGTTATTAACCGTCCTAAAGCGAATTATTGGAAAAAGGTTTATCTAGATTCTAATCGGCTATATCGCTACCTTAGAGGGCAAAAAACAAATATACAAATCTGGACAGCCGAGATGTGGGCACAGCTTTGGAACATGATGTATTTCAATATTGGTCCTAAAGTTCACAAGGAATTAGACTTTTGTTTTGCTACTGATCCAATAGAAAAAGTTAAAGAAGTAAAAATCTTGCACAATGCTGGAGTAACAACAGCTGACGAAGATTTATTTTTCAAAGGGAGATATGTGACTTCCACGCCTTTTGATGAAGATTTATCATTTGTAAACAAGAAAAAATGTTCTTACGCATATGCTAAAGCAATTAAGGCGGTGGTTAGATGACGCCTGAACAAGTGACTGAAGAATTGCTAACAGCTGTGAAGAATAATATTTACGTTACCTGGAACGAAGAAGATGAATCAATTAAAAAGATGATAGCTAAAAATGCTGTTTATCTTCAAAGTAAAGTGAGTACAACTCTTTCTTTTTCTCCTGAAAGCTTAGAATACGGATTGCTAATCGAAAGATGTAGATACGACTGGAATCGGGCTTTAGATGAGTTTGAACAAAATTTCGCTAGTGAGTTATTAGGTTTCATTCAACATTATGCGCTACAAGAATATATTGTAGGTGATGGGAATGGCGAATAATCGTAGACTCGAAGAAACGTTCAACGATGGTTGGTTAAAGATTTTGACGCAAACCACAAAAAGAAATGAATTAGGAAAAAAGATTGGTGTAGAAGATACAGAAATTACTTCTTTAAAATTTAGAAATCTTTCCATGAGAGATAGTGATATAACAGCTATGGATGCGATGGGATCGAAATTAACTAAGAAAGTAAAGACTCCATTTCATCCAATCGCCAAGAAATTTAATAAAGATCAATATTTTATCGTAATCGATAGTATGCGTTACAACGTTATCTATGCCGATTACGATAATTTTTATATCTATTTTTATCTTGAAAGTGTGGGTGAATATGGTGATTAATAATTCTAAAGAAAAAGAACGTTTAAATAATCAAATTTCTGCTATCAAAACTTCCTTAGAAGAACATTTTAAGCTCAAACTCTTTCAAGACTCTGTTGGCGAGGATGAGCTACCTGATGATTTTAATTACTTCATTCTCGAAACAGGAGAAATAGAAATGACCACTGAACCAAAATATAGCGTGGGTCAAAATCTATATCTAACTTTCTATTCAGAAAATAGAGAAGATTTAACAGGAGATTCACTAGATATTATTTCATTGATTCAAAATCGTTCGATTCGTTTTCAGAGAATGGATCCCAACCATTTAAAACTAGAAAATCAAGATCGCTATATCGATCAATTGGTATTTACGTTTAGACGATTATTGAAGAGTGATTGTCATGGCTAAAAATAGTTGGGAGCTAAAAATAAATGGACATGATGAACTTCTTGTGCGGATGGAACGCTATTCAAGCGAGAGCGAACGACTGATTAACGAAGCATTGAAATCAAAAGGTTCAGATATTGCAGTAGATAGGATTACGGAAAAAATTCCTGTTTCTGAAGCAGATTTAAGAAGAGGGCACCAACACGCAAAAAATAGTCGTCCACTTAAGACTCAATATATTAATTTGGGTTTCATCATTAGACCTACAAGAAAATTTGAGTATTTAAAATATCCTGATTTGGGGATAGGTACTTCTAAAAGAAATCAGCCAGACGAATTCATGAGAAGAGGATTAGGTCTTGCACTTGATCCAATTACAGAACTTCTGATTCATCAATTCGATAAATTAAATAAATAGGAGGAACAACAATGGCTAAAACAACAACTGTAGTAACAACGTTCGATAACGTGAGTATCAAACGAATTGCTTTTAATTTTAAGAACGCAGAAAATGCAATCGCAACAGATTGTAACGGACAATTAGATGGCGAAACAGAAATGCAAACGGTGGTTAAAAAATGTGGAGCGACAGAAGTAAAATCAAAATCTAAACCAATCAATATGACGGTAACAATTACTGC
>DYWZ01000051.1 GCA_020742395.1 Enterococcus columbae
CTTCGCTAGCTGATACTGCGAAAATTTCTGCATCCTTACCGGCTGCTACAGCTGCCTCTTGCATTTTAGTTACTAATAAACTTGTTGACATTCCTGCTGCACAGCACAACATAATTGTTTCTTTTGCCATAATTCTTCCTCCAAACCTTGCTGCAAACAATCTATCTGCAAGCGTTTTCTGTTTATGTTATTATTATAATACGTTGGTACAAATTTTACAAGTACCAATCTGATTTTTTTTAGAAACCTTTTAGTCTAAAAAAAGAACGACAGTATTTATTGAAAGTTTCTGAAAACATCGCTATAATAAAATGACTATATAATAAAGTGAGGAAATGCCTTGATTACAGTAAGTGATGTAAGTTTGCACTTTTCAGATCGCAAACTTTTTGATGATGTAAATATTAAATTTACTCCTGGTAATTGTTATGGATTAATTGGTGCAAATGGTGCCGGTAAATCAACATTTTTAAAAATATTAGCTGGTGAAATCCAACCTTCAACTGGTTCAGTTAGTTTAGGACCTGATGAACGGATGGCGGTATTAAAACAAAATCATTTTGATTATGAAGAATATACCGTAATCGAAACAGTCATTATGGGGCACAAACGTCTATATGACATTATGAAAGAAAAAGATGCCATCTATATGAAACCGGATTTTTCTGATGAAGATGGGATTCGAGCAGCTGAATTAGAAGGCGAATTTGCAGAATTAAATGGTTGGGAAGCTGAACCAGAAGCGGCTGTATTACTACAAGGATTAAATATCCCAGAAGAATTACACCATGTTTATATGAGTGAATTAACAGCTGGGCAAAAAGTGAAAGTTTTACTAGCGCAAGCTTTATTTGGCAAACCTGATGTCTTACTATTAGACGAACCAACTAACGGCTTAGATATTCAATCAATTAGCTGGTTAGAAGAGTTCTTGATTAACTTTGAAAATACGGTAATCGTTGTATCTCACGACCGTCATTTTCTAAACAAAGTTTGTACTCATATGGCGGATTTAGACTTTGGTAAGATCAAATTATATGTAGGAAACTACGATTTTTGGTTAGAATCTAGTCAATTAGCCGCTAAATTACAAGCACAACAAAATGCGAAAAAAGAAGAGCAAATCAAAGAATTACAAGAATTTATTGCGCGCTTTAGTGCAAATGCATCTAAATCTAAGCAAGCCACTTCTCGTAAGAAAATGCTAGAAAAAATTACTCTTGAAGACATCCAACCTTCTTCTCGTCGTTATCCATTCGTGGGCTTTAAGCCAGAACGTGAGATTGGGAATGACTTGTTACAGCTAGATAATATCAGTGTGACTATCGATGGCAAGAAGATTTTAGATAATATTACCTTTACCTTAAATAAAGATGATAAAGTGGCTTTTATTGCTGATAATGATATTATCACTACTACCTTATTTAAAGTCATTATGGGTGAAATCACTCCTGATACAGGAACTGTTCGTTGGGGTGTCACTACTAGCCAAGCTTACTTACCTAAGGATACTTCTAAAGAATTTGATACTGATTTAACCATAGTCGATTGGTTAAGACAATATGCTAGCAAAGAAGAAGATGATAATACCTTCTTGCGTAGCTTCTTAGGTCGGATGCTATTTTCAGGTGATGAAGTATTAAAACCAGTTAATGTTTTATCAGGTGGCGAAAAAGTGCGTTGTATGTTATCAAAAATGATGCTATCAAAAGCCAATGTTTTAGTTTTAGATGATCCAACTAATCACTTAGATTTAGAATCAATCACGGCCTTAAATGACGGCTTAATGGTCTTTACTGGTTCCATGCTATTTGCTTCTCACGATCATCAGTTTATCCAAACTTTAGCCAATCGGATTATTGCTGTTTCCAACAAAGGAATTGTCGATCGTGCAGAAACCACTTATGATGAATTTTTAGAAAATGAAACAGTGCAAGCACAAATTAAAGCTTTATATAGCTAAATCGATCCTTTATTATAAATGATGAATGATTTATCAAACTATCTTCATAAATAATTCACAACTTTCATTTATAGTATAAGTATCCCAACAAACAACTCTATATAAACACTTTTTCATTTTTAACTTCTTTTCCTGCTAGAGCTTTCTAGCAGGTCTTTTTTTTAGAAAATTTTCAGAAAATGTATAAATTCATCGACGATTAACCGATAGTTTCTATACTATAAAAAATGAAAGACTAGATTGAGAATGAAATTCAATAGTATTCGCAACAAAATTTTAATTCCTGTAAGTCTATTAATAATCGTGATTTCGGTTTGTTCTGGTATCGGTTCCTATTGGCAATTAAGAAATTCCGTTATCGACATGGGTATTGAAGAAGCGCGCTTAGCTGCCACCAATGTCAGCAAGGTCATCGACCAAGAAAAATTGCAACATCTAAAAAAGGTGACGAACAAAGTAAAGATTATCAAGAAATCTTACAATTAATGCGTAATCTAAAAGAAGATAGTGGCATTAAATATCTTTATACACTAACAACCGACGGCAATCAGGTCTATTATGGTGTAGATACTGATACGACTAATAATCAAGCTAAAATTGGTGATCGTTTTGAAGATAATTATCAACAATTAAAATCTGCTTTTCAAGGACAAACTTACAGTAGTCCAGCGATTGATTACAGTTTATAAACCAGTGACAGATACTTCTGGAAAGGTCAGCGCTTTAATCGGTTGTGACTATGATGCTCAGCCAATCATTAAAAAATTACGTCGCTTAATGATTCAAACCATTTTAGTCACGTTACTCTTTTTAATAGTCGCTTTAATCATATTGCAACTTATTTTACGAATCATTAGTAAAAATCTAAAAACAATTAATGAAAAAATTTACGAATTAGTCCATCATGAAGGTGATCTAACTCAATATTTAACAATCAAAACTGGGGACGAACTAGAAGAAATTGCTGAGAATATCAATCATTTACTGCTTTACATGCATAAAATTATGACAAATATTCAGCAAAACACTCACCAGCTAACCAGCAGTACGGATCAAATTAGTCAATCCGTCGATCAAGTAAATGGGAATGTCGAAGAAGTATCTTCTACTATGGAAGAAATGAGTGCTGCTATGGAGGAAACTGCTGCATCAATGGCTGAGATGATTCAATCGATTCCATCCGCCTACCAAATTGTCGAACAAACGAATCAAGATGCCAAGATGCAACAACAATCAGCTGAACAAATTACTCAAGTTGCTAATGATATTTTCTATCAAGCCCAGGATGAACAGCAAAAGGCCCAAACCACTGCTCAAACAGTCATTCAAACAGTCAATGAAAAAATTGTGGCTTCTCAAGCGGTAGAACAAATCGATACCTTAACGAAAAATATTATCGATATTACCAAACAAACCAATTTACTTGCTTTAAATGCGAGCATTGAAGCCGCTCGTTCCGGTGAAGCAGGTAAAGGCTTTGCCGTAGTGGCTGCTGAAATCGGTAAATTAGCGCAACATTCAGCTGCTACAGCTGCCGATATTCAAAAGGTTAGCCAAACGGTTTTGAGTGCTGTTAAAGAGCTCTCTCAAGAAGCGGAAAAGATGCTGACCTTTGTACAAGAAGATGCCTTAAATGGCTATCAAAAGTTCATGCACACGAGCCAGCAATATCATCAAGATTTAAGTGATATTTCACTAGTGATGGAACAATTTACACAAAGCAGCCAACAGCTACATCAATTAATGAATGAAATCAAACATGCGATTACTTCCATCCAAATTGCTAATGATGAAAGCACACAAGGTGTCGTCAATGTCACGCAATCAATGATGGAAACCGCCAATAACATGCAACAAATTCATCAAGAAGTCGTGGCTAATCAAAAGGTCGCCCATCAATTATCAACTGAAGTAAACAAATTCAAGCTCTCTTAACCTAATGATCAGATAAAGTAAAGTCAGGCCGTCCCTTTACTTTATCTGGTTTTTTTCTGAATAAACAAGACTTCTCTTTTGAATCATGCTAAAATAGGCGCTAATGTAGTAAATCAAAAATTTAGATTCGCTGAAAATTTTTTCTTTAGAAACGGAGAATGATTATGCTCGCAACTATAAAGACCAAGCTTAATTATTTAAGCTTTGTTATGACTTATTTTTTCTATTATTTCTCTTTTGCGATTTTTTCTTGTTTGATTGCAGTCTATCTTTTAGATAAAGGCTTCAGTCCGGCTGAAACTTCCTTAGTGGTCTCTAGCTCCTTTTTAAGCTCGATGATTGCCCAACCTATTATCGGCTCATTAAGTGACCACTATTCCCTTAAGCGTGTCAACCAATCCGTCTTTTTACTCGCTTGCTTTGGCGGAATCTATTTTGCTTATGCTTCTAGTCTAATTGCTTGTATAATCGGCTACAGCTTTGTTTTAGCCCTAATCAATGGCAGTAATCCGATTTTAGAAAAGCTCGCTACCCTTAGCCCATATAAATATGGTGCCATTCGCGTTTGGGGAACGATTGGCTATGCAGTCGGCTCACAAGCTGCTGGAATTATCTATGCTTTTATTGCACCACAAGCAATATTTTTTACCTTTGTCCTTACACTTGTTTTAGCCATGATTGGTTTATATTTTGCCAAACCAGATATGAAAAAGCAGCAGCTCTTACAAAAGGCGAAAACCAAACAGCAACAGGCGAATCAAAAAACACATTTATTTTCTTTATTTAAAAATCATTTATTTGTGCAATATTTATTGATTGCTGGGATATTTTTTAGCCTGATTAATATTGCTAACACTTATATTCCAGCGATGTTTCAAGCAGAAGGACTCAAGCTTACGGTTGTTTCAAACATCTTATTTTGGGCGGTGCTATGCGAAGTGCCCGTTGTCTTTTTTTCTTATTTATTCATGGATCGACTCAGCAACAAAATCTTATTAATCATTCCAACGTTGATTGTTTTAGCGCAATTTTTTAGCTTTGGTTTTAATCTTTGGCTACCGATCCAAGTCTTTTGGACCCTATTTGCCAAACACCCGGCTAGTATGATTTTTGTGATGATGAATCTAAAAATTGTCGCTACCTTAATTCCTGAAGATCAGCAAATCTCAGCACTTGCGCTCATTCAAACGATTAGAAATTTAGCCTCGATGCTCGCGCAAAGTCTATTTGGCTGGTTACTTGAAAAAAGTGGCTACCATCAAATGTTTCTAATTGCTTTTGGTTTGATTGCTTGTGTATTGCTTGCTTTAATTTTCTATCGCATTCCTAAATCACCTAAACAGAAGATTTTTTCTTGATTATAAGAAAAAGTAGTAGTGAAAAGACTAGATTTTCACTACTACTTTTTTGCTTAATTTATATGCAAAAAACTCCCTCCTATTACTAGGAGAGGGCCGATATGAATCGTAAGCGCCCAATAACGAGGTATATTGAAAATCTCCAAAGTCACTTGACTCTGGAGATTCTTTTTTTATTTACAATTTGCTTGTATAGTTTCTGACCATGGCAAATAAGCTTCTAGTACTGCTTTTTTTGC
>DYWZ01000052.1 GCA_020742395.1 Enterococcus columbae
GTCCACCGCAAACCAGATCATGCCAATTCCAATTCCCATCAAACCGCTATCCAGCATATATCGAACACGTTTCATAATCCTAGCCTCTCTTTCAGTTCTTTAATCCTTCGTCGTGAGATTTGCACATGCAGCTCATTATTCAAAATAGCATCAATATTACCATTACTCAGAATTTGCAAATGATCTAATTGATGATAATTGAGCAACGCACTTCTTGATACTGTCACGAAATCTGACGGCAGTACTTTTTGCACTTGATACAAACGCCCTTTATACAAATAGGTATCTTGCTCCGTATACACGTAAGTTTTTTCATTTTCCACCTGTACCAGATAGATTTCACTAAATTTTACTGGATATGCGTCCCCTCGACGAAAACACCAGATGAATTCCTTTTTATTGGTCAGCTCATTAGCAATCTGACTAATTTTATCTGTCATCCTATGTAGCCAAAACTCAGCTTTTTCTTCAGGTAAGTTTTCATCAATATTGAATTTTACTTTCAAGATCACCCCTCCTTCATTTGATTATTAGTATAGATAATTCTAATTTTTTTGCCATAAAAAATCGGTGAATGGTAAGTTTTCTAAGGTGAATGGTTACCAAATTATTTGCATAATATTAACACGTAATAGGATTTGAATTTAAAGGTAAAAATATGACAAAAAAGCAGTATTAAGTAAAATTCAAGTAACTTTAGATGTCATTGGCGGAAAATGGAAGCCTTTGATCTTACATTATTTACAAGAAAATGGTACAAAACACTATAGTGAAATCCTCCGTTATTTAGATAGCGCACCAAAGAAAACCTTAACAGCACAACTAAGAGGATTAGAAGCTGATAAAATTATCAAACGTACAGTAATTCCTACGGTTCCGGTTCAAGTAAAATATAGTATTACTGATTATGGTAAAACTTTATTTCCAATACTAGATATTATGTGTGCTTGGGGATACGTAAATCAGACTAACTATAATGTTAAACATCCTACTTGCCCAATAAATGAACAAACAAAGCAAGTGAAGGAATAAAAATTAGCCAATTTACATAAAATGTTTGTCGACTAGGTTACCTAAAAGTTCCCTAGGCACATAATTGTGCCGTCTTCACAGCCTTTTTAAATGCTTGTATGATTTTTTATGAAATCAAATATAAGTATTTAGAAAGATTATTTTTTATGAACCAAACAAATTTAGGAATTACTTCTTTAAAAATCTCAACTATGGGATTGGGTATTATGCGGATGAATGCTAAAACTCCGCAGCAAGCTACTGAAGCTTTAGAAGCAGCATTCGATAATGGCATTAATTTTATTGATTCGGCTGATATTTATGGCCAAGGCGAATCTGAAAAAATCTTTGGCCAAGTCCTAAAATTAAGCAAAATAAAGCGCGATGATCTATTTATTCAATCTAAAGTAGGAATAATTGTTGACCCTGATAAAAGTGAAGGTTCAAGAGTTTTTGGTGGTCGATATGAATTTACTAAAGATCATATTCTAGAAGCAATCTAAAATGAAGCTACTCACCACTGGGTAAACCCTTTTAACTTAAAGACTGACAAACCTCTAGCTCTTGCTCCTAAAACTCCAAACTCTACAAGTATCATGGTTGATTTTCTAAAAAAACATATCCAAAATCAAAAAAATATCCTAGCAATTAACGCTGCTATTCCTCATATGTTTGGTTTAAACGAAATCAAAGAAAATTATCCCAAACATTACAAAGACGTTGGTATTGCTGAACAAGAATCTATAGCTTTTGCAGCCGGTGCTGTCAAGGAAGGCATCACCCCCATTTGGTTTGAAAACTCTACTCTCTTACAACGAGCATATGATCAACTTTCCCATGATGTTGCTACAAATGATTTACCAGTAGTCATGGTAGTTATTGGTGGTGGGGTTACTAATACTTCAAAAACTCATGTTGGAGTTTTTGATAATATGATGATTGCTAATTGGCCTAATTGAGAATATTAGCACCTACTACTCTTAATGAAATGAAATCAATGCTTAATTGGGCTGTTAAACAAAGAAAACATCCTGTAGCTATTAAGAGCCCAGTTAATCTATTTCCTGAGGGAAGTCCAATTAATGAAGACCAACTATGATGTTAAACTAGGATCAAAAGTCGCAATTATTGGCGTAAGAGACTTCTATCAATTAGGCGAAAAAGTTCGTAAACTTTTAAAGAAACATGATATTAATGCAACTTTAATTAATCCGAAATACGTAGCTCATCTTGATACTGAGACATTGACTAGTCTAATGGCCAACCATGAATTAGTTGTAACCTTAGAAGATAATACTTTGGAAAGCGGATTTGGTGAAAAAATTGCTAGCTATTATGGTCCAAATAATATGAAAGTTAGAAATTATGGTGAAAAGAAAGAATATACTGACAACGAATCAGTAGAATCTATCTATAAACGCAATCATCTACTGCTTAACCAAATTTTCAATGATATTATTAAAATCATCAAGTAATCAAAAAAGTGAGAAGACCTTATTATCAATCTTCTCACTTTTTATATTGAAAATTATTATTTTAATTATTTTCGCCGATTGTAAAATCAAGTTAAACACTTTATAAAAATAAAAGTCCATCTGGACCTGTTTGATAGAATGTTAATATCCACAAAAACATCTATTGGAGGTCACAAGAGGTCAAACGTGGTACTGTTTCTCTCTATCATGGCAAGCAGCAGCGTTATAAGGCTGATCATGGTCAGAGTGTTTATCAGATTAATCGTCGCCACTGTGGTCGTAAATCAGACTTCTTGAAGAAAGCAAACTTTATTAGCTACGTCATTAATCATTTTTTTGAGGACGGCTGGTCACTTGACGTTTGTGCCAATCGTAGCTTAGCTATCGGTGAATTCTCACATCATCAAACAGTCT
>DYWZ01000053.1 GCA_020742395.1 Enterococcus columbae
TTGATCAAGTACATTATAACGCTAAGCCCAAAAATCAGATATGGATCTGGGCTTATTTGTCGTGTCTAACTAAAAAAATAAATCGACACTAAAAGATGTTTAAGTTGAAATTTAAACAAAAAATAAAGCCAAATACCTTATTATGCTTGACTTTACGTAGAAAAAGTCCTGCTTTCATAGATAGTACAATTTTATATATTTGTACTGTCTACTAAAGTAGGACTATATCAATCGCTCTTTTTGGTTTATTAACTTTTATTTTTGAATATGTTTCAAAGCATCAGATACGGCTTCTTGAAAGGCATGACTAGTAACAGAAGCACCGGACACAGTATCTACATCAGTAGTATTGTTAGCAATCATTGCTTTGGTTAAAACTGGAATTGCTTTTCCTCCTAATGATGGTGATTCTTTCTGTTGCAGAGTTTCAATCTTTTTAAGTTGATTTTTATCATTGAGTGTTACTCTAACTACAATCGGTAAATCACTTATTCCATTTGAACTGATACCTATACCTTGATTTTTACCAGCATCAAAATTAGCCATCATAGTATGAGCATCGGATTTCAAATCAGCAACTTTAGAGGCACCAGTAACTGCATCTAATTCAACCTCTTGATCCTTGGGCTTAGCAGCATTCTCGCCAGCTATCTTTCCCGAAATCAATAAGTCAGCAATACTATTAGCACCGATATATTTAGTAGCAAAAATATCACCTAATTCACCAGCCTCATATAAATGAGGGATAACTTTGCCATTTAAATCAATTACTTCACAATTTTCATTTCTTTTAGCTCCACCATGAGTATGAAGAATATTATGTCTTACAGGAATTGCATAATATGGTCCTTTTCCAAAACTACGCATAGTATCAATTTTTCGATGAAGAAACATATCCCGCTTTTTTACATCAGTTAAGAAATTAAAATCTGCAACTTCTTGCTTCAATCTAGGAGCGGATATTTTTTCAGCGAGTTCTTCAATCGTATTTGCTTTAATTGCATAAGAAATTAATTCTTTTATTTGACTTGACTTGGCAGAAGTATCATTACTCAACTGCTCATATTGTCTTTGATCCATTACAATATGAGGATGATTTTGGTTAGGAATCATTATCCAGTTGCCATGATTATATTTATAGCCATGACGATCTTCCTCATCCTCACGGAAATAACGCGTACCATCATCACCCGCTACAAAAATTGAACCATTAAACAATGATTTCCAATTAATCATATAGGCAAACTTTTCACGTGGGTCGTTCTGTCTTAATGATAAACCGTGCGAATCATAGTTAGACATATGCCATAATCGTGCTCCTGCTTCGACAGCTAAATCAATTCCTTTGCCTTGATTATATAAAGAGCCTATTGGAGCCAAAGATCCTTGACCTAAAAAGTCTTGAATCATCGCTTGATTGTTTTCAAAACCACCACAGCTCAGAACTACACCATTTTTAGCGGCAATCAATCTTTTATTACCATTACGATTAATTACTACGCCCATAATAGTTTGATTCTTTGGCGACTGAATCAAATGCTCTACAGGAGAATCAAACCAAATATCAATTCTATCTAATCTTTCATAAACTTTCTTACGTAGTAGTTTCCAGAAACCGCCATTATACATTCCCTGGGTCATACTTTGCGATTGCATTGCATCCCCATGCCGATATTCAGGATATTCACCCTTAGGTCTTCTTCCTGTAGCTTTTGCCTCAATACCAAAATACTTTTTAGAATATTCTTTCATCTTAAGAACATTCTCAACAAAAGCATCTAAATCTTTTTCATCGTATTTAAATGGATAATAAGTTTGTTTGTAGTAATCTTTTAGCTCATCAAAATTACTGCCCCAAGCAAAAGCACCACCAGCATATCTGGTATTGCCACCTTCGCTACCTTCTGGAGCCGAATCCACTAGTAAAACATGAGCACCGTTATCTGCTGCAAATCTTGCTGCTCCTGCACCGGCACCACCAAAACCCACAACAATTACATCATAGACTTTGTCCCATTTTAACGAAGAATTATATATCATTTTATTCACCTATTTTTACCAGTATCCAATAACTTTAGTCCAAAGCAATCCGCCACCAAGCCAGATAATGTTGAATACCACACCAATAATTGCACTTAACTTCCAGAAGTCCTTATTAGAAATATATCCTGTTGAAGAAACCATTGCAGCAGGGCCTGCGGAATATGTAGAAGTTGAAAGATATACTGTACCACACATTGCCAACATTAGTGCTGCCATAATTTTTGGCACTCCTGCACCTAGAGCAATTGATAAGAAGCCAGCATACAAAGCTGAAATCTGAGTTGATACACTTGGGAACAAGTAGTGTAAGTAGAAGTAAACTAACCACAAAACTACTAAAACTAATACCCAATTCATGCCCTTAAGTCCTGCACCCAATGTTTTTGAGAACCATGGGAAAAAGCCTAAAGTCATTAATTTTTGTGACATTAGCATAATAACTGAAAGCCAAGTTAAAATATTCCAAGCAAAACTTTCATTTAGAATATCTTTGGTATTAATTACTCCAGTAATTAAAAGTAATGCTACAGCAATAAAACTAGTTTCAGTCGCATCAATTCCAATATGTGGACCCACTAACCAGAGCAAAATAGCTACTACAAAGACCACTGACATAATTTTTTCAGCAGCCGTCATTTTACCTAGTTCTGTTAACTTTTTATCTGCCCAAGCATGAGCATTTGGAGTCTCTTTTACTTCTGGTGGATAAACTTTATACAATAAAAATGGCACAACAAATAAAGAAATCAGTCCAGGGACAATAGCAGCTAGGAACCATTCCATCCAAGAAATTTCAATTCCTTGTGTTTTTGCCAAACCTAACGCTACCATGTTACCTGCCAAACCTGTTAAAAACATACCGGAAGTAACATTGTTGATTTCATATTCATTAAACACTAAGAAAGAACCTAATTTTCTCTGTGTTCCCTTTTCAGGATCAGAACCCATTTCACGAGAAAGACCATCGATAATTGGATACATGATCCCATTAACACGTGCATTGTTGCTTGGAATACCTATTGCCAAAACAGTTTCTACAAATGATAAAGCATAAGCTAAGCCTAAAGTGCTTTTGCCAAAAGTTCTAACAAAAATATATGCAATTCTTTTACCTAAACCTGATTTAATAAATCCAGCTGCTAAAAACATACACATAGCAACCATCCAAGAGGTTGAATTACCAAATCCAGCCGCCACTTCTTTCATGTTAAATATACCGGTTAAGGTTGCTATCACAACTGCAATTAAAGTGGTAGCCATCATTGGTAATGGCTTAGTAATACATGCTGCAATAGTTGCAACAAAGATTGCAAATAAATGCCAAGCTGGCACACTAATATCTGTTGGCTTAAATGGTGTTACAAGCCACAGTACAATTCCAATTACTAAAGGAAGAATCCATTTCTTCCATTGAAATTTATCTAACATTTTTCTACTCCCTAAATTATTAATCAAACTTTGTAAGCGCTTATCTTTTGTTGACGATTACAATTTATAACATTATTTCGTTAAATGCTAATTTGAATTTGTGAATAAAATGATTTATTTTTTTGCTTTAAATCTCAATATAATAAGTTTTATAATGATTGTGAAGTTCATAACTTATAATCAAAAAAGATCAATATATAAAATATATTTATAAATGGAGTTTATGATGAATAATCAAGACTTAATGTATTTTTGCAAATTAATAGAAACTGGTAGTTACACTAAAACAGCTACATTTTTTAACGTTACTCAACCAACGATCTCAGCAGCTGTTAAACGTCTAGCTAAGCATTTTAAAGATCCTTTAGTTGAACAGGTTAACCGAAAAGGCAAACTCAACACAACAACTGCTGGAGACTTGCTTTACAATAAATCAGTTAAGCTTCTACATGAAATTAATAGCGTTAATTATGATGTAATGCATGCCAGTGAGAAGAAAATACGAATCTCTTTTTCTGGTGTTGCTGGTAGCATGTATATTCCTGAGGTTATCGCTCAATTTCATCAGGCTAACATAATGTCAATGCTTGACACGCATCTAGAGCGATCAGCAGATATATTCGAAAGTCTAACCAATGGAGATATTGATGTAGCTATCTATTCTTGGATGGTGCCTATTAACGACCCTAATTACTATATTCGCAATTTAAATAAAACAGAATTGGTCATAATAACTAGTCTTAATGATCCTTGGGCTAATAAAGAGCAAGTTAAAATTTCTGAGCTGTCACAGCGTGACTTTATTGCGCGTTCAGAAGGATATCTGACCAGAGAATGCTTAGATCAAGAAGCAAAATTAGGTAATTTTTCTCCAAAAATAATTTTTACAGCTAGAACTATGCAACTAATGATCGACTTAGTTAGTCAAAATGTAGGTATTGCTTTAGCAATGGAAGATACACTTAAAGATAGAAGAGATTTGCATATTATTCACTTGATACCAGATCAAAGGTTATGGGCTTATATGCAAATTGCTATGCGGAAGAGCTTTATTCCAAATGACTATCAGAAAAAAGGTATTGATATTCTAAGACATTTTCGTGAAAATTAGCTATTTGGCCTTCTTAATTGCTTTATTAACCGCCTCTTCAACTGCTCTAGTAGTCGTTGAAGCACCTGAGACTGCATCAATTTCCGTACTATTAGCCTTAACAATTTCATCAGGTAATTTTTGAATAGCTACTGCTCCAATTCCCTCAGTTTCATGATTTTCAAGCACTTCAACATTCTTAATCTTTTTATCTTTGTAAGTAACTCTAACCACAATTCGACCACCAATACCAGCCTCGGTAGAACCAACATATTGATCTGGACCTAGTTCTATATTGTCAATTTTATCCCCAGCTATTAAATCATTAACCGATGGCACAGCATTTTCTAGTTTAACTTCTTGTGTATCCGACTTCATCTTAGCTGCTTGCTCACCAGCAATCTTACCGAAAATCAAGCATTCAGCGAGATTACCGCCACCTTGATAACGATTGACACACATACCGCCCATTTCACCAGCACTGTATAGGTGAGGAATTGGTTGATCATTGTTATTCAATATTTCAGCTTTTTCGTTATGTTCTGCACCACCCTGAGTGTTCAAAACGGCTGGAGCTAATTTGAGAGCATAAAGTTTGTTAGTACTGATTTCATCCATCGAGTCTGTGGCACGACCAAATTCAAGATCCTTACCATTTTTAGCAAATTCATTGAATTGGTTTATTGTAGCAGTCAAGTTTTTAGCCGGAACATTCATCTTATCAGCTAATTCAGAAACGCTAGTAGCATTAATCATCTTATCAAATAACTTGTTGTAACGAAGCTTACCGCTTTCTTTTTCTTCAACAAATTTTTGGTATTGTTTTTGGTCAAAGACTAACCATGCATTGTCAAAAGCATGAGGCATGTTGTATTCGCCATGATCATAAATGTGACCGTGACGGAACTTAGCATCTTCTTTCATAAATCTTGAACCATCATTAGCAACAGCAATAACTGAACCAGACTTAACATTCTTCCAGCCCCCGATCTGACGACCACGAGTGCCCTCTTCTTCAGCGATCACGTAGCTTGGGATAATTCCAAGTGATTCGTAGTTGCTCATATGCCACATCTTTGCACCAACGCTTTGGACCATCTTTACACCATCGCCACGGTTATATAAAGTACCAAGTGGGGTCAACTTGTGAATATGTAAGTAATCTTGTTGCATTTGTGGATTATTTTCAAAACCACCAGTTGAAACAACTACACCGTTTTTAGCATGGATAAAGTATCTCTTATGATTACGTTCAACTATTGCACCTACAACTTGATCAGTCTCTGGGTCTTGAATCAGTTCTAAAGCGCGAGAATTAAGCCATACATCGATTTTATCTTTACGATCTGCTACTTCCTTACGAATCTTTTTCCATAGACCAGCGTCAAAGTCGCGGTTATGCACTAAAGCAAAGTCAAAAGTATCTGAACCTTCAAATTCTGGGTATTCACATAAGTGATCCTTGTGATCTAGGGCATCACCTTCTCGGAAGTCATCACCCCAAATAAATGGCTTAATACCAAAATATTTTTCAAAGTATTCGGGCATATTTACAAAACCGTCTAGATAAACATCCATGGTCTTCTTTGAATATGAATATGGTTCTGCCAATTGATCAAAGTACTTACCAATCTTTTCACGATCATGAGCCATGGCTACATGTTGAGCAGAATATCTAGTATTACCACCCTCATGTCCATAAGGAGCTACATCAACTAACAGAACATGAGCATTATTGTCTGCTGCAAATCTAGCAGCAGTACCGCCTGCTCCGCCAAAGCCTAAAACCAATACATCATAACTTGCATTCCACTTAATATTTTTTACATTTTTCATTTTTTGATCTCCCATAAAAATCAACTTGTCGTGTATTAAATATCATGTGAAAAACTAAAGTGCAAGCATTATTTTGTAAGCGCTTTTTCACAAAATAACCTTTTTGTCTTAATTCATAGAGCTTTAGACATGTGAAAAGTAATCTAAAATAATCAAATTTATATTTTTGTGAATTGATGATAAGCGATATATATATTTCGATAAATTATATTTATGGAGTTTAGTTAATGCTATAATCTATAATGTATTTGTGAACGGTTAATTTATATGTCCAATAATAGATATTTATTTAAAAATGGAATTCAGAGATTTAAAGTATTTTCAAAAACTTGTAGAAACTAAAAACTATAATAGAACAGCTGAATTTTTCGGAGTAACTCAACCAGCTATTTCTTCAATGGTTAAGCGACTTGAAAAAGAAATTGGTACCCAACTAATTTTTCAGGCCCACAATCACAAAAGAATGACTATATCACCCGCTGGCTTAGTTGTATACCGTAACGCAAAAGGGCTAATTCAGAAAGAACGATCAATTATTTTAGAAGCCAAAAGAGCAAACGAAAACAGTTTTCGTTTAGGCTATTCTGAGTTAGCTGGTAAAGAATGGCTAGCTTCCGTCATCACTCAACTTAACCAAGGACATTTGCTAGCTTCAGTTGAAACGCATGAAGAAAATTCTCATTATTTAGAACAACATCTTCGTGAAGGAAGATATGATGCCATTGTTTTTTCTCGTCTTGACAATGAAAAACTCCCTGGAATTAAATTAACCACACTTGAAACCTTCCAATACAATCTCGTTGTTCCCAGCAATAATCCGCTCGCAAAGCAAAAAGAAATTGATCTATTTCAAATTGCAGATATTCCTTTAATTATGAGACATAAACGTTTTCTATCTAGAACTGCCCTGGAACAAATTTTTACTAACACAAATTTTAAACCAAAGAAAAAACTAGTTGTTGATAGTATCGATGCTACTTTGCAACTAGTCAAACAAAATATGGGTGTTGGTTTCTTAATGGATATAGCTGCCAAAAACTATCCCGGAGTAAAATCTATTCCATTAATACCCGGCCAGCAGATTTATTGCTACTCTACTTTAGGGATTCGTGAGGATTTTATGCCAAACAAAATTCAAGCAAAATGTCTCTCCATTTTAAAAGGTTTTTAATTTCAAAAAAAGCGATAGTACCGCAATCGTTGGTACTATCGCTATTTTGGTTTATTAGAAGATTAGCTTTGCTTCAAGAAATCCTCTAACTGCTTATCGGAGAAAGTATTGCCATACTTTTGCTTAAGCTGTTGTAAAATATTTTGATTGTCTTCACCATAATCACGCAAAACAGAAATCAAGTTTTGCACTCCGGTGATCAGGCCTTCTTTCTTGCCTTCTTCCATTCCGAGCTGCTTTGCTGCTTCTGCGACTTCTTCCGTGTTCATGACGTGTTTCCTCCATTCTTCGGTTCTGCGATAATTATTCATTGTCTCCTTAACTCGGCTAATGAACTTACCATTTGAAGTTGGCTTGCCTTCAATCAAGCGATAAAGATCGTCAAGACCTGGTTTCACTTTACCTTTGGTTCCCTTGGTGTTTAAGTATATTATCTCAGATCCATCATTTAGTTCAACTGATGGGTCTTCTTTGGCAGTATAAACAAAACTATACCGCTTCAAGCCTTTTCCTTTTGGGTCAAACGGCAAGATGAAGATCACATAAGCCGCATGCAATTCTTCATATTCTTGTCTTCGCCGCAAAAAGCCGTCCTCCATTAGCTTAAATAGATACTGTCTGGCGCGCTTATCCATGTCTCTTTTGTTGGCAACCTGCATCTCAACGTTGTAGCGCCTGCCCCGGCTATCGGTGATCAAAACATCAAGAATCGAAACCTTCTCCAGCCATTGAATGCGATCCTTTACTGCGTGCGGACCGTTAAGTCCTTAATGTCCAAGTGTGGCAGCACCTCATTCAAGAACATACGGCAAATTTCTGGATCCTTCATGACGTTCTGAAACATCAGATCATCAGTAAAGCCCAGTACTTCCGCGACATTTAGTTTTTTATCTTTGCTCATGCAAAGTCCTCCTAGAAAAATTTTTTGAGGATGTTTAACCCTCTAATATTTATTACGCAAAAAAGGCGCCAATTTTTTTTAGAAATTGAAAAAAAGGACAAACACCATAAAAATGTTCGTCCTTCGAGTATTATTTAAAATTTTTTCATTTTAAGACTGCTTGCAATCCCGCTGCTAAAATACCGCCGGCAATCGGTCCGACCATTGGCACCCAAGCGTAACTCCAATTAGCCGACGACTTATTAGGAATAGGTAAAACTGTATATGCTAATCTTGGCGACCAATCACGAGCAGGATTCAATGCGAATCCAGTAGTTCCGCCAAGAGCTTGACCGACAACCATGATCAATAGACCAACCGCAAT
>DYWZ01000054.1 GCA_020742395.1 Enterococcus columbae
GGTTTCCGTCTAGTCAGATTTGTTCAGAGTGCGGACATAAAGATGGCAAGAAATCGCTCGATATTCGAGAATGGACTTGCCCTATTTGTCATACTCATCATGACCGTGATATCAACGCTAGTATCAATATACTGATTGAAGGTCTAAGAATACAAACTTCAGCTTAGGCACAATCAAAAAAACCGTAGGAACTACGGGGATAGCTTGGTAAATAAGAGAAACCGCTGTTAGTGAAAAAATAAGCTATCAAGTATGCTCTATTCCCAAGAAGCTCCCACTTCAAGCGTTAAGAACCTTCAGGTTTAGCTAAGTGGAGAGTAGTTCACCGAATCAACAATTTTTTGATTTACTATTTGCCTAAATCAACCAAATTTTGGCAAATCAACATTTTCTGTAAGCAAGAACTAGCGCATTGAGCAAGTTTTTGATACAATGGGAGAGAACTATTTTCAATTTAAAGGAGATATTAATATGATTTCAGCAAGTGATTTAAGAGCTGGTATGACTTTTGTACAAGATGGCAAATTAATCAAAGTTTTAGAAGCAAGCCATCACAAACCAGGTAAAGGAAATACTGTAATGCGTATGAAACTTCGCGATGTACGTACTGGTGCAACTTATGACACAACTTTCCGTCCAGAAGAAAAATTTGAAAAAGCACACATTGACACTAAAACAGTGCAATATCTATACACAATGGATGACACAGCGTACTTCATGGACTTAGAAACTTACGAACAATATGAAATCCCAACTGAAACAGTCGAAGACGAAATGAAATACATCCTTGAAAACATGGAAGTAAAAATTCAATTCTTTGGAAGCGAAGTAGTAGGTATCCAATTACCAACAACAGTCGTTTTAAAAGTTGAAGAAACACAACCATCAATCAAGGGCGCAACTGTTACAGGTTCAGGTAAACCAGCAACAATGGAAACAGGTCTAGTCGTTAACGTACCAGACTTTATCGAAGCTGGTGAATACCTAGAAATCAACACAGCCGAAGGTACTTACGTAAAACGTGCAACAAAATAAGCGCAAAAAGATGTGGTTAACCCCACATCTTTTTTATTTCAAGGATGTTTTGTAAGTTGCTCAGCTACGAGCAAATAAGCTCCAATCCGGCAATAAAATCCATAGTTTTTGAAGATTTTACTGCCAGATTGGCTTATTTGATGAAGTAGCTACTTACAAAACACAGATTAAATAAAGGATGTCTAGCAAGTTGATTAACTACGAGAAAATAAGTTCTAGCGTGGTGGAATATCGATTGTTTTTAAAGATATTCTATACCACACTAGCTTATTTTCTGAGAGGCTAGCCACTAAGCATAGATTATTTCAAGGATGTGAAGTAGCTTGCTCAGACATGAGAAAATTCGAGTGTTACTCTCTATTGAGAAAATCAAAAAAGAGTTGAGATTTTCCCAATGGAGAGGCGAATTTTTGGCATGTCTAGCTACTGAACACAGATTGTTTCAAGGATGTGAAGCAAGTCGGTCAACTCCGAGCAAATAAGATCTAGTCTGGGAAAAATAATAGGATTATAAAAATTTTTCACCAGACTAGCTTATTTGACGAAGGAGTTACTTGCTGAACACAGATTATTTCAAGGATGTTTTGTAACTTTCTTAGCTATAAGCGATAAGATTTAGCTTGAAAAAAGTAGCTTGGTAGATTCTTTCAATTTCTATCTGCCTAGCTATTTTTGGGTAGTTTTGTTGGCAATAATGAAAATTAGGGGTGAAAGAAAAATGAAATTACACGGATATTCATTGGAAAAAATCAAGCATGTCGGTTTAGTCCTGATATTGAGTGTAATAATTGGCGTGTTAGTTGGAGCGATGGATGCTGGCTTTGGCATTGTGTTGAATCACTTAGCTAATATTTTTCAAACCCATCGTCTCATATTATTACCATTTTTACCGTTTGTGGGAATGGCGTTTATTTATTTACAACGTCGCTATGGTAAAGATAGTCATTTAGGAATGGGATTGATTTTTAAGGCTGGTTATGGAGAGATAACTAGTGTGCCTAAGCGCTTGGTACCATTTGCGATTATGGGTACTTGGCTGACGCATTTGTTTGGTGGTTCAGCAGGCCGCGAAGGGGTAGCTGTGCAAATTGGTGCGGCTGTTGCTCATTGGTTTGGTCGCCAATTCAAAGGGATGAATTATAAACGGTTTATTGTGATTGGGATGGCTTCAGGGTTTGCTGGTTTGTTTCAAACACCGATTGCAGCAATTTTTTTTGCGATGGAAGTATTAGTTGTGGGACATTTAACCTATGATGTGTTGTTACCGACGATGGTGGCAGCTTTTGCAGCTAGCTTTACTTCAGCATTTTTAGGTTTAGATAAATTTAGTTATCAATTAGTAGTGGATGATCGCTTACCTTGGTTTTTAATCATTCGTTTAATTATTTTAGGACTTATTTTTGGATTAGTTGGTTATTTATTTGCTAAAGCAATACGTTTTACTCGCTTAACCTTAGAAAATCAGTTCCCCAATCCAGTTTGGCGTATCGGCGTAATTGGTCTGGTTTTAAGTATTACGCTATGGCTTTTTAACCATGGACGTTACGCAGGTCTAGGAACGAATTTGATTGTTGCTAGTTTTCATGGCGGCACGATTCATGCTTATGATTGGTTGTTAAAATTAGTTTTCACTGCATTGACCTTAGCAAGTGGCTTTCTAGGTGGGGAAGTGTTACCAATGTTTGCGATTGGCTCATGTTTAGGGGCAGCTATGGCTCCTTGGTTACATTTACCAGTTGATTTTGTTGCCGCACTAGGTTTTGCCAGCGTTTTTGGCAGTGCAACGAATACCTTCATTGCGCCAATTTTTATCGGTGCAGAGGTCTTTGGCTTTGAGGGCATCCCATATTTCTTTATCGTATGTGCTGTTGGCTATTTATGTAACGGCAACCGCAGCGTCTACAGCTTACAACGCAGTGAAATATAAGGATGTTCAGTAGCTCGCTCAGACATGTGAAAATTCGAGTGTTACTCTCCATTGAGAAAATCAAAAAAGTGTTAAGATTTTCCCAATGGAGAGGCGAATTTTTACTTTTTCTTTCAGTCAGCTGTTTCAGGCAATTCTAGAGAAGTATGACTAGCAAGATAACGTTCTTTTTGCGCACGAGTCAGTTGTTTAAAGGCGGCTTCTTTTTGCATGGCTTCACTTCGGGTAGTAAAACCTTCTGCATGAATCATTTTTAAGGGGCGGCGCTTGGCTAAGCGAGTATACTTAGCACCGATACCTTGATTGTGTTCTTTTAAGCGTCGCGGCAAATCAGTTGTATAGCCGGCATAAAGCGTAGAATCTTTGCATAATAAAACATAAAAATAATGGGCTTTATTCATTACCATACAGCATCCTTTTAATTTCGGGGGTATATTCACCTTGAGCATCATAGGTATAAATCGGTGGTAAGACTTTAAAACCATCTTTTTTGCCGTGCAAAATGCCTTCAACTAAGAGAATATTGGCGGCTTTATCAGCTTTAGGATAAACAAACTGGACTCTTTTGGGCATAATTTGATATTTTTGCATGATTTCGATAATCTCTAAAAAGCGTTCAGGTCGATGGACTAAGGCTAGGCGCCCATTCATTTTTAACAGCTTGGCGCTGGTCTGAATAACGGTTTCTAAATTTGTATGGATTTCATGACGAGCAATCGCTAAATAAGGATTAGGATTTTTATGATTCGTTGGTAAATCCTTAAAATAGGGGGGATTACAAACGATTAAATCAATGCAGTCATGACCGATTAATTTAGGTGCTTCCTTTAAGTCGGCTTGAATGACTTGAATTTGCTCTGTTTTTTGATTTAAGGCTACACTGCGCTTGGCCATGTCACTTAATCTAGCTTGTAGCTCGATTTGAGTGATTTTCGCTGGTGTTTTTTGACTCATAAATAGGCTGACTGCGCCATTTCCTGAACATAAATCGACTATTTGTCCTCTTTTAGGCAATTGAGGGAAGTTAGCTAGTAAAACAGCATCTAAGGAAAAGCTAAACACTTCGCTACTTTGGATAATTTGAATCGCATTCGCATACAATTGATCAATGCGTTCATTTTCATATAAGGTTACATTTTCATTCATATGAAGCTCCTTGTTATTTATGTGCTTATGAAGTTATTTTTTATCAAAAATTGACAATAAAACAAAAGGTAATTGAGAAACCTTTAGATGGTTAAAACGAATTGTTTGGATATAAGTTATTTATTTGTTATTTTGGTTATCAAATAAATGCGTGCTTTTTTCAAGTGCCATTATACTATGAAACTTTCAAACAAAAAAGTAAAAATTACTTGTCAAACGTTGAAAAATCTAGCATACTGAAGTTTAGAGATAATGAAAGGATGGAAGAAATGTTTTTCACATTTATGCGCGGCGTTGTCCGCTTTTTGTTTTTTATTGTGAATGGGAATTTAGAAATTCAAAATAAAGAAGTCTTGCCTAAGGATGAGAATTATATTTTGGTCGCACCGCATAGAACCTGGTGGGATCCGTTGTATTTAGCGGTAGCAGCTCGGCCAAAGAAGTTTGCATTTATGGCTAAGGAAGAATTATTTAAAAATCCCCTCATTCGTTTTATTTTGGTTCATGCCAATGCTTTTCCGGTAAATCGGAAAAATCCTGGTCCAAGTGTCATTAAAACACCAGTGAAGATTTTGAAGTCTACTGATTTGAGTTTAATCATGTTTCCAACCGGTAGTCGTTATTCCAATGAATTGAAAGGTGGAATGACCGTTATTGCGAGAATGGCGAAGGTTAGGATTGTTCCTTGTGTCTATCAAGGGCCGCTAAGCTTTAAAGATTTATTGAAACGTAAAAAGGTGACCATTCGCTTTGGGGAGCCAATTGATGTGAGCGATATTAAAAAGACAGATAAAGTAAGCCTATCGATAGTGGATGCACGCTTAACCCAAGCTTTTAATCAATTGGATGTGGAAGTTAATCCCAATTTTGTTTACGTCATCCCTGAGAAAAAAGAAACATAGCCAAAGAAAAAAGCTCTCAAATTGAGAGCTTTTTTTGGCATTTTACTTTAAATAATGTTCATTACTATTCCTTCCCATATGGATATTGTCAATTCCCTTAGCAAATGATTTCTTTTTTAACGAGCTATAAAAATTCTTATAAAGCTGATCACCAATCATGGCGATTCGATACATCCCAATACTTTCAAAATAATGAATGCGTGCTAGGTTCACTTTAAAAACTGAATTTTTCGATTCAATGGTCAAATATTCTTCTTCGATAAACTGATTTTTATTCGCAAAATAATTATCCAAGCATTTTTTGACCGATGCTTTAAAATTGCTTAAGGCATCGTTTTTATTGATGAAGGTTAGCGCGTTGACAAAATATTTATAAGATTGTAAGGCTAAATCAGTATGGCTAGAGACAAAGATAATAATTCCTTGATTATCAAGATTACGAATTTTTTGCGCAGTTAATAAGCCATCTTCTGTTTCGTTTTTAAGATGAATATCTAAAAAATAAATATGAAAGCCAGACGTTAAGGCCACTTGGTTTAATAATTCTTCTGGTTTATGAAAAATATAGAGTGATTCATGTTGTGCATTCGATTCTCTTTTGATCAAATCATATAGATATTTTGAATGAAGCTTATTATCTTCTAATATAAAAATCGCCATGGCTACCCTCTTTTCCTCGAAAAACTATATAATTTAAAATAAAAATGATTCATTTCACAAAAATAGCTAAATACTAAGCTGAACTCATTTACAAAAATTAAACAAATGGATGATTACATTTTGACATAACTATCTGCTAAAATCAAAGTACAGATTGTTTAAAAAGATTAGCCTAATTTTAATTTAAAAACACATTTTAATTATCGACCATTAATTAAATTTACTTAAGCTAGGCTCAGTTAAATTGAAAAACTTTTGGTAATTCTCATTTAGCCTTTAAAAAAAGTGTTATAATGAAAGGAAGAAGTTTTTTCACAAAGCTTATGATTGAGTAGGAAAAATATTTGGCAAAGGAATCGATAGAATGAAAATCTTACATACTGCAGATTGGCATATTGGCAAGAAATTATTTGGCTATGATTTATTAGCCGAACAACAAGCGATTTTACAACAAATCCTAGCGATTGCTAAAAAAGAACAGGTGGAGGCAATCATTATTGCTGGAGATGTTTATGACCGTCAATTACCTGATCAACAAAGTGTATCCTTAGTGAATGCTACTTTTCAAGAGTGGAATTTAACTGAGCAAATTCCGCTTTTGGTTATTTCCGGCAATCACGATTCGGCTGTGCGCTTGGCTACGGGTAATCCTTGGTATCAACAGACTCAGTTCTTTTTGCATACCACTTTAGCGCAAGCCATTCAACCAATTACGTTAGCGGATTGTCAATTTTATCTACTACCTTATGTAGAGCCTTATCAAATCAAGCAATTTTTTCAAGAAACGAATCCTAAGCATCCCTTAGCCCAAAACGTCCCCAGCCTAGAAGCTGGTATAGCGGCAATAATTGACTTGATGAAGGCAAGCTTTGATTTAGAGAAAAAACAAATTCTAGTCAGTCATTTCTTTGTGGCTGGCAGCCAGCGCCAAGAGTCAGAAACGCCACTAGAAGTAGGGGGCTTGGCGAGTGTAGCTGCGGATCTTTTTGGCGATTTTGCTTATGTAGCATTAGGTCACTTGCATTCACCAAAAGCGATGACAAAGGGAAATATCCGTTATAGTGGGGCACCGTTAAAATACGCAATTGGCGAAAGCCAAGATACCAAAGGCGTCTATTTGCTTGATACTGATTATTTAACCAATCAGTATCAAGCTAAGCAAAGTTCTCAAGTCGTGCAAGCGCCGACTGGATTGACTGAAGCGGCTTTGCGTTTTATTCCGTTAACGCCTTTACATGAATTAAGAGCGTTGACCACTAATTTTGGGCAGTTGCTTCATCCAGATGACGCCTTAATGAAAATTAGTGAGGACTATTTGGCCATTACCTTGACGGATCATGAGCCGATTTTAAATGTTATGGCCCAGCTACGCAGTCAATATCCGCGTCTGTTAAGTGTAACGCGTCAGCAAATCGCCTTACAACAGACCGATAATCAGTTATCTTATCAAGAAGTACAAAATGAATTATCGCCAGAAGAATTAGTTCAAGCCTTTTTTAAGCAGCTAACCAATCAAGAGCTTTCCAAGCTACAAACGACCTGGCTCAATCAAGGCTTACAGGCAATTCAATCTACAGAGACAAAGGATGATTAGATGTTACCGCAAAAATTAATTTTAGAAAATATCGGCCCTTTTATTGATGAAACGATTGATTTTAGTGAATTTTTAGCCCATGGTCTTTTCTTAATTACCGGTAAAACGGGAGCAGGGAAGAGTACCATTTTAGATGCGATGAGTTTTGCCTTGTTTGGCGAGCCGATTGGGAATTCACGCCAATCAAAGGAGCTGCGTTCTAACTTTGCTTTACCGACCAGTCTGTGTCAGGTAACCTTTGAATTTAGTCATCAAGATCGTCTGTATCGTATTACACGTAGTCCTTTGCAGCAAATTGCCAAAAAAAGAGGAACAGGCTTTCGCGAGCATAAGCCTCAAGCTTTCTTAGAGGTGTTTGATCTGAGTGGCAAGGAAATTGATGCGGTAAGTGGATTGCAAAAGGTGAATATGTATATTGCTGATTTATTACAGTTAAATCGTCAGCAATTTACTCAGATTATGCTCTTGCCTCAAGGTGAATTTCGGCGCTTTTTATTAGCTGATAGTGAGGACAAGACTAAGCTATTGCGTACCTTGTTTGCCACCATGGACTACCAACGCCTAACTGATTGGTTTAAAGAGCAGCTTGCTAATAAACGCCAAGGCTTAACGCACCAGTTTGAACAGTTCAGTCAATTAAAAGTGCAATTTCAATGGACAAACGAATTAACAGAAGAACAAAAACAAGTACTAAATAAAGATTTAGTGACCTTTGTTACTGAAGCAACGAGTGATTTAGCTGAGCAAGAGACGACCATCCAAGAGAAAAAGCACCAATTAAGTCAGCTAAAAGCCCAACTAAAAGCTTTCCATCAGCAAATTGAAGACGGTCGATTATTGCATCATCAGCAAAGGCAATACGAAGAAGCCTTTAACCAACACGCCGCTTATCAAAAAAAGGCGGCTGATTATGTACAATTGGCACAAAAAATAACGGAACTTGAGTGGCTTAAAGATCAGGCAAATTTATGGCAGCAAGCAATAGAAGAGCAACAACAATATCGAAAAACACAACAAGCCTATCAGCAAGCACAGCTCGATTTAAAGCAAGCCAACCTTGATTGGCAAAACTGGCAAGCCGGTCAAGCATTACGCCAAGCTAATGAACAAGCAGCCGAGCAAATCCAAAATGAGCTGCTGCAAGTAACCCAACGCTTACCCTTAGCTGAATTATTGACGCAAAAGCAAGCTGTTTGGCAAAAAAATCAAGTGGAGCTTAGTCAATTGCGCCAACAAATAGAGACAAAAAACCAACACCTTGAACAAAGTCAGGTCAATTTAGCTGCCAATAGCCAAGAATATGAAATGCTCCAACAGCAACAAGCCCAACAAGCGCTTTGGCAACTAGCGCCAACTGATCAGTTTCAGCTCGCACAGCTATTACCTCAAATTCAGGGGCTGTTTCAAAATATCGAGCAGGCGTTTACGTTAAGAAAAACCTATGTCGCGAAGCAAGCGATTATCGCTGAAGAAAAAACGAAATTACTAGCGCAGCTAACAGTAAGCCAACAGGAAAATATTGAACTATTAAAGCGTAGATTGCAGCTAACCCTTGAACAAGGCCAAGCTTGTCCAATTTGTGGTTCATTGGAGCATCCGGCATTAGCCCATGAGCAACAAGCCCAACAGCTCAACCAACAATCGCTTCTAGCCAGTGAGGAGAAATTACAGCAATTAAATCAGCAAAACGAGCAGCTACTCTCTCGCCAAAGTCAGTTAGCCACCCAAATGACGCAGGTTAATCAGCAAATTCTAAGTGATTATGAACGGTTTGAGCAGCAATTACAAGCCTATCTAGTTCTTTTGCAACAGGTGCAGCAATTTATCCCGGATGCGCAAGCCCATTTTTCTGATGCGATGCGTGTACTTGCTAATCAACTCCAAGGACAAACGAATCAATTAGTCCAGCAAGTAAACAACTGGCTTGGTGAATGGCCAAAAGAAACAATCGCCAAAGAATTAAATCAAGAAAATGCTACGCTAGCATCAGTCATGCTGACAATGAGCGCACAATTATCGCCAATATTAGCGGATTTGGCCACAAGCTATGCGCTATTTGATCAATTTTATACAGCCCTAACGACGAGCCAGACTAAGCTAGCTAGCCAACTAGCGACTTGCCTTGAACAACAGCAAGTCCTGCAAGCTGAAGTCCAAGAGCTCAGTCAGCTATTACAAGAGCAAAAGCAGCATCTGCAAGCTCAAGAACTACAGGTAGAAAAGCTAGCTGGTGAATTGGCGAGCCTACAAGGACAATTAGCCCCATTTACCTTAGCTGAGTTAACGACAAAAAAAGCTGAATTAACACAAAAACTGGCCACGCTTAACGCAAAAATTGCTGCCGATAAATCCCAGGAGCAAACCCTAGCACAAGCACGTATTCGCCTAGAAGAAGCCATCCGGATTTTATCTGAGCAAAGGATAGCTCAAAACATGCAATTACAGGCTAGATTCCAGCAGATTTTCCCAACGATTAAACAGCTGCAAGCTAGTCAGTTAGCCAGTCAGGACGACCAGCAATTAGCCCAATTACTTGAAGGCATTGTCTTATGTATCGAACAAACGACTCCCGAGATCTTTGATATTAAGCTAGCTGATTTGACATTCACGCATTTGTTGACTTATCTTCCATTTATTGAGCAATTACCAGCATTAAAAGAAGAGTATCAAACGTATCAACAACAGGTGCAAATGCTTGAACAACGCTTGCAAGAGCTTTTACCGGCAAGTAAGCAACCAAAAGTCGATTTAAGCCAATTACAAGACAAGGTCCAGCAATTGCAGGATGAAGCAGACGAAAATCAGCGCCAAATCGCGACTTTAGAGTTAAGAAGTACACAAAATCAGCAAGTTCTAGCGAATTATCAAGCCTTACTTTCAACTAACCAACAGACGATGGAAGAAGTCAGTGCATTTGCGCAACTAAGTGATGTCGTCGCAGGGAAGAATCAGCAAAACCTAAGCCTAGAGCGTTATGTCTTGCAGGTTTACTTCAATGAAATTTTAAAGGTTGCCAATAAACGCTTATTACAATTAACGAAGGGTCGCTATACCTTATTGATTGATCAAAATAAGGGCAGCTATGTTCGAGCAACTGGTTTAGAATTATTAATTTACGATGCACATAGTGGGGAAAATCGTCGGGTCCAAACACTATCAGGGGGCGAAAGTTTTATTGTCGCCTTATGCTTAGCCTTATCTTTAGCCGATGTCATTCAGCAACAAAGTGGAGGCATTCAAATCGAAGCGCTCTTTATTGATGAAGGCTTTGGCACCTTAGATGAAGAAGCACTAGCTCAGGCGATGCAAGCATTGATGCAAATTGAAAGTGAAGGGCGCTTAATTGGTATCATCAGTCATGTTCGTGAATTAAAAGAACAAATTTATCAACAATTACAAGTCAGAACAAAGGGCAATGGCCAAAGCCAGCTAGTTAGCCAAAGCATGGAGATTGGTTAAGCATTATCGCTAGCTAACTAGCAAAGCGCCTAAGTATAAAGAGAAATCAAATCCCAAACAAGCTAGATATTGCAGCAAATCAACTAGTAAAGTAAGCAAAGGCTGGGGTAGCGTAAGCCAAGTGTTGCAACTAGCAAGAAAAAAATAGTATGAAGATTAGGAAATTTTAAAAGTTAAGAAAGGCAGTGTAAAGCATGAAGTGGAGTATTCCAGAAAGAATCGTCAGTCGAGGCCGCAAATATATGGAAGAAGGACGCGTATTATCCATTGCTGCTGACCCAACGCAACAGCTTTGGCATGCGGAGGTCCTAGGCAGTGAACGCTATCTGGTGGAATTAGATGCTACTGCCAAAGAAGAAGACTACTGTCAATGCCCTTATTGGCAAGAACACGGCTATTGTAAGCATACCGTCGCAGTTGAGCTCGCTTTGAAGAAAATGGGCAAAACGCGCCAACAATTAACTGAGCATGCACCTAGTTTTAATCGGACCCCCGCTCAGCTACTAGCTAATAGTCTCAAAAAATTACACGTACATCCCCAAGGCTATTTGGATAATCAAGCTTTGACTGTCAGCTTTCAGGTTGAAGTCTTGGAGGTGAACCCTTATCATTCAGAGCATAGTCTGTTAGTAGCTAGTTTGCGCTTAGGCTATCAAGGAGAACGGCTGTATTTGGTCAAAAATCTAGCGCATTTTTTGCAATGCTACCAAGAAAGCAATTATTATACTCTTAATAGCAAAAAACGCTACTTTGTCGCTCGCGAATTATTTACCAAAGCCGAGCAGGACTTGATTGAACTGTTTATCCTTGCCAATCAAGCGCAAGAAGGTCTGTTGCAATTAACCTCGGTAGCTAAATTACAGCTGGATAAAAAATATCTCGTGCTTAATCTGATGACATTAAATCAGTTAGCGGCCTTTAGTAAGCAGCAGTTAGGCAGTTTAATGCTTCACCAGCAAAAATATCAACCCTTTTTTGTTGATGAATCCACGGATCCACACTTTACTTTTGAGTTAACGCAAACAAATGAAGGGGCTCGTTTAAATTTAGCTGACGGTTTTGATTTACTGTTGACCTATTATCAAGGAGGCTTTAAGCAAGACACCTTTTATGGTCTGAATAGCCAACAGCTACGGACTTATCAAAGCATTCATCAACTAAAAAAACGCTTTGATCAAGTCGAATTAACCTATCCAGCCGCTGAATTGGAAAACTTCTTCCAACAACAGCTCCCATTATTAAAGCAAATCGCCCAGATTCAAATTGATGTCTCCTTACAGCAGCAAATACTACAGGTCCCCCTGGTGAGTCATTTTTATTTCATGAAGCAACAGGGACAATTGATCCTACAGCTGGCTTACCGTTACGGTGAAACCATCTTTTCAAGTAATCCTAAACGTAGTAGGATAGCGAATCAACAACAGCTTATTTTAAGAGATCGTGCAAGTGAAGAACGGATTGAACGATTTATTGAAATGCTCGGCTTTGTTCCCAACGAAAAAGGCTATCAAAAGCAGTTACCAACAGGGGCAGCCTTACATCATTTCTTTAGTGTCGAATTAGCGCAATTTGCCCAATTTGGTCACATTCATCTAGGAGAGAAGCTCCAGGCCCTTAAGCTATCGGAAGAAAAATTAACTGTGCAATTAGCCGTTGATCGCCAACAATCCTGGCTAGATGTTCGCTTTGAAGTCAGTGGAATTGAAGAACAAGAGGTCAGTCAGCTAGTCAAGGCTTTACTAGAAAAAAGCAGCTATTATACTACGCAAGCGGGTCAAATAATCGATTTAACGAGTGAAACGTTCACCAAAGTCGCTCAATCCTTACAAGCGATTCGCCAATTTGGCCAATTAGCTGGTAATCACTATCAATTACCGCTTTATCGTGGAGGAAATCTTCAACACTTATTGGCAGATAATCAAGAATTCCAAGCCAGTCAAGCTTACGAGCAATTTGTCTATGATTTAACCCATCCTGAACAATTTGCGGCTAAAATTCCCGACCAGCTTCAAGCTAGCTTACGCAATTATCAGCTTGTTGGCTTTCGCTGGTTAAAAATGCTTAGCAGCTATCAGCTTGGTGGGATTTTGGCGGACGAAATGGGGCTAGGGAAAACCTTACAAACCATTACCTATCTATTATCGGAAAAAGAAGAACAAGGCAACTTGCGAGCTTTAATCGTTGCCCCAGCCAGTCTAGTCTATAACTGGCAACAAGAATGTCAACGCTTTGCTCCCAGTCTTAAGGTCGCTGTCGCAATCGGCCAAGCGAGCGAACGTGCCCAACAAATCGCAAAGGATGTCGAAATTATCATCACCTCCTATGCCAGCTTGCGCCAAGATATTGAACAATATAAAAAGCAACCATTCGACTGCTTGATTGTTGATGAAGCCCAAATGGTGAAAAACAGCCAAACCAAGACAGCCAAAGCCTTGCGAGAATTAGTGATTGCCAAACGTTTTGCGCTCAGTGGGACTCCGGTTGAAAATCGCTTAGAAGAATTATGGTCTATTTTTCAAATGATTATGCCAGGCTTTTTCCCAAATCAAACCGCCTTTAGACAGTTATCGACTGCCCAAGTTGCACAGATGATTCAACCCTTTGTTTTAAGGCGCGAAAAACAAACTGTTTTAACCGATTTACCAGAGAAAATCGATATCAACTATTATAGTAGCCTAACCGAAGAGCAAAAGACGATTTATCTGGCTCAATTAGAAAGCATCCGGCAGTCGCTAAATCAAATGGACAGCCAACAATTTAGACAATCGAGAATGACCATCCTAGCTGGGCTGACGCGCTTGCGCCAAATCTGTTGTTCACCTGCGCTCTTTATGCCAGATTATCAAGCCAAATCTGGTAAGTTAGAGCAGCTCAAAGCACTGGTTAGCCAAGCCAAAGCGAACCAACGACGGATTTTGATCTTTTCACAATTTACGAGCATGCTAGATATTATCCAACAAGCATTAGCCGAATTAGGCTACGACAGCTTTTATTTACGCGGCAGTACGCCAAGCAAAACACGCATGGAAATGGTCGATGACTTCAATGCCGGCAAATGTGATATTTTCCTTATCTCATTGAAGGCAGGTGGTACCGGCTTAAATCTTACTGCTGCCAATACTGTTATCTTGTATGATCTCTGGTGGAATCCGGCTGTTGAAGAACAAGCTGCCAGTCGGGCGCATCGAATGGGTCAAAAAGAAACGGTCGAAGTTTGGCGCTTAATTGCCCAAGGCACGATTGAAGAACGGATGTATCAACTCCAACAAGAAAAACGCGAACTCTTCGATCAAGTCATGCAAGGTAGCGAGCAATCCTTACATCAATTAACCGAAGAAGATATTCGCCAAATCTTTGCGATGGGCGAAGAAGAATAAAGCAACAGCAACTCTTAGTTTAGAACTTAATTTGAAAAACCGATTTATTTTTAGAGCTTATGTTATTTTATTATCGGTTATTTTTACCTGATAGAAAAACAAAGTCTAAGGGTTACTTGATTTTTCTATTAAAAAAATTTTTTATTTACTTTGCTTATAGTTCAAAAAATAATGAGCTTACATTTTTTTTAGAAAGATTATGTGAAAGCTTAATCTAATAGGCTTTTGGTGAGTAAAATTCCTAGTCTAACGTATCAAAATACCCAAAAATTTCTTTATATGATTACCTTTATGCAAACAAACGAAAAATGATGGTCTAGCATTTACTTGCATTATTAGGTATAATATGAATGTGAAGAAGTGTGAGATGTTTTATTATAGCCAATGAAGGAGTGATTTTCTGTGTTAATTTTATATACCTCACCGAGTTGTACTTCCTGTCGTAAAGCTCGGGCTTGGCTAAAAGAGTATGATATTCCCTTTGTTGAACGCAATATTTTCTCTGAACCATTGACAATCGATGAATTAAAAGCGATTTTACAAATGACTGAAGAAGGAACTGAGGAAATTATATCTACTCGTTCTAAGGTATTTCAAAAGTTAAATGTCAATTTGGATGAATTACCTTTGAAAGATCTATTGAAGTTAGTTCGTGAAAATCCTGGATTATTACGTAGACCGATTATGATCGATGAAAAACGTCTACAAGTCGGCTTTAACGAAGATGAAATTCGCCGATTCTTGCCACGCGATATTCGTCAATTGGAATTGCGACAAGCGCAATTGATGGCTGGTTTATAATTGAAAAAAACAAGCAATCACTAAAGGAATAGATTACTGAAAAAGGACTGGAAAGGGTGTAGACTTACCAGTCCTTTTTGTATAAGGATGTTTTGTAAGTTGCCTAGCTACGAGCAAATAAGTTCCGGTCTGACAATAAAATCCATAGTTTTAAAGATTTTACTGGCAGAACGGTTTATTTGATGAAGTAGCTACTTACAAAACACGGATTGTATAAGGATGTGAAGCGACTGGCTTAGCTACGAGAAAATTTGAGTGTTACTCTCCAATGGGAAAATCAAAAAGTAATGAGATTTTCCCAATGGAGAGGCAAATTTTCCGAGTAGCTAGTCGCTAAGCACGGATTGTATAAGGATGTGAAGCGACTGGCTCAGCTACGAGCATCTAGCCGAAGTAGCTGTAATATGAGCTTTGCGTTCAATTTACATAGGCTACAAACAAGACAAAAGTTAGGCATAGGGTACAAGCATCTAGCTGTTTCCAGTTTTTTTGCTTTACTTTTTGCTTGGTTTCGCTACAATATTACTAGAAAGAATCAATAGAAATGAGGTGTAAACGATATGGAAGTAGAACACATTAATGATGATACCGTGCGCGTTTACATTCGCAATGAGGATTTAGCTGCTCGAGGCTTTACCTTTATTGACTTATTAGGGGGACATCGTGAGATTGAAAGCTTCTTTTACAGTATTTTAGAAGAAATCGATGTTGACGACCAATTTAAAGGCAGTGAAGCTGTCACTTTCCAAGTATTACCACGAGGAGACGGCTTAGAATTATACATTACTAAAGATATGAATTTTGATAAAATGGCTGATTTACCTTTCTTCCAAGGACTAAATGCCAAAACTATTGAAGCAATTGATGAATCACTGACTGAAGACGAATTAGAAGCAATTGGTTATATAGATGATGAAGATAGGTTGGAAGCAGAGCAAAAACAAACCGAACAGCCACGTTTACCAAGAGGTACGAATGAACAGCAGATGCGAGACTGGGTGAACCGAATTAAAGGTGAAACAGAAAGCATCAAAGCGAAAAATCAGCAAAACAAAGAAAAAGCCAAACCTCGTCGCAAAATTGCGCCAACGGAATACGTCTTTGTCTTTAACGATTTTGAAGAAGTCATCCAAGCCACGCAAAAAGTCAATGTTATTGGTATGGATGCTAAGCTATATGAGTTAGAACAGCAATTCTATCTAGTCGTGACCTACCAACGAGGATATAACGAACCTGAACACATGGCAATGCAAAATGCTATCTTTAAAGAATTTGCTCAACCCACGCATCTAACCAAGGATGTCTTACAAGAACACGGCAAAGTCCTATTTGCCAACGACGCACTAATGGAAATCAAAAAAATCTTTAAAGGGTAAGATAAGGATGTCTAGCAAGTTGATTAACTCCATCCATCTAACTTCAAGCCTGAAAAAGTTTAAATAATGAAATCATCGTTTAAGTACAAAATAAAAATATATGCACACACATCCAAAGTGTTATTTAGCTAACTGAAAAATCCCTTTAGCTATCATGGAAGTTGAATGACTACCATTTAATAGCTAAAGGGATTGTTTTATGAATGATTTAGTTCTCGTATTTCTAAATGATTGAGCAAGGTTGGAAACTGCCAGATGTTTTCCTTACCTTCAATAATATAGCTGGTCTGCTCATCAAATTGATTGCAATCCCAGACAATCGTATCGACCTTTTCTACCTTCATGTCACAAGCTAAGTGTTGATCTTGCTTAAATAGTTGCTTACAAAGAGCGGCTTTGCGATCTTCAGCGAACACTTCGCAATCACCACCAGTTTGCGCAAACAACTGACCAGCCAATTCTTGATTATAGTTTTGAGAATCCGCTTGCATTAAACGCAAAAATTCACGCGCGTAACGTTTGCCTTGTAATTGCGCAGCCTTATAGTCTAATGCGATTTGATAGGCCTTGGATAATAAGTGATTGCGAGTATTCAGATTATCAGTTAATTGGTTGGTTTGAATAAATTGTTGGATTACTTGCAAATTAACCAATGGAATCACCTGCAATCGCACCAGAGTACTCAGTGATGATTGACAAAATGTCAATAAATGCTCAATCTCATTAGAAAAAGGCACTAACGGATTCACAAAAATATACAAATCATTCATCATACTCACTCCTCATAAATATCATTATGAAATCCAAAAATAAACAGCAGTTGTTGCTAAATGGTTCATGCTCCTCTAAAGCAACTGGTCTGTTTGACGTTTTCTTTATAGCTAGCTAAATAGTCATAAAGGAAACTCATACAATTAACTTTATCAAACTTTCGCTAATTTATAAATCAATACGATTGTGAGTGGAGTTACTAATATTTAGTTTTTACCAAAGTTTAATAAATTTACCGTAATAGCGACCGATCCATTTAACCACTATTTAACTGAGTCCATAGGCTTGAAAGGCGCGTGCAATTTTATTGGTAGTTGGTTTGTAGCTAATGGCGAGTTGCTGACATAGTTTTTCAAAAGCCAATTTACCTTTAGTGTAGTCGGCTACTTCTAGCTCTAATTCATAGTCGTGCTGCTGATGATACCAGCTTTCATCTAGGGCAATTTCCCCTATTTTAAGGTCGAATTGATAACGTTTGGTTGTAAGTTCAGCTAGTAAATGCAATTCATCTAATTCAATCCCTAAAGACTGCAATTTTCTAGCGACTGCCCCTTGTCTAGGGATAGTCTTTTGCTTTAGATAGGGCTGGATTTCAGCTAAACTGTAATGGTCTGTGGTTTCTAATAAACCTTCAGCTAGTGGGGTTTTTAAGGTAAGCTCAGCTTGGTTTGCTAGGGTGCGAATTCTTAGGCCACAACCAAGATGCTTTAGCTTGAAATCTGGGGTATCAAAATAACTATTGCTTTGGGTAAAGGCTTGTTCAGCATGTAATTGCCAATAGTCGATACAGCGTTGATATTCTTCATAAGTTAATAAAGTCTTTAATTCGATTTCGATTTGTTCAGGCATAGCAAGCTCCTCGTTTGAATAATTTTTTCTATTTATATAGTAACAAAAAAAGGCAACAATTGACCAATAAGTTTTTAAGAAAACGTTTCTAGTTCTTTGGTTCAATTCATAACTATGCTATAATTTAAATAGTGAGCTTTTTTTACATCAATAGAACAATGAAATAAAAGCAAATAAGCGTTTTGCGAAAAAATGTTTTGCTGAGGTGACTTATGGAGCGTAAATGGGATGATTTCTTAGCACCGTATGAACAAGCGGTCAATGAATTGAAGGTAAAATTGCGAGGGATTCGTAAACAATTTAGAAAAACCAAACAGCATGTGCCAATTGAATTTGTCACTGGCCGTGTCAAGCCAGTCGAAAGTATTCTAGCCAAATCCAAGTTACGGGGCATTCCTTTAGATCGTTTGGAAGAGGAGATGTCAGATATTGCGGGCTTGAGAATTATGTGCCAGTTTGTAGAAGACATTCATCAAGTCGTTCAGCTATTGCGCAATCGCAAGGATATGAAGGTCATTATCGAGCGTGATTATATTACCAATAAAAAGGAGAGTGGCTACCGTTCTTATCATTTGGTGATTGAATATCCAATCCAATTATTAGACGGTGAGCGCACCTTGCTGGCAGAAATTCAAATTCGCACCTTGGCGATGAACTTCTGGGCTACTATTGAACATTCGTTAAACTATAAATATCAAGGCGACTTTCCTCAAGAAATCGGGGAACGTCTGCGTCGAGCAGCTGAGGCAGCCTATCTTTTAGACGAAGAAATGTCGAGTATCAGAGAAGAAATCCAAGAAGCGCAGCGATTGTTCTCTCAAGGAAAACGTGGACAGGTCGAAAGTACGACTTCAATGGATCAGGCTGAATTTGGTAGCCTCAACCACGAACTCGAACAAGCCTTTATGGAAGAAGAAACGCCTAGTGAATAAATAATCTAGCCTAAATTCATTCATTTTACTTAAGAATAGCAATAGGAATAACTGAAAATAAAATAAGCTGGTACAAAGTGATTGCATAAATAATTCAATTTATGCAGGGGACCTAGCCTTACATGAGTAACTGATTTTGAGGCATTTGTACTCTTAAGATTTAGGTTTCAGTAATATATAAAACGTCTCGATGATTATTGGCTAAAATTATACTTTGTTCCATTAGTCGTTTATAACCTTGCTTTCTTTCAACTTTATGCATCAATTAATCATGTGCTGGACAGCTTGGTTCAGTCAGAAAGGGTAAAACCATGAAAATAGCGATTATCCATAATAGAGAAGCCCTTTCGTTAAAGGTAGCTGATGAATTAAAAAATTTATTAAAGACTTCAACGCATCGAATGGACCAAGAAAATCCTGATTTGGTCATTTCAATTGGTGGGGATGGGACTTTATTGTCCGCCTTCCACCTCTATAGTCATAAGCTTGAGCAAGTGCGCTTTTTAGGCGTGCATACGGGGCATTTGGGCTTTTATACCGATTGGCGAGATTACGAGCTAAAAGAATTAGTTGCTTCGTTATGTAGTCAAAATGATCAAACAGTAAGCTATCCGTTATTAGATGTGACGATTCATTATCGCAATGAGAAGCCCACTCAGCATTTTCTAGCGCTGAATGAATCCACGCTTCGACGTAATAGCCAAACGCTAGAAGCCGATGTGTATATTAAAGACGAATTATTTGAAAAATTCCGTGGCGATGGGCTGTCTGTGGCCACGCCAACTGGTTCAACTGCTTATAACAAAAGTATCGGTGGGGCTGTGTTGCATCCTAGAATCAATGCGATGCAACTAACTGAGATTGCCTCGTTAAATAATCGCGTCTTTCGTACATTAGGCTCACCGATTGTGCTGTCACCAACAGAATGGGTGGTTTTAGAATTACCTGATAAAAAACAAACCGCCTCGTATACGATTACCATTGATCAGTTTTCAATGGAGCATTCAGAGGTAGAAAAAATTGTCTATAAAATTGCCGAGGAACGCATTCACTTTGCTTCTTATCGTCATACCCATTTTTGGCGGCGCGTGCGGGATTCGTTTATCGGAGAAGTGGAGAATTAATGGAATTTTGCTATCAATTTAATCAAGAAAGCCCCAAACAGCTAAAAACCTTTTTAAAAGAGCAAGGCATCTCTAAAGGCTTACTGGCTAAAATTAAATTTCAAGGTGGCAGGATTCAAGTCAATGGCACCGTGCAAAACGTCTTATATCAGCTTAAATATGGCGATCAAGTGCAGATTACCTTGCCAGCTGAAGGAGAGCATGAGACGGTATTGTTAGATGAAACCCCAATTGAGATTGTCTTTGAAGATGAACATCTGTTGGTGGTGAATAAACCGGCTGGCATTTCCTCGATTCCAGCCCAATATCATCCGAATGGGACCATGGCCAATCGGGTGAAGGCTTATTATAAACGCCAAGGCTATGTCAATCAGGTTATTCATGTGGTGACGCGTCTTGATCGAGATACCTCAGGCTTGATGGTTTTTGCTAAGCATGGCTTTTGTCATGCGAAATTAGATACGCAGCTGCGCCAAAAACAATTTGTCAAAAAATATCAAGCACTAGTCACTGGCGAAATCTTAAAGCTACAAGACCATGATAGTATTGATTTACCGATTGCCCGTGATTTAACGTCACTATTAAAGCGTAAGGTTGACAGTAACGGTCAGGTGGCCAAAACCGAATACTGGCTAGAAAAACGCAATCAAGACTTAGCCTTAGTGGATATTCAGCTGCATACAGGACGAACCCATCAAATTCGCGTACATTTTAGTGCGATTGGCTGTCCTTTACGTGGCGATGAGATGTATGGAGGTCTAGTTGATGTGCAAATGCCTCGCCAAGCCTTGCATTGCTACGAGCTAGCCTTTTGCCACCCATTTACCGAAGAGGCCTTGCATTTTCGCTTAGATTTACCTAAGGATATGCAGCAATTAGTCAACGGGCTATAATATGCGATAAAATACGCTACCAGCTAATCTTAAGCTCAGTCGAAAAATTGATTGAATCAAGCGCTTCGCTTAAGTACTAGCAAGACCTAATTATTAAAAATCGTTGAAGCAAACCAGACAAAATACGAAAAGAGTAACTATAGAAGAGGTGAGAGCAATGGATGAAACATTAGAACAAGAATTAATGGCACGTTTCGAACGTTTAACTGAAGAATTACGCACCAATCAGATTCAAGCTTTTCGGGAGGATTTCCTGGAGATGCACTATTATGAGCAGGGGCAATTCTACCAGTCATTGACTAGTGAGGACCGTCTATTGCTCTATTCACTCCTATCGCCTAAGGAAATGGCTGATATGTTTGACGTGATTGAAGAAGACCACGAAAACATGAGCCTATATCTATCGGAAATGCGCCCAAGCTATGCAGCAGCAATGCTTGCAGAGATGTATAGCGATAACGCAGTTGACTTATTAAACACGTTAGATAAAAAGCAAAAGGCGATGTATCTCAGTTTGATGGATAAGGAAGTCGCAGCAGATATCCGTGAGTTATTACACTACGAGGATGAAACAGCCGGCTCTATCATGACGACCGAATATGTTTCGATTGTCGCTAACCAAACCGTGCGCTCGGCAATGTATGTCTTAAAATCAGAGGCCAATGTCGCCGAAACCATTTATTATATCTATGTCGTGGATAATGAGGATCGCCTAGTTGGGGTAATCTCATTGCGTGATTTGATCATTAATGATGATGATGCGATGATTCAAGAGATCATGAGTGAACGGGTGCGTTCGGTGCACGTTGGCGATGACCAAGAGGATGTCGCCCAAACCTTCCGTGATTATGACTTCCTCGCTTTACCAGTCGTGGATTATGATGATCATCTAGTCGGGATTGTTACGGTCGATGATATTATCGACGTTATCGATGATGAAGCCACTAGTGACTACTCCGGTTTGGCGGCCGTTAACGTTGAAGAAGTCGATGAACATCCCTTAAAAGCGGCCAGTCGTCGTCTACCTTGGTTAATAGCCTTATTATTCTTAGGGATGATTACTGCGACCATGATTAATCAATATGAGGAATTAGTCAGCGAGGCCAGTATCTTAGCCGTCTTTATCTCACTTATTACTGGGACAGCCGGGAATGCGGGCACGCAAGCACTAGCGGTGGCCGTTAGACGAATCGCCATGCCAGAAGACAAAGAGCGCAGTTTCCTCATCACCGTGCTTTCTGAATTGATTACCGGCCTAATTATCGGCTTGATTACTGGGATTGTGATTTTTGTCTTAGTTGCTTTATGGAAGCACAATCCAATCCTTGGTTTTGTCATCGGCATTGCGATGATGTGTGCAATTACCGTGGCTAACCTTGCAGGGACCTTTATCCCTATGCTAATGGACAAACTCGGCTTTGACCCAGCCGTTGCCAGTGGTCCGTTTATCTCGACATTGAGCGATTTAACCAGTGTCTTGATTTATTTTAATATCGCCAGTCTATTTATGGGATATTTTATCAAATAAGCAGAAGTAAAACTATTATGGAATAAAACCAAAGCCCCAACTAATGATGATTTGTCATCGTTAGTTGGGACTTTATTTGATGTTTGAAATATATTATAAAACAAAGGAGAAAGATTATATGATGGCGAGTTTTATAATCAAGTTGGACACTTTTGACAAAAAATAATCATAGTGAAAAATCGTGTATATTTAATTTGACAAAAAAATAATATAAGGAGATTTTTTCACTATGACTGAAGTCAATTTTAACACAAAAATAGCGCGTCAAAAAGGCAAACATTTATCAAAAGAAGAGTGTGAAACGCGCAATGCTTTACTGAAGCAAGGTTATTCTTACAGAAAAATCGCTAAGTATATCGGCATTTTTCCCAAACAGTTGTAAATGAAGTGAACCGTGGAACCGTCCGACAAAAAAAGAAAATTAATGGGAAAATAAGCTACTTTAATATCTATGATCCTACATACGCTCATGAACGTTATAAACAAAAGCGTCTACTTTATCATCGTTTGTTTTAGTTTAAACTAGTGTGTAATTTAAAAATCTATATGGAAGGAACAGTATTAAGAATAGAACAGGGTTCTCTACATGATGGTGCTGGTTTACGGACCGTTGTTTATTTAAAGGGCTGCCCATTACGCTGTGCCTGGTGTTCGATTCCCGAATCACAAAGCAAGCAGATTGAAAAAGGATTTGGCCAGACCATGACCGCTGAAGAGGTAATAGATGAGATTGAGAAGAATGCTGTTTTTTACTTTCACTCGGATGGCGGAGTGACCATTAGCGGAGGCGAGGCACTGGTTCAGGCGGATTTTGCTAAAGAAATTTTGCAAAAATCGAAATACATTGGAATCAATACCGTACTGGAAACCAGCTTTTGTGGTGCTTATAATGAAATCCAAAAGGTAGCTCCCTATGTGGATACATTGTTTGTGGATGTAAAATGTTTACCAGCAAGCTCCACAAACAATGGACCGGCTTAGATAACCAACAAATTTTGAAGAATATTCGTCACTTTTTAATTGAGTATCCTAACTGCGAAGTGCGAATTCGAGTTCCTGTGGTTCCTGGTATCAATATGAACCTGACCGAGCTGCTGACGATTGCTTGTTTTGTGGCAGATCTTGATCAGTTCGTACCGTTAGAATTACTACCGTACTACCGCTATGGTATGCACGGTTACCAAGCATTGGGACAGGAGTATCCGTTGGCAGACACGCCAGCGCCTTCACCTAAAGAAATGTTTGCATTAGCAGATCAACTGGCTCGCACGGTTCCTCATTTGCCGGTCACAGCTTTAACCAAAACATTTATTTATTGAATCCAAGCTTTATCTTATGGATAAATGAAAGACACTCACTAGCTGCAGCTAGCTCAAGAATAGAGCTTTTGCTGAAGTCAGTGAGTGTCTTTTTACGATGTTTTTTCGAAGTTAATTGTCGAATGAACACTGGCTCAATCGGTGTATCTTCACTGTTTGTCGGCTGAGCTGCGATCGCTGCTACGATTTCTAATCCTTGGTATACCTGTCCAAAAACAGTATAACGACCATCCAGCTCCGGTAGTCCTCCAAGCTCCAAGTATGCTTGCTTTACATTCTGAGGAAGCGAGAGCCTCGGCAGCAGGTCAGCCTGCGCCTTTGTGTTTTGCACAATAAAAAACTGGTTGCCGTTGGTGTGGGGCCGTGGTTTCCTAAGGCCAAGGCGCCATTAAAATGATAAAGTCCGCGATGCACTTCATCAGCGAAAAAGCCCTCATAGCTGGAAACAGCTTCATCACCAGAACCATCCAAAGCGCCACCTTGAATAACAAATTCCTTAATGACACGAGCGAAAGGTGTGTTGTCATAAACGCCTTGCTCAGCTAGGGAGCACCAGTTGGCTACAGCCAGGGGAGCTTGGTCAGGAAATAAGCGGAGATGAATTTCACCAGCATCGGTGACCAGCACACAAACTTCTTCCTGCTGCGGTTTTTCTAATTGAAAGAGAGAAAGGTTTGCAACTGAAACGCCTTGATCCTGCCATCAAATATCGAAAATCCGCCACTCGACCTTCGCCTGATTACCAAGGCGAGCCATTCCCAATAAAACGGTATAGGCGGTTTCATCCGCTTGAAAGGTCAATTGCAGCTGTCCTCGTAAATCGTTGTAGTCATCTAGGGCGGCTACTTGATAAAAAAGATGAAACTGTGCATGCAAATATTTCAAAGGCTGATCTTTAAAGGCTGCAAAATAAGCCTGAACTTTTTATCGCTGCAAGCTGTCAGCCACCAAAAAATTTTCCAGTTGTTGTTTTGAAACGGCTACTAACAAGGATCGTCAAACCGCCTCAATTTCCAACGCATCCCAATGTCGCGCAATTAAATGATGGATGGGTGCCTCTTAATTGTAGTCCTGCAGGTTGCTCATTTTTTCACTACTTTTTTCTATTATATAGGAATCACAAAATCGGCAGCGGTGTCAGGTAGCGTTCTTTTCCTTGAATGACTAGCAACTTTTCTACCTGACAGTCTGCCAACAGCTGACTCATTTTTTTAAATCCCAGCTGATAATCTTCGGCAACATGAGCATCCGAGCCTAAGGTAAAGAGCTTTCCGCCGACACTTTGATATAAAGGAACGGCATAACGGTAAAGGTCTTCGTTGCCGTATTTCAAGAAGCTCTTGGCATTTAACTCCATCGCCAATTCTCGTTCAACAACCTTTTTGAAAATCGTTAGCAGCTGAGCCTCAAAATGCTCCGCGAATTCTTCCGCTGTGAAGGTGAAGCGGCGTAATCCATAATCAAAGTGAGTCAAAATGTCTCCTTCTGGAAAATCCGTCAAGACCTGCAACATCTGATCAAAATATTCCTTGGTAGTTTGAATGGGGTCTTTGGTTAAAACCACATCGTCCATATAATCAAAGCGGCCATTTTGATGAATACTTACCAGCTTTAAATCATAAGGATGCTGAGCGAGGTAATCCACGATCCGCTCTTCTTGTCCTGGAACAACGCCAATCTCGATACCTCGCAGAAATTTGGTGGAATAGGTTTCTTTTAAAGAGTCCAGTTTGTTTATATAGGCTGGATAATCCGGAATGTCATCTTTTCCGGTAGATGGATTGTTTAAATCAAAGTGATCCGTAGAAACGAAAAACTCTGGCTGATAGGTTAAATAGTTTTCAAATTTTTCCTCTGAATCAAAGGAAAAATACGTGTGGAGATGCTGATCATAATACTGCATAGGGAGCCTCCTTTTTTCTACTATCATACCGCAAAAGCTTTAGAAGGTTAACGGGAATTCGCCGAAATTTACAAATTATATACAACCTTTACATTGTTCATGAAACCTTTTCAAGAAATTGATTCTCTCATTACAAAGCTTTGTTAGAATGGAATTATCGAAAGGGGAAAAGAATGAATGAAAATGAATGAAAAAATTCGTAACATGACTATCGGTTTATTTTGTGCAACAACAGTAAGTATCCTGCTGACAGGCTGCGGCTCAGGTGAAGCAACGAAGCAATCGGTTGCGGCAGACGACTCTTTAGATACGATTATAGAAAAAGCCAAGAAAGAAGGAGAGATTGCCAGCTTGGGAATGCCGGATACTTGGGCAAATTGGGTAGGCACTTGGAACGACCTTGAAAAAGAATATGGCTTAAGTCACGTGGATACGGATATGTCCAGTGCAGAAGAATTGGCTAAGTTTGAATCAGAAGGAAAAAATGGAACCGCCGATATTGGTGATGTCGGTATCAGCTTCGGTCCGTTGGCTGAAAGCAAAGAGTTAACCTTACCTTATAAGACCAAATATTGGGAGGAAATTCCGGATTGGGCAAAGGATGATGATGGGGATTGGTTGTTAAGCTATACGGGAACCATTTCCTTTATCACCGATAAAGAGAATGTGAAGCAAGCACCGACTAGCTGGAAGGAGCTGCAAGAGGGTGACTATCAAGTTAGCGTGGGGGATGTGACGGTTGCCAACCAAGCACAATTTGCTGTATTGGCTGCGGCGATTGCCAACGGAGGTGACGAAAAGAATATTCAGCCAGGTCTGAATTACTACAAAAAAATGGCAGAAAAAGGCCGTTTGTCCACCGTTGATGCCAGCGTAGCAAATCTTGAAAAAGGTGAAATCGATGTGGCAATTGTTTGGGACTTCAATGGACTAAATTATCGTGACCAAATTGACTCCGAGCGTTTTGAGGTAACTGTGCCAACAGACGGCTCCATCATTAGCGGGTACACAACCTTAATAAATAAAAATGCCCCTCATCCCAATGCGGCAAAGCTAGCACGGGAATATATTTTATCTGATGAAGGGCAAATCAATTTGGCAAAGGGCTATGCACGACCTATTCGCAAGGTAGAGCTGCCTAAAGAAGTAGCTGAAAAATTACTGCCGGAGGATGCTTATGAAGCGGCGGTGCCAGTTGAAGACAATGAAGCTTGGAACAAGACCTCTGTAGAGCTTCCAGAGCTTTGGCAGGAGGAGGTACTGATCTATGCAAAGTAGACTTGACAAACTGATTGTAGTTATACTAGACGGCTGTCGCTACGACACAGCCGTCGCCCAGCTTGGGTTCATGAATCATTTAGTTGAGCACCAGCAAGCAAGCTTATTGAAGGTAAAAAGTGAGCTGCCCAGCAATTCACGTCCGTTATACGAAGTACTGATGACCGGCGTTCCAGCCTATGAAAATGGCATCTATAGTAATTACCATGCTCAGCGATCCAAAGAGTGGTCGCTGTTTGAATTAGTTAAGGAAGCTGGCGGAAAAACAGGAGCCGCCGCTTACCACTGGTACAGCGAGTTATACAATCAAGCCCCCTATAATCATTTGGTTGATCGCATCCAGCATCAGGAGGAGCGACTGATTCAGCATGGCATCTTTTATAGTGAGGACACTTACCCTGATTCGCATTTATTTGCGGATGCCCATTATTTAGTGAATCAGTATCAGCCAGACTTTTTGGTCGTACATTCGATGAATATTGATGATGTCGGTCACAAATTTACCGCCGATTCTCATGAATATGCAGCAGCGGTTAATCAGGCGGACAGATTATTGGCTATTTACCTTCCTGAATGGCTGCAAAAAGGTTATCAAGTCGTGGTGACTGCGGATCACGGGATGGATGCGCACGGACTGCATGGCGGCAACTTGGCTGCACATCGTGAAGTTCCTTTTTATTTGATTTCAAATAAACGCCAAAAGCTGAAGGAACAAACTGTACCACAGCTGCTGGCGGCTCCATTGTTTTGCTGGTTATTAGGAATTGCACCGTCAGAGAAAATGCAAGACATTCAAGAATTGATGAGGGGGTGAAAGATATGAAAAAACGCTTGGTTCTGGTTCCTGCCTCCTTTATCTTCTGTGCATTTTTACTGCTGCCACTTCTTTTTATGGTTCTGTGCAGCTTGCACAGTGATTTAACTAACCAGTGGACATTGGCCAATTACAGTGATATTTTCAGCAACAAATATTACACACAGGCCTTTGTTAACAGCATACTGATTGCTGTCAGCTCCAGTGTGATTGGGTTAATCGGGACGTTTATTTTATGTTTATGCTTAATGAATCTATCGACTAAATTGCAGGAGAAAATCACCTTTGTTTCCAATTTGGCAGCTAATTTTGCTGGGATTCCGCTGGCATTCTCTTTTATTATTTTGTTGGGGAATGTAGGTGTGCTGAAAATGATTTTGCCATTTCTAGAGGACTTCAATTTGTATTCTTGGTGGGGATTGACCATCACGTATACCTATTTCCAAATTCCGTTAGGGGTCTTGTTTTTGTATCCCAGCATGAAGGAAGTGAAAAAGGAATGGCTGGAGTCCGCACAATTGCTGGGCGCTTCATCAGCGTATGCTTGGTTCAAGGTGGCTTTGCCTTTTTTGCGACCATCAATTGCCAGCACCTTTGTCATCTTATTTGCTAATGGCATGGGGACCTATGAAACAGCGTATGCCCTGACCAGCAGTAATGTAAATCTTTTAACGATTCGAATTGCGGCTTTAGTGTCGGGAGATGTGTTCGCCAAGCCTAATTTAGGCAGTGCGTTGGCAGTCGCTTTAGGTGTTCTGCTGGTAACGGCAATGTTGATTATTCAAAAGAAAGGCAAGGTGGTGCAGACGTGAAAAAGTTAGTAAAACCGATTTTGTTCTGCTTTGTCCTGTATTACTTGCTGCCGATTATTGTAACGATTTTGTATGCCAGCTCCACTAAATGGTCAAAATCGCTTTTACCTAGTGATTTTACCTTGCAATGGTTCCAACAGCTGCTAACGGACAGGGAATTTATTGCTGCGGTGGGTCGCTCACTTTTATTAGCAGGTGTGGTCTTGGTGACGATTCTGTTGTTTATGATTCCCACCATTATTTGGATTCATTTGTATTTCCCTCGTTTGAATCGTTGGCTGGAAAAGCTGCTCCTGCTGCCGTATGCTTTACCGGGAGTGATTTTGGTAACAGCTTTGCTTCGAACGTATGCTAAAACTGGTATCCCAATGTTTGTAGTGTTGGTAGGTGCATTGTTTATTACGGCGTTGCCGATTGTCTATCTTAGTCTTAACAACCAGATGCGCTTAATTAATCTGAAGGAATTAGTGGATGCAGCAGAAACCTTGGGCGCCCCAATGTCTACGATTATTATCCAGGTGCTGTTTCCTAACATCCGTATCGGTGCGACCCTAGTTTCTCTGATGATTTTTTCTTCGGTTTTTGGGGAGTACATGCTGACGAACCTGTTGATTGGCGGTCGATTTCAGACGGTACGCATCTATATGCTGCGGCGGATGAACGAAAACGGCCATTTGGCTAGCGCTGTGATGGTTTTGTATTTGCTGTTTATGGTGGGAATTGCTTTAGCTACCTTTATGCTGACTTATCGACAAAAGCAACAGCTGTCCCTTAAGCAGACGAGGAAAGAGAAGCAGTCGAAAAAAGAAGCCCTTAAAGGAGTTGTGACGGAAAATGTTTTTAGAAATACATGATCTCAATCTGTTTTTTGATGAAAAACAGATTTTAGCTATTGATGAAATTCAGATTGAAAAGGGTGAGCTGGTTACTTTACTAGGTCCCAGCGGGTGCGGAAAGTCTACGTTGCTGCGCTGTATCACGGGATTGGAACAACCAAAGAGTGGTGAGATTGTGCTGGACAATGAGAATATTATCGATAAGCCTACGAAGGATCGCAATATCGGCTTTGTTTTTCAACAGTATGCATTGTTTCCAACTATGACTGTTTTTGAAAATGTAGCCTTTGGTTTGAAGGTAAAGAAGCTGAGTCCTGAGGTGATTCAGGAAAAGGTTTTTAAGATGCTGTCATTGGTGGATATGACAGAACAGGCAGATAAAAATGTCCAGTTTCTTTCTGGCGGTCAACGACAACGGGTGGCACTGGCTCGCTCATTGGTCACTGAACCGAAAGTCCTGCTGCTGGATGAGCCATTAAGTGCTTTGGATGCCCGAATTAGAAAACAGCTGCAGCGGGATTTGCGCGCTATCCAGCAATCGCTAGGGATGACGATGATTTTTGTGACTCATGACCAAGAAGAGGCGATGCGAATCAGTGATCGGATTTTTGTGATGGAAGCTGGGCGGGTGGCTCAGGTTTCCACCTCGAAGGAATTGTATCAGAATCCTCAGAGCCGATTTGTTGCGGAATTTATCGGCAACTATAATCGTTTCGAATGGTATGAGCTGGATCAGTATACCCATGAGTTTTCCGCTAAGGGCAATCGCTGCATTTATTATTTAAGACCGGAGCTGATTCAATTTGAACCTGTTCCTCAGGGGATTAAGATTCCGGTTCTATGGAAGGAATCATTTATTTTAGGCAACATTCAACGGTATGTTTTTCAAACGCTGGAGGGAAAAGAAATTTTAGTGGATCGGTTGAATGATCGGGAAGAGAAAATTAGCGATGCCTTATACATTCAGCTGAAAGATATTCTAGCAATCCCTGTGGAAATTGATACTCAGCATTTTGCACAACAAAGCTAGTGTATAGTCGGCAAACATTTCTGGCTCTTTGTCAAATAGGACTGATAGAGTTATATAAGAACATCTAAGGTAGAATTGATTTTCTGCTTTAGATGTTTTTTTATGCTTAGTAAGTGATCAGATGATTGATTAAGAAAATTCTGGTTCTCATCCTACGAAAGCTTCTAAAATCGTAAGCTACTCATTTCAATGCTTTGATGTGAGTATGCAGATTCTCTATTTTGGCATTTGAGTAAGGCAACTCTAAGGCTAAACGAATGCCAGATTCATAGTTTATAAACGCTTTTTTTATATGATGCAGTTCTCTTGGAACCGAATTGGGCATTGTTTTTACAAGCTGAAAGAAGGTGTCCGCTTCTTTGTCATGAATTTCTTGATAGTAAGCATAAGCTATTCGTAGTTCATCAGAAGATGAGATGATTGATGCAGTTAATCGAGAAAAATTGGTGTTTAATCGAGAGCTTGAATATCTCTATGAACAAATGAGTTATTTATTCAATAAAAGAGGCTACAACGATTCACAAGAAGTACAACCAGTCTACCATATGATTGAATCTGCACAAGAAGAGAAAGAATGGATTGTAAAAAGAGCATTGCGAAAATTAGAAGAGGAGCAAGAAGAGTGTCAATTTGCGTATAAAAAGCAAATTATATTGTATGAAGAAGAATACCATCGATTAAAAAAGGAAAGGAAGTTTTAATATGTTAGATGGTTTGGAAGAAGATTTATTAGAGATATGTAAAAATTTAGAAAAAAGTTTGATTCAAAACTTTATTGCTAGCCATAGTTATGCAACGTCAGAAAATCGTAAGCAAATGTTGAAAATGATGAAAAAAGAGAGGATAGAAGCGATAAAAAGTACTTGTGAGCGCTATGTTGAGGAATTTTCCATCGCAGCAAAAGGTAAATGGGTAACTCAAGCAAAACAACTATTTAAAGAGACGACTAGTAGATTAGCTAATTGTTTAGTACCTTTAGAAAAATAGTAAAAAATCGTCAGGCTTTGCCAAGAGGCAGCATCTGACGATTTTTTTTAACGATAGAACAATTGAATTAAGATACCTGATAAGATAAGCACCAAAGCGCCGCCTAAACGATTCCCCATTTGCGCAAAGGCGATTAGCTCCATTCTTTGAGCTGCAGATAAGACTGCAACATTACCGGTTCCCCCCATACTGTTATTACACATACCGGCAGTAATCATAGATTCAACTGGATATAATCCAAAAAGCTTACCAAAGATACCTGCAGCAATAGAAATAACGAAAACACTAACTAAGCATAAAACGACGAATTGCCAGGTGAGTGCTTGCGCTAAAACATTTAAGTTTAAAAGCGCAATCCCAATAGCTGCTAAAACGGCAGCTGTTAGGTTTTTTACGATTAATTGATTAAACATCACGGCTGCTTCTTGATAGTAGCTAGGAATGAGATTAAAGGCTTTGCACAAAAAGACGACGATAATCATAAATGCATAGGCGTGAACTTTTGGCACAAAATAATTAAGAATACTACCTGATAAGAAAAAGGCAATCGATAAAGCCAAGCCAATCCCCATTTTCATCACATCTAGCTTAGGAGCAGGTTGGTTTAAATCAAGATCGATTTTCATCAATACACCATGTCCATTTTGTTTGGGAAAGTTTTCGCCAATCCGACTGGTCATCGCTGCAAAAATGATTGCTAATACATTACATAAAGCAGAAGCTGGAATTAAGCGTGAAATAATAGCAGCCGAAGAAGTATGCAGGCTTCCGGCATAAATACTAGAAAGTGGGACAACGCCCGCACCGATTCCTCCTGCCATCGCTGGAAAGGCTACATACATTACAGAATCCTTAAAGCCATTACCCAAAAGCATCCCTACAAGACCGACTGCAAAAAAGCAGGTGACCATTGAAAGTAAGGCAACAGGGATAAAGCGTAGGGCTGCTTTGACTAGTAATTTACGATTCATACCCAAAATACTACCGGTAATT